>DATBFW010000144.1:0-53127 GCA_036558285.1 Mycobacteriales bacterium | reverse complement strand
CGGGTCGTACGGCTGCTCGTTCTGCAGGAAGTACGTCCGGCCGCCGTTGCCGTTCCAGAGCACCTCGTTCTTCTGGTAGTGCTCGACGAACAGGCCGTACGCGGTCACGTTCTGCCCGTTCACGGTCAGGCCGGTGTCCGCCGTGTTGGTGGTCCAGCCGACGCCCGAGCCGTGGTCGGCCCGCCACGCCCAGATGTGGTCGATGATCGTGTTGTTGCTGTTCACCAGCAGGCTGTTGGTGGCCTTGCCGGGGCCGGCGCCGCCGATCCGGAAGAACACGTCCTGGATCGTGGTCGGGTTGGCGGCGTGCGAGGCCGTCGAGCCGGTCGGCCCGACCTGCAGCAGCACCGGAGAGTTCGTGGTGCCGGCGTCGAACAGCAGCCCGGAGATCTTCACACCATCCACATCGGACACCGACATGGGCACGACGCCGTTGACGGGCACGAGCGTGGCGTATCCGATGCCGAGGACGACCGTGTTGGGCCGGGTAACGGTGATGGTCTGGTCGACGTTGTAGATGCCCGGCGTGAACAGCAGGTTGAGGCCCTGCGCCAGCGCCTGGTTGATGGTGGCCGCGCTGTCGGTCGGCTTGGCCACGTAGAACTGGCTGAGCGGCACCACGGTGCCCGGCGTGGGGGCGGACAGCCAGGTGGCGCCGGAGGTGTTGGTGCGCAGGTTCGGCACCAGCACGTTGAACGCCCCGGTCGAGTCCACGAACAGGTAGGGCTTCTCCCGGATCACCGGCGTCGTCGCGACCGTCGTGTACGGCGGGTTGGGGAAGCTCTGCGCCGGAGCGCCCTGCACGCCGACGAACACGTTGTTCCAGACGGCGTTCTGGTTGCTGCCGATGTTGGAGTCGCGGGTGAACCACTGCTGCTGGGAGAACGGCTGCACCGCGCCGACGACCCGGCTGTCGGCGATGTAGCCGCCGGAGGCGAAGCCGAACCCGGTCGGGGCGAGGTTGAGGTCGCCGCGGATGTCGACCCGCCGCATCGGCGCGGCCTGCGCGACCGCCCACCGGGCCGAGCCGGGCACCATGAAGTTCTCCGCCGACCGCCAGAAGTTCTGGGTCGCGTTGCCGCCGAACCACTGCGCGTCGACCGTGAGCCCACCGATGTTGACGTCGTCGGGGTTGCGGCCGAGGCCGATCACCGAGGTGTTGAAGCCGACGTTGACGTTGATGTTGTACTGCCCCGGCCTGAACAGCAGCGCGTCCCGCCGGGTGCCGAACTGGTTGGTTTCCTGGGCGGAGAACACCGAGTCGACCGCGCTCTGCACGGCTGCGGTGCCCATCGACGGGTCGAAGACGTGCACGTTCGGGCCGAGGTCGCCGCCGCCGGTCACCGGCGGCGTCGTGGTCCCGCCGGTGGTGAAAACCGCCATCTCGAACAGCGAGTAGCCGAACTGGGTGGCCCGGGCGGTGCCGTTCATCCGGACGAACCGGCCGCTGCCGCTGAGGTTGAGCGTCTGGGTGCCGCCGGTGCCGGTGGCGGTGGAGAAGATCGTGGTGAACGGTCCGGTCGCCGCCGGCGCGGTCTGGATCTGGAACGCGGTGGCGAACGCCGCCTCCCAGGTCAACCGCACCTGGCAGACGGTCGCGGTGCCGCCGAGGTCGACCTGCAGCCACTGCGGGTCGCTGAACGCGGACGACCAGCGCGTGGTCGTGCTGCCGTCGAAGGCGGCGCTCGCCGGCGTCCCCGCGTTCTCCGTCGACGAGGCGCTGGCCGGGTGGTTCAGCGCCGCGTTGGTGGTGCCGCAGGTGGCCGCTCCGAACGTGCCGAAGACCTGGAACTCCCAGAGCGAGTAGCCGAACTGGGTCGCCCGTACGGTCCCGTTCATCCGGACGAACCGGCCCGAGCCGGTGACCGGGATCGTCTGGATGCCGCCGGCCCCGGTGGTGGTCGAGAAGATCGTCGTGAACGGCCCGGTAGCGGCCGGCGCGGTCTGGATCTGGAACGACCGCGCGAACGCGGCCTCCCAGTTGAGCACGACCTGGGTCACGTTCGCGGTGGCGCCGAGGTCCACCTGTATCCACTGTGGATCGCTGAACGCGGAAGACCACCGGGTGCCGGTGTTGCCGTCGACGGCGGCGGAGGCCGGGGTGCCGGCGTTCTCCGTCGAGGACGCGGTTGTCGGCTTGCCCTGCGAGATCAGGGGATCGGCGGCGTCCGCGGTGCCGGACAGCCCGGCGACGGCGACCGTGGCGGCGATCGTGACGGCGGAGACTGCGGCGGCCAGCAGCCGGCTGGGGCCGCGCGCGACGGTGAGGATGGACATGGCTCTCCTGCCTGGACGGGGAGGGACGGGGAGGATGCCGTCTGGATCTGGGAGGACCGGCCGAACGCGGTCTCCCAGCTGAGCGTGACCTGCGAGATCGGCGGATCGGGGGCACCGGCGGCCGGGGTGAGCGCGGGCAGCCCGAGGACCGCCGCCGCGAGCACGACGAGCAGAAGCGCCGCGCGCGACGCCCGGCCGCGCGCGGAGAGCGGAAGAGCCATGCGCCTGTCGCCTTTCGACCGGATTGGTCTGCTGTCGCCGCCGCTCGACTGCAATGTCACCGCTTAGTTCAAGCCATGATTTAACGCACGGTTTCGCGGGCGCGTCAAGACGTCCCCAGGCGTGCACTGACCCGTTCCGGCTAGTGCAATTGTCCGGCTCGTACGACCTGATGGGGGAACGTGCCACCCGCCCATGGCGCCCCGGCAGAATGGACGGGCCCTATTTCGGGGAGGCGTCGTGGTCGACACCGAGCGCAAGGCCGAGCAGGAGCACCTCGACGTGCTCTACGCCCGGCTGGACGAGCTCCGGCTGCGCAGCGAGCAGGCGCTGGACTCGGTCCGCCGGCAGCCGACGGCCGGCACGCCAGCCGCCCGTAGCGAGCGGGACGCCTTCGTGGCCCTGCACGCCGGCCGGCTGTCCCAGCTGCGGTCGGTCGAGGAGCGGCTCTGCTTCGGCCGGCTCGACCTGCTCGGCGGCGAACGCCGGTACGTCGGCCGGATCGGGCTGTCCGACGACGAGCACCGGCAGCTGCTGGTCGACTGGCGGGCGCCGGCGGCCGAGCCGTTCTACCGGGCAACCGCGGTGCAACCGGACGGGGTGGTCCGGCGCCGGCAGCTGGCCACCGAGCGGCGGCAGGTGACGAGCATCGAGGACGAGGTGCTCGACCTCGACGCGTACGACCCGGAGCGGGACGGGCCGGTGCTGGCCGGCGAGGGCGCGCTGATGATGGCGCTGGACGCCGCCCGCACCGGCAAGATGCGCGACATCGTCGGCACGATCCAGGCCGAGCAGGACCGGGTGATCCGCTCGCCGCTGTCCGGGATCCTCGTCGTCCAGGGCGGACCGGGCACCGGGAAGACCGCGGTCGCGCTGCACCGCACCGCCTACCTGCTCTACACCCACCGGGACCGGATCGCCTCGGCCGGAGTGCTCGTGGTCGGCCCGAACGAGCGGTTCCTGCGCTACATCGACGCGGTGCTGCCGGCACTCGGCGAGGCCGAGGCGACCGTGCTGGTCACGCCCGGACGGCTCTACCCCGGCGTGGACGCGGTCGCCGACGAGGACCCGGAGGTCGCCGCGGTCAAGGGCGACGAGCGGATGGCGGAGGTGCTGCGCCGGGCGGTGCAGGACCGGCAGAAATCGCTGCGGGAGCCGGTCGAGCTGGCCGTCGGCGGGCGGACCGTGCTGCTGCGGCCGGGCGACGTGCGCACCGCGCTGGAGCGGGCCCGCCGCGGCGGGCGACCGCACAACGCCGGCCGGGTCACGTTCGTCAAATACCTGCTCGGCCAGCTCGCCGCGCAGCTCGCCGGCGGCCGGGCGATGGATCCGGAGGAGCGCGCCGGCCACGTCGCCGAACTGCGCGAGTCCCCGGACGTCCGGCGCGAGCTCAACGGTTGCTGGCCGCCGCTGCGGCCGGAACGGCTGCTGCGGGACCTGTTCGCCCAGCCGTGGCGACTGGACTCGGCCGGCCGCCGACTGTCCACACGGGAGCGGGCGCTGCTGGCCCGGGAGCGCTCGGCGGCGTGGACGCAGGCGGACGCTGCCCTGCTGGACGAGGCGGCCGAGCTGCTCGGCTCGGAGGAGACCGCGCCGGCGCCGACGGGTCCGAGCGCGGAGCTGGAGTATGCCCGCGAGGTGCTGCGGGACTCGCCGGCCGCCGGGATGGTCAGCGCCGAGCAGCTGGCCGCTCGCTGGGCCGACGAGCCGGTGCGCCGGTCGGTGGCCGAGCACGCCACCGGCGATCGGGAGTGGACGTACGGGCACGTCGTCGTGGACGAGGCGCAGGAGCTCTCGCCGATGATGTGGCGGGTGCTGATGCGCCGCTGCCCGACCCGGTCGATGACGGTCGTCGGCGACCTGGCCCAGACCGGCGCGCTGAACGGGGTGCGGTCCTGGGAGTCGACGTTCCGCCCGTACGTGGCCGACCGGCTGCGGATCGAGACGCTGACCGTGAACTACCGGACGCCGGCCCAGCTGATGGAGCTGGCCACCTCGGTGCTGCGGGAGACCGGGCTGCACCAGCCGCCGCCGGTCTCGGCCCGGACGACCGAGTGGGACCCGGTGTTCACCGCGGTGCCGGACGTGGTCGACGCGGTGGCCGGGATCGTCCGGGACGAGCTCGACCTGGTCGGCGCCGGGACGCTCGGGGTGATCGCCCCGCACTCGCTGCTCGACCGGGTGCGCAAGGCCGTCGACGGCGTGCTCACCGACCGGGTCGCGGTGCTGACCGTGCCGCAGGCCAAGGGCCTCGAGTTCGACGGGGTCGTGTTGCTGGAGCCCGCGGCGATCGCGTCCGAGTCGGTGCGCGGCCTGAACGACCTCTACGTCGCGATCACCCGGGCCACCCAGCGGCTGCACGTGCTGCACACGGCGCCGCTACCGGCCGGCTTCGAGCAGGGCTAGCGCCTCGTCGCACCAGCCGACGAGGTGGGCCAGCACCAGCCCGCGCTGCCGGTAGAGGTGCTCGGCGTCCGCGACCTCGTGGTACGCATGGTGTTCGGTCGCGGACGCACGGGCGAGCATCCCCGGCAGCAGCCAGGCGTACTTGACGCAGGACGCGACGATCCCGAGCCGGACCTCGGCCTGGTCGCCCGACCGGCCCGCCTCCCGGAGACCGGCGAGGTAGGCCGCGGTCACCGCCGCGTCCAGCTCGGCGATCCGCTCGGCCGGCCAGAACAGGTCGAACGCGGCATCGGGGATGTGGTTGCCGGCGTCCTCACCGATCGCGCCGTCGCCGGCGAACGCCCAGTCCAGCAGGACGGTCCGGCCGTCGGGACGGGCGATCTCGTTGCTCACCCAGACGTCGAGGTGGGCGAATGTGCGCGGCAGCCGCTCCATCGTCACCAGCAGCAGCTCCCGGTGGGCCAGCAGCCGGCCCCAGCCGGTACGGAGCCCCGGCGGCCAGCAGTCCCGGACCAGCGGCAGCGCCCACGCGCGGTCGTCGCCGACCAGCTCGTACGGAGCGGGCTTGCTCGCCGCGTACTCGCGCAGGAACCGGCGGGACGTCCACGGCGCGTCCAGCGGGCCGCGGGCCTGCCACCGGCCGAGCGCGGTCGCGAACCGCTCGTGGTCGGCGAGGGTGAACTCGGTGCCCGGCCGGCCGGCCGCGTCCTCCAGCCACAGCACCCGCCCGTCCTCGACCTCCGCGGCGGGCAGCTCGAGCCCGGTGTCGCGCAACCCGGCCCGGACCGCGGCCGAGCCGTAGACCTCGGCCTCGCGACGCCAGTAGTTCCAGTGCCGCGGGTCGTCCGAGCCAGCCCACGGGCCGGTGTCGGCGGCGCCGGGCCGGCGCAGCTGCTTGCGTACCCGGGTGGAGCCGTCGGGAAGGTGCACCCGCTCGACCGACGCGGTGACGGCGTTGAGCGGGTTGTGCCGTAACTTCTCCCGCCCGCTCACAGGAACTCCCGCAGCGCCGGGTAGGACGGCTCCGGCGCTTCCAGCCACGGGATGTGGCCGACGTCCGGCAGGACCACCCGGATGACATCGGGCAGCGCGCCGGCGGCGGTGACCAGCGCGTCGAGGTCGGCGACGAACCGGTCCACGGCGTAGCGCCCTGGGCCGCCGGAGCGCCCGCCGCCGCGCTGGTCCCACCGCCACACCGTCCGCACGTCCGCCAGCTCCGCTGCCAGCTCGCCGAACATGTCCCACAGGCCCGGTCCGCCGTGGCACAGCACCGGCGGCGGTCCGTTGCCTGAGACGTCCGTCCACTGCTCGCATCCGTCGTCCGTGCGCACAGCCGTACGCTAGAGGCATGGCGGAAGTGGGTTGCGGTGCTTGATCCGGGGGGCTTGTACGAGCTGGCCCCGCAGCTGCCTGAGCTCGAGCGGCCGGTGCTGGTCGTGGCGATGACCGGGTTCGTCGACGCGGCCGGTGCGACCAAGCTCGCCGCCGACCACCTGCGCGAGGACGGTGACCCGGTGGACGTGGCGACCTTCGACGTCGACCAGCTCTACGACTACCGGGCCCGGCGGCCGCCGATGCTGTTCGTCGAGGACCACTGGGAGGGGTACGAGACCCCGCAGATCCGGATCCAGGCGTTGACCGACACGGCCGGCACCCGGTTCCTCATGCTCGACGGCCCGGAGCCGGACGTGCAGTGGGAGCGGTTCGTCGCCGCGGTCGAGCAGCTCTGCCGGCGGCTGGACGTGCGGGTCTCGGTCGGGTTCAACTCGATCCCGATGGCGGTGCCGCACACCCGGCCGCTCGGGGTGACCGCGCATGCGAGCCGGCGCGAGCTGATCTCGGACTACCAACCCTGGCTGCAGCGGGTGCAGGTGCCCGGCAGTGCGGTGCACCTGCTCGAATACCGGCTCGGCTCGTCCGGGCGCGACTCGATGGGCTTCTCCGTGCACGTGCCGCACTACCTGGCCCAGACCGACTACCCGGCGGCCGCGCAGACGATGCTCGACGCGGTGTCCCGGGCGACCGGGCTCGAGCTGGTCGGTGAGTCGCTGAAGGCGGCCGCGGCCGAGGTGCGGGCGGACGTGGACGGCCAGGTCGAGCGCTCGGAGGAGGTCGCGACCGTCGTCCGCGCACTGGAGGAGCAGTACGACGCCTACGTGGCCGGCCGCGGGGAGAACCTGCTCGCCTCCGACACCGGCCCGCTGCCGACCGCCGACGAGCTCGGCGCCGAGCTGGAGCGCTTCCTCGCCGAGCAGACCGATCGCCCCGACCAGCAGTAGCGCGGCGCTCGGTGGGCCGGATCGAGCGGGTCGACCGCTTCCAGCGCCGGCACACGGCGGTCGGCTACCCGCTCGCGGTCGCCTACAAGTTCTTCGACGACCAGGGCCCGTACCTGACCGCCATGATCACCTACTACGCGTTCCTGTCGCTGTTCCCGCTGCTGTTGCTGCTCACCTCGGTGCTCGGCTTCCTGCTGCACAACGACCCGCAGCTGCAGGACCGGGTGCTCGACTCGGCGGTGAGCCGGGTGCCGGTACTCGGCCAGCAACTGATCGACAACGTGCACTCGCTGCGCGGCAGCACGGTCGCCGTCGTGGTCGGCCTGCTCGTCGGCCTGTACGGGAGCCTCGGCGTGGTGCAGGCCGCGCAGAACGCGTTCAACAAGGTATGGGCGGTGCCGCGGGCGCACCGGCCGAACCCGTTCGCCGCCCGGCTGCGCAGCCTGACGATGCTGGTGGTGCTCGGGATCGGGATGGTCGTGTCGACCGGTCTGTCGGCGCTCAGCTCGGTCGCCGACCACGTCGGCTCGTCGGAGATCGGAACCGGGCTGCGGATCCTGTTCGCCCTGGCCGCGGTGGTGCTCAACGCGTCGTTGCTGCTGTTCGCGTTCCGGTTGCTGACCGCGCGACGGGTGGGCACCGCGGGTCTGCTGCCGGGCGCGCTGACGGCCGCGGTCCTGTGGCAGATCCTGCAGTCCGGCGGCACCTACTACTTCGGCACCACGCTGCGGCATTCCAGCGCGACATACGGGTTGTTCGCGGTCGTGTTGGGCTTGCTGGCCTGGCTCTACCTGTCCGCGCTTGCGGTGGTCGTCGGTGCCGAGCTGAACTCGGTCCTGGTACGGCGGCTGTGGCCGCGCAGCCTGCTCACGCCGTTCACGGACGACGTGCAGCTCACCCGCAGCGACCGCCGGGCGTACGCCTCGTACGCGCAGACCGAGCAGCACAAGGGTTTCGAGACGGTCGACGTCGACTTCGACCAACCGGCGCCGGACGAGCGCGAGCGGTAGGGGGAGAAGGCGACGCCCGCACTGTGCTTCCCCCGAGGCGTGCGGCCGGCGAGGCGGGTCCACGTCGGAGGGCGTCCCGGGTCGTCCCCCCGGGGCCCCCCGTTTCCCTCAGCAGCACCCACATCCGGCGAGCCGTGCCGACCGCGGCGGGCGTCGCTCCCCGCGATAGAGTGCCCCGTGGGAGCGATCACCGCGTGCGTCCGCAGACCCGCAGTTAGCTGCCTTCCGGCCCGGACTTAATGCGCGCCCGGGCCAGCGCGACCAGCCCGGCCCGGTTGGACACGCCGGTCTTCGCGACCAGGTTCGCCACGTGTGTCTCGATCGTCCGGGGTGAGAGGACCAGCCGCTGGGCGATCGCGGTGTTGGTGAGCCCCTCGCCCATCAGCCGCAGCACATCGACCTCGCGGCTGGTCACGCCGACCGCGCGCAGCGACGAGGGCACCGGGGTGTCGCCCCGGCCCGGGCGGGGCACCGGGGCGCCGGCCCGCCGCAGCACTTCGCGGCAGCGGCTGGCCAGCCTGGTCTCGCCGCGGCCGGCGAAGACCGGCAGCGCCTCCCGGGCCCAGCCGACCGGGTCGCCCCAGTGGTCGCTGAGCGCCGAGTCGGCGACCAGCAGCCGGACCCGGTGCTGCCACCAGGGCAGCGCGGCCATCGCCCGGTCGGCCTCGACCAGCTCCCGGTCGGCCTCCCGGTGCCGGCTGCGCCGGCCGCAGGCGACCGCCTCGGCGTACCCGAGCAGGGACGCGTTCTCCCAGTTCACCGACCAGGGCCTGGCCTCCGCCCTGGCCGCGTCGCCGTCCTGCCCGGACAGCGTGCGGACCAGCGCCCACAGGCCGCGGATCGGCGTCGCGGCGGTGCTGGGGCTGCGCCGCAGGTAGTCCTCAGCCTTGTCCAGGGTCTCCAGCAGCCGGGGCAGGTCGTCGGCGAGCAGCGCGTCGTGCGCCCGGATCTGTCCCCAGACCGCGGCGTTGATGTCCAGGTCGTCCGGGGCGAGCGTGAGGGCCTGGGCGGTGCACCGCTCGGCCTGCTCGCGGTCGCCGAGCTCGATGTACGCGATGGCCTGGAAGCAGACCGCGGTCGCGTGCAGCCGGTCGGCGCGCAGGCGGCGGGCCAGGTCGGCGCAGCGGCGGGCGTGCTCCAGCCCGCGGGCCGGGTCGCCGTGCAGCAGCCCGGCGGCGATCTGCAGGTCGAGCGTCGCGGCCTTGCCGAGCACGCCGGCCTCCTCGGCCAGCTGCCGGGCCCGCTCCAGCCGCGCGGTCGAGCCGTCCTGGAGCAGGTCGACCGTGCCGAGCTCGTGCAGCGCGGATACCCGGCTGGTCGGCAGGTCGTGCTCGCGGGCGAGCGCCTCGGCCGCCGCGAACGCGTCCCTTGCCCTGGCCGCGTCGTCGATCCGGGCGACCCGCCCGATCACCTCCAGCGCCTGGCAGGCGACCGACCACAGCTCCCGGTCCTGGGCCGCGCGCAGCGTCGCCAGGGCGATCTGTCTGGCCCGCTCCGGCTCGCCGCGGGCGTACGCCAGCCGGGCGACGAGCACGCTCAGCCGCGGGTCGCCGTCGTCCGGGATCGCGGACAGGTACGCCGCGGCCACGTCCCAGCGCTCGGCCTCGGCGCCCACCTCGGCGAGCACCAGCCGGACGCTCTCGTCGCCGTCCCGCAGCAGCCGCTCGCCCAGGGCCAGCGACCGCTCGGCGTCGCCCTTGGCGACCAGCACGGTCAGCAGCTCCCGCTCGGCCCTGGTCTTCAGCTCCGGCGCGGTGGCCAGGTCGGCCGCCCGGCACAACAGCAGGTCGGCCGAGGCCAGCGCGCCCTGCCGAGCCGCTTCCGTCCCGGCGGCCACCGACAGCTCGGCCGCCCGCTCGTCCTCCCCGGCAGCCGCCCGCAGCCCGGCGGCCAGCGCGTACGCCTCCGGGTCGCGGCGCTCGACGATCTCCGCGGCCGCGTGGGCCAGCGCCCGCCGCTCCGGCGGCAGCAGGTCGTCCCGGATCGCCTCGCCGGTCAGCGCGTGCCGGAACTCGAACGTGTCGCCCTCGCCGGCCCGGATCAGCCCGGACCGCACCCCGGCCCGCAGCGCGGCCATCACCTCGGCCTCGGACAGCCCGGTCACCTCGGGCAGCAGCCGCCAGTCGAACCGGCGGCCGAGCACGGCCCCGGCCTGCAGCACCGACCGGGCGTCCGGGTCGAGGTCCTCCACCCGGCGCCGTACGGTCGCCGCGAACGTGCGCGGCACCGCCGGCGTGAGCGGGCCGACCAGCCGCCCGGCCGCGTCGAGCGCGCCGACCGAGCGCAGCCCGGTCAGCAGCTCCTCGATGAGCAGCGGCAGGCCGTCGGCGTTGTCCCGGACGAAGGCCACGACCTCCTCCGGCGGCGGGGCGGACAGGCACACCTCGACCAGCTCGCGGACGTCGTCGTCGTCCAGCCGTTCGAGGCTCAGCTCGGCGGCGTTGGTCGCGGTGACCAGGTCGAGCAGCGGCTCGGGCGGCGCGACCTCGGCCCTGGTGGTCACGACCAGCATCAGCGGGCTCGAGTCGGCCGCGTGCGCGAGGTAGGTCAGCACGGTCAGCGTGTCCGGGTCGACCCAGTGCAGGTCCTCCAGCACGAGCAGGGTCCCGGCGCCGGAAGCACTGCCGGACCGGTGCGCGAGCGCCCCGAGCAGCCGCAGCACCGCCTCGCCGAGCACCGCCCCGCCGCGCGGGTCGGCCCGCCCGCCGGGCACCGCGGCGTCCGGGAGCACCGCCGCCAGCACCGGCAGGTAGGGCTGCAAGGTCTCGTCGTCGGGCAGCCCCCGGTCGCGCAGCGCGCCGCCGAGCGCCTCGACCAGCGGCCGGTACGGCTCCCCGTCCGGCACCGCTCGCCCGATCAGCACCGACACACCGGCGCGCTCGGCGCCGGCTGCGAACTCGCGGGCCAGCCGCGACTTGCCGACCCCGGCCTCGCCGGAGACCAGCACCAGGCAGCCGGTGCCGGTCGCCCGCAGCTCGGCCAGCCGCTCCCGCAGACCGGCCAGCTCGGTGGTGCGGCCGACCATCCGCGCGGCAGCCGCCTGCAACGGGCCGGCCATCACCGGTCCGGTCCGATCCTGGACCGGGGCGACATGCGCGCAGACCTCCTGTTGCACCCCCGACGCGGCGCTCACCTTAACCTCCGGGAAACCTGTCGGCACCTGGTTGTTGACTCCGGCGAGCGCTTGCGTAGGCCGGGTCACTCGTACACGTATTTCCTGGGTCCTGGAAAGACGTACGAGAGGCCGTCACGCAGGCGGTCCCGCCAGTTCTCCCAGGAGTGCCCGTCCCGGGACTCGATGTAACGCACTCGCATACCTGTCTCGGTGAAGACCGGGACCATCGAGCGGTTCCGGACGATCAGCGGCTCGTACACGCCGCAGCTGACGAACACCTTGTCCGCGACCGCCCGCGGCCGGGCCCGGTAGCGGTTGGTGAACCGGACCACCGGGTCGAACACCGACCCGCCGCCGTGATCCGAGCCGATGTCGGTGAACACGAACGAGCCGGACTGCAGCAGCAGCGACCCGTACGTGGCCGGCTGCCGGTACGCCACCGACAGCGACGCGACCGCACCGAACGACGCGCCCATCAGGCACCGCCCGGCCGGCTGCGCGGTCAGCGGGAACCGCCGTTCCAGGTAGGGCAGCAGCTCGCCGGTGACGAACCGGGCGTGCGCGGTCGAGTCGGCGTACTCGACCGTGCGCTCGCCCGGGTGCAGGAAGGCCGCCACCAGCTCGGCCACCTCGGTGCGGTGCAGCAGGTTGTCCAGCACCGTCTTCGCCGCCGCGTACTGCAGGTAGTCCGGGCCGTCGTGCACGACCAGCAGCGGGTACGCGGTGGTGCGGCGGAACCGGGCCGGCAGGTAGAGGGTGACCCTGGCGTCCCGGCGCAACGCCCGGCTCGGCACGGTGAGCTCGATCAGCTCGCCGGGCCGGGTCTCCGGGTCGGGCCTCGCCCACTCCGGGTCGACGTACCCGGTCGCGAACACGACGCTGGACGAGCCGACCGGGGAATGCGATCGGTGCGGGTTGAGCGGGTCGTTGATCCGCTCGTACGTCTCGCCGCGGCGGATCTCCAGCTGGTATTCGACCCGCGAGCCTTCCGGCAGCTCCAGCACCACCGACCACAGGTCGACGCCGCGCAGCCGGCGCAGCGGCAGCGGGTCGGGCAGGCCGGTGACCCGGTGCCGGACCCAGACCTCGTCGGCCTCGCCGCGGAACAGGAACGTGCAGTGCCGGCCCTCGACGATCGGCACCGGGTATCGCTGCAGGAAGCGGTCCACGGTCGCCGTGTCCAGCGCGCCGCGCTCCTTGAGCCGGTTGATCGCCAGCCGGCGGGTGGTGGTGGTCACGACAGCCGGCCGTCCGGGTCGATGACCTTGGCCGCGGCCAGCGTGCCGCCGTCGTCGAGCACCACGCAGCGGGCCGGCGCGAACCGCCGGGCCAGCGCTCCGAGCCGGATCGGGTCGTCCACCGGCAGCCGGCGGCGCGCGTGCGGCAGCAGCACGGTCTCCGGCACCAGTCCGAGCCCCGGCGCGTACGTCTCCGCCCGGCCGTCGGTGAACAGCACCACCCGGTCGGTCAGTGCCATCGCCCCGGCCGACCAGGCCAGCACGTCGCCCGGCGGGGTGACCGCGAACAGCCGCAGCACGTGCAGCAGCACGCCGACATGCCCGCCGGTGATCACCAGCACCCCGGCCCGGTCCAGCTCGGTCCGGACCTCGTCGCGGTGCTGGGCGACCGCGTCCCGCTCGGCCGGGCGCCACGCTGCCTCGAAGTCGGTACGGATCGTCGACATCCGGTCGAGATGCCGTTCGTCGAGCAGCCGCAGCGCCGCCTCGGCGTCGGCCAGCGCGCCGTCCCGGGTCCGCGGGCGGGTCGCCGTCCGCCGGATCGCGTCCATCGCCTGGCCCGCCCGCTCGACCTGCAACGCGTACAGCTCCTGCAGCTCCTCGGCCACCACGCGGTGGTTGACCTCGGCCGCGGCCAGCTCGCGGTCCCGGTCGAGCACGTCCAGCCAGCGCTCGTACAGGCGGAGGTTGACCGTGCCGCCGCCGAGCAGGCGGTCCAGCTCCGCGTCGTCGGGCTCGCGGGCCCGCCAGCCGGCGGTGATCGTGGCGGCCACCGTGCCGGCCGGCAACGCCGTCACCGTCGGCCGCCGCTGCGGGCCGAGCACGGTGATCGTCATCGCCGCCGGTGCCCGGGCCGGCTCACTGAGCGTGCACCTGCACGCTGCGGCCGACGTCGTCGAGCATCCCTTGCAGGACGTCGTAGTCGGGGTGGCGCATCCGCACGTACGCGTTGGCCATGTAACCGGCCTCGACCGGCTGGGTCGGCGTGCCCGGCGCCGGCAGGTTCGCGTCGATGACCCACTCGCCCAGCCGGGCCTGCACGTCGTCCACGCCCTCGATCCAGGTGATCGAGCCGTCCCGGTCCGGGCGCAGGGCGACGATGCCGGCCGCGTACCGCCGGGTCGGGACGTGCCAGACGTTCTCGTGCACGATCGCGTCGGCCCAGGCCTTGTAGACGTCGATCTCGTTGCCAGCGGAGTAGAGGTCCCAGGCGCCGACGCCGGGCGGGCGGCACCCGATCTCGGAGAACTTCAGCCCCTTCGGCCCGAAGAACCACTCCATGTGGGTCGCGGTGGTGCCGATGCCGAGCGCCTGGTTGACTCGGCGGCCGAGGTCGCGCAACTGCTGGTAGTCCGGCTCCCGGTCGACCCGGTTCGTCGCGATGAACTGCGGCGAGATCCACCGGGTCCGCATCGCCTCCAGCACGTTCGGGAAGTAGTGGCTGACGAAGTCCAGCCGCGGCTCGCCCTGCACGGACAGCGTGTCGTAGAAGCCCTCGTGGCCCTCGACGAACTCCTCGACGGCGATCGAGTCGGCCTGGCCGAGCGCGCCCAGCGCGGCGCTGAGCTCCTCGCGGGAGTCGACCTTGGCCGTGTCCAGCGCGCCGGCGCCGGTACGCGGCTTGAGGATCAGCGGGTAGCCGACCGCGTCGGCGAACGCGTAGATCTCGTCCACGTGCGCGGCGGCGGTGGAGGCCGCGGTCGGCACGCCCGCCTCCCGCAACGCCTGCTTCATCGACGGCTTGTCCCGGCACAGCCAGGCGGTCCGGACGCTGGTGCCGGGAATCGTGCAGGTCTCCCGTACCTGAGCCACCGGCAGCGTGTGCGCCTCGATCGTGGTCTCCAGCCGGTCCACCCACATCCGGGACTGCAGCCAGCGGACGAAGTCGGTCATGTGCCCGACGTCCGTCACGTTGTCGATCTGGTGATACTCGGACAGCCAGCCGCGCAGCTCGTCGTCCAGCCACTCGCCCGGCCGCTCGCCGATGCCGATGACGTACGCGCCGGTCTCGGCCAGCGCGCGGGCGAAGTTCCGCTGCGTGGGCGGGAACGCCGGCTCCACGAACACCACGTTCATGCCAGGACCCTATTGGGACCGGCCGTCCGGTGGGAGGCGCAGGATGGGGGGGTGGGGTCGGATCGGTCGGAGACCGAGCGTGGTGCGCCGGTCGGCCGGCGGGTGGTGCTGGGCGTGCTCGCGCTCGGCGGGCTGAGCGTGGCCTTCGGCCGGACGCTGTCCGACGCCGAGCAGGCCGCGCTCGCCGTGGTCGGCCCGCACGACCCGACCGGGCTCACCCAGCTGATCCCGGCCGGCGCCGGCTTCCGGTTCTACTCGGTGACCGCCTCGATCCCGCGCCGCGAGCCGGCCGACGTGCGGATCACCGTCGCCGGCCTGGTCCGCCGGCCGCGGACCTGGTCGATGGCCGAGCTGGCCACGCTGCCCCAGGCCACGCTCGTCCGCGACTTCCAGTGCGTGACCGGCTGGCGGGTGCCGGCGGTGACCTGGTCCGGGGTCGCGCTGCCCGACCTGCTCGCCGCGGCCGAACCGCGCCCCGAGGCCACCGCGGTCCGGTTCACCTCGTACGACGGGTCGTACAGCGAGAGCCTCACGCTCGACCAGGCCAGGCGCCGGGACGTGCTGGTCGCGACCGGGCTGCAGGGCAAGCCGGTCAGCGCCGCGCACGGCGGGCCGGTCCGCATGGCCGTGCTGCCGATGTACGGGTACAAGTCGCTGAAGTGGTTGGACCGGATCGAGCTGACCCGCGACGTCGAGCCCGGCTACTGGGAGCACCGCGGCTACGACGTCGACGGCTGGGTCGGCCGCTCGAACGGACGCAGCGATGAACCGACCTGAGCCGTCGCGGCGCCTTGGGCTGGTGCGGTTCGGGCCGGGGTCACGGGCGGTGCACCAGGCGACCGCGGTGCTCGGGCTGATCTGCCTGGCCACCGCGGCCGCCCTGTACCTGGAGCCGATCGCGGAGATCGTCGGCCGGCGCGCGCTGATCGTGCAGATCCACGTCTGGTCGGGCCTGGCGCTGCCGGTGCCGGTCCTGCTCGGCTGGGCGTCGCGGGCGGTGCGGTCGGACTACCGGCTGCTCAACCGATGGACCCGGGTCGACCTGGAGTGGCTGCGTCGGCGCGACCGGCGCACCGCAGGCCTGCCGGTGGGCAAGTTCAACGCCGGGCAGAAGCTCAACGCATCGCTGTCCGCCGGCGGCGGGCTGGTCCTGCTCGGCACCGGGATCGTGCTCGAGTACGGTCGCCGCTGGCCGCTGGACCTACGCATCGGCGCCACCTTCGTGCACGACTGGGTGGCGTTCGCGGTGCTGCTGCTGGTCGTCGGGCACGTCTGGTTCGCGACCCACGACGAGGACGCGCTGCGTGGCATCCGTACCGGCCGGGTGCCGGTCCTCTGGGCGCTGCACGAGCATCCGGCCTGGGCCCGCGGGTTGCTCGGCGCGGCGGCGGGGCAGGAACGCGGCATGGATCCGGACCAGGCGAGGGTGCGGCACCGCGCGGACGACCTGCTGCCCGAGGAGTTGGCGGCCGGCAGCGACGACCCCGAGGCGCAGGGGGCGGCGATCCTCGCCGACTCCGACGAGCGCGAGTACGACCCGGAGGCGGCGCCGGACACCGTGCTCGAGCGCCGTACGTCCGCGGACGCGACCGATCCGCCGGACTGACCCCGATCGGTGCTGATCTACCCGACCGATCCGTGCTGAGATGAGCGCGTGCGGATCGCGCTGTTCCTGACCTGCCTGGTCGACGCCGTCGCGCCGGCCGCCGGGCGGGCCACCGTCGAGGTGCTGGAGCGGCTCGGGCACGAGGTGGTGTTCCCGGCCGGGCAGACCTGCTGCGGGCAGATGCACATCAACACCGGCTACCCGGACGAGGCGCTGCCGCTGGTACGCCGGCACGTGCAGACGTTCGAGCCGTACGAGGCGGTGGTCGCGCCGTCCGGGTCCTGCGTCGGGTCGGTGCGGCACCAGCACGCGGCGGTCGCCCGCTCGCACGGCGACGACGCGCTGGCCGAGCGGGCGGACGCGGTCGCCGCGAAGACGTATGAGCTGTCCGAACTGCTGGTCGACGTGCTCGGGGTGACCGACGTCGGCGCGTCGTACCCGCACCGGGTCACGTACCACCCGACCTGCCACTCGCTGCGGATGCTGCGGGTCGGCGACAAGCCGCTGCGGCTGCTGCGGTCGGTCCGCGGCATCGACCTGGTCGAGCTGCCCGGTGCGGAGGAGTGCTGCGGGTTCGGCGGGACGTTCGCGGTGAAGAACGCGGACACCTCGACGGCGATGCTGGCCGACAAGATGCGCTCCGTGCTCGACACGAGGGCCGAGGTCTGCGCGGCCGGCGACTCCTCCTGCCTGCTGCACATCGGCGGCGGCCTCTCCCGGCTGCGGACCGGAGTGCGGACCGTGCACCTGGCCGAGATCCTGGCGTCCCGGGAGGGCCTGTGACATTCCTCGGCATGCCGCACGCGTCCGACGCGACCCACCTGGCCGGGCGGCCGTTCCCGGTCGCGGCCCGGGCCGCGGTCGCCGACACCCAGCTGCGGCGGAACCTCGGCAACGCGACCGCGACGATCCGGGCCAAGCGGGCCAGGGTGGTCGGCGAGGTGCCGGACTGGGAGTCGCTGCGTGCCGCCGGTGCGGCGATCAAGGACTCGGTGCTGTCCCGGCTCGACGAGCTCCTGGTGCAGCTGGAAGAGGCGGTAACCGCGCGGGGCGGGACCGTGCACTGGGCCCGGGACGCCGCCGAGGCGAACGCGATCGTCACGTCGCTCGTCCAGGCCACCGGTGCCGACGAGGTGGTCAAGGTCAAGTCGATGGCCACCCAGGAGATCGGCCTCAACGAGGCACTCGCCGCCGCCGGGATCGCCGCCTGGGAGACCGACCTGGCCGAGCTGATCGTGCAGCTCGGGCACGACACGCCGTCGCACATCCTGGTGCCGGCGATCCACCGCAACCGGGCCGAGATCAGGGAGATCTTCCTGCGCGAGATGGGCTCGGTCGGGCTGCCGGCGCCGGCCGACCTCACCTCGTCCCCGCCCGCGCTGGCCGAGGCCGCGCGCAGGCACCTGCGGCAGAAGTTCCTGTCGGCCCGGGTGGCGATCTCCGGGGCGAACTTCGCAGTCGCGTCGACCGGGACGCTGTCGGTGGTGGAGTCCGAGGGCAACGGCCGGATGTGCATCACGCTGCCGCGGACTCTGATCACCGTGATGGGCATCGAGAAGCTGGTGCCGACCTGGGCCGACCTCGAGGTGTTCCTGCAGCTGCTGCCGCGCTCGTCGACCGGCGAGCGGATGAACCCGTACACGTCGATGTGGTCCGGGGCGGTGGAGGGGCAGGACTTCCACCTGGTGCTGCTCGACAACGGGCGTACGGCGGTGCTCGGGGATCCCGCCGGCCGGGCGGCGCTGCGGTGCATCCGGTGCTCGGCCTGCCTCAACGTGTGCCCGGTGTACGAGCGCACCGGTGGGCACGCGTACGGGTCGGTGTATCCGGGGCCGATCGGGGCGGTGCTCTCGCCACAGCTGACCGGGGTGGCGGACAACCCGACGCTGCCGTACGCGTCCTCGCTGTGCGGGGCCTGCTACGACGCCTGCCCGGTGGCGATCGACATTCCGACGATGCTCGTGCACCTGCGCTCGCAGGTGCCGCATGCGGTGTCGGAGCGGGCGATCATGCGCTCGATCGCGTACGCGATGGGGTCGCCGCGCCGATGGGCGGCCGCGCTCTCGGCCTCCCGCGCGGGACGCTTCCTCGGCGGGCGCCGGGGCCGGATCCGCGCTCTGCCGCCGCCGTTGTCCGGTTGGACCGCCAGCCGGGACCTTCCCGTACCGCCCGCCGAGAACTTCCGCACCTGGTGGACCCGCACCCACACCCCCGAGTCGACCGCGGGCGGCGACGGTGGTGAGTAGCGCGCGGGACGAGGTGTTGGGGCGGATCCGGCGGGCGCTGGCGGACCGGCCGGCGGCGCCCGAGGTGCCGCGGGCGTACCGGCGCAGCGGCGACCTGGACGACGCGGCCCGGCTCGACCTGCTCGTGGACCGGCTGATCGACTACAAGGCGGCGGTTCGTCGCTGCCGGCCACCGCAGCTGCTGGACACGCTCGTCGACGCCCTGTCCGCCCGGGCCGCGGCCCGGATCGTCGTCCCGCCGAGGCTGCCCTGGGACCTGCCCGGTGCCCTCGCCGACGACGGGCTCACCGCGGCCGACATCGACCGGCTCGACGGCGTGGTGACCGCCTGCGCGGTCGCCGTCGCCGAGACCGGCACGATCGTCCTCGACTCCTCGCCCGACCAGGGCCGGCGCATGATCACGCTGGTGCCCGACTACCACCTCTGCGTGGTCCGCGCCGACCAGGTCGTCCAGACCGTGCCGGAGGCGGTGGCAAGGCTCGACCCGGACCGGCCGCTGACCTGGATCAGCGGCCCGTCCGCCACCAGCGACATCGAGCTGAACCGGGTCGAGGGCGTGCACGGCCCCCGCACCCTCGAAGTCGTCCTCGTCACCTAGTCCGCTTGCTCGGCGCGGTCCCGTGGCCGGCCCGCCCCGGCTCGCCCGCCCGGCCCGCTCACCCGGCCCGCTCGCCCGGCCCGCTCGCCCGGCCCGCTCACCCGGCCGGCGGGTTCACTTGGTCGGGACGCAGAACTCGTTGCCCTCCGGGTCGGTGAGCACGGCCCACTTCGTGTAGGGCCCTTCCTCACCGCGCCCGACCTCCGTCGCACCGCGCGCGACCAGGTCGGCGATCTGCTTCTCCGGGTCGTCGGAGACCGGCCGCAGGTCGATGTGCAGCCGGTTCTTGATCGTCTTCGGCTCGGGCACGAGCTGGAAGAGGATCCGCGGCCGGCCGCTGTCCCGCCCGCCCGGGTGGTTGATCGCGGCGCCGGTCTTCCAGTGCAGCTTCCCCTTGTGCAGCACGGTGTCGTCGTCGGTGGCGAACCCCTCCTTGATCATGCGGCGGATGAAGTCCTCGTCCGTCCCCTCCGCCTCCCAACCGAGGGCGTCGGCCCACCAGTCGGCCAGCGTGTGCGGCTCGGCGCAGTCGATGACGAGCTGGAAGTCGAGTGCCATGGCGCGACCGTAGTGGGCGGGTGCGACAGTTCACGCCGGGCTGACCGGGGCGGCCGGAGGATGGTGTGGTGCTGTCCGCGCTGCCGCCCGTACGCCGCCGGCTGCTGCTCGGAATCCTGGCGGTGCTGGTCGCGGGCGTGCTCGCTGCGGTGATCCTGGTCGTGGTGAACCGCCCCGGATCGTCCTCGGCGGCGGGCCCGGTGCGGCAGGACGATCCAGGACCGGTGCTGCTGGTGCCGGGGTACGGCGGGTCGACGTCGGCGCTGGACGTGCTGGCCGCACGGCTGCGGTCGGCCGGCCGGCAGGCCACGGTCGTCCGGCTGCCCGGCGACGGCACCGGCGAACTGCGCGACCAGGCCGCGGCGCTTGACCGGGCGGCCCGGTCGGCGGTCGCCGGCGGGGCGCCGTCGGTGGACGTGGTCGGCTACTCCGCCGGCGGAGTGGTCGCCCGGCTGTGGGCCGAGGAGGACGGCGGCGCCGGCATCGCCCGCCGCATCGTCACGCTCGGCGCGCCGCACCACGGCACCGATATCGCCGCGCTGGCGGGCTCGCTGCTGCCCGGCCAGTGCCCGACCGCGTGCGCCGAGCTGGCCCCGAACAGCGACCTGCTCACCCAGCTCAACGCCCGCAAGACGCCGCCAGGCCCGGCGTGGGTCTCGATCTGGACCGAGCAGGACCAGGTCGTCACCCCACCCGACTCCGCCCGCCTCGACGGCGCCCTCAACATCCCGGTCCAGTCGATCTGCGCCGGCGCCCAGCTCGACCACGGCAACCTCCCCCGCGATCCCTTCGTCCAGTCCCTCGTCCTCGCCGCCCTCGCCCCCGCCGGCCCCACCCCACCCACCCCCGCCGACTGCCCCCAGCCCTGACTCTGCCGCCTCACTCGACCTGCGCAAGCGAGCGAGAACGAGCCCAGCCACGCCTGAGCAGCGCGCTGCGTCCTCAGCGGGGCAGGCTGAGGACGGCGAAGCTGTCGCAGGCCACGGTTTCGGTCCGCTCATCGATCCAGTAGGAGCAGACGACGACGTGACCGGTGCCGTCGTCGGAACCAGGCACCGGGCCGTACCAAAGGTTCTCGAATCCCTCCGCACGGACGACGCCGTGGAACGGGTCGTCGTACCGGGTCATGATCCATGCGGTCACGAGGAGGCCACGGTCCTCCTCGCACTTGACGAAACAGGCTTGCGGAGAGGCTATCGAACTTCCGTTCGAAGAGAACGGGGCTGATCAAAGGCTGATCATGATGTCCTGATCCCGCGCCGGCTTCGCCGCCTCAGGACTTGATGTCTTTGGTGGTGAAGTTGGCCCAGGCGGCGCCGAGGAGGACGGCGACGTAGAGGGCCTGGAGGCCTACGCCGCGGACTATGTCGCGCCAGAGGATGGGTTGTCGGAACAGGTCGACGAAGGCCAACCAGTAGCGGGTCGGCAGGTACGGGCGGATCGAGTCGGCGGCGTCGAGCGTGAGCAGGAGCGAGGACGCGACCAGGAACGCCAGGGCGCCCATCGCGGCGGCGAGTGGGGAGTCTGTGAGCGTGGAGAGAAACACCGCCATCGCGGCGACTCCGAGCATCGAGAACGCCACGTACGCCATCGCGAGGAGGGTTCGCAGCACGGCCTGCTGCGGGGTCAGCGGCTCGCCGGAGACCGAGACGATGTTCCCGCCGAGGAGTTGGCCGGTGCCGAACAGCGACGTGCCGACGAAGTAGGCGGTGACGACGACCACGACGACCGCCATCGCCACGAACACCAGCACCGTGATGAGCTTCGCGACGAGGAGGCGGGTACGGCCGGCGGGGCGGGCGAGCAGGTAGCGCAGCGTCCCCGCCTGCGCCTCGCCGGCGATGGAGTCGCCGGACACGATCGCCACGGAGACGGGCAGGAACAGCGGCAGCACGATCGCCAGGGCGGCGGCCGGGAACAGCACGCCGTTGTTGAGCACCGCCGACAGGAACGCGGGCCCGGTGCCGGGTCGCGGGCCCACGTCGGTCAGCGCGAGCAGGAACGCGACCAGCGTGGGCAGCGCGTCGATGAGCGCGATCACCACCCAGGTCCGCGGCCGGCGCAGCATCTTCACCAGCTCGACGCCGATCACGCGGACTCCTCCGAGCGTGCCTCAGACTGGTCCGACCCCGCCTGTCCCGCCTCCGACGGACCCGGTTCCGACGGTGTCGGCCCTGGATCGGCCGGCTCCCGCTGGGCGGGTTCCGTCCGGCTCGGGGGTGGCTCCCAACCGGATACCAGCCCCGGCTCTGGATCGCCCGGAGCCGGCAACGCAGGCTCCGCCCCGTCCGGGGATGCCTTCCTGCCCAGGCCCGGCTCCGCCGGAATCGGGGCCGGGTCGTCCGCCGCCGGCTGGGCGGGTTCCGTCCGGTTCTGGGGTGGCTGCCAGCCGAGGCCCGGCTCCGCCGGAACTGGCGTCGAGTCGGGTGGCGCCGGCTGGGCGGGTTCCGCCCAAGTCGGGGGTGGCGCCCAGCCGGCTCCCGGCTCCGCCGTAACCGGCGCCGGGTCGTCCGGCGCCCCCTGGGCTGGCTTCGTCCAGGTTGGGAGTGGCTGCCAGTCGGAGGCCGGCTCCGGGGTGTCGCGAGTGGCCTGCCAGTGGGGCGGGGCGGTGGGACGGCGCGTGGGGAGCGGCACGGGCGGCCCGGCCGGCGGCCGGTCCCAGGCCGAGTCGTCGTTCGAGAGGACCTCGGCCCGAGGGCCCGTCGTGGACGGGACCGCGCCGTCCACGCGGTCCGCGCTGCCGGTGGTCGCCGCCAGCACGACCTCCTCGAGCGTGCGGCGCTCCTCGGTCAGCTCGATGATCCGGATGCCATGCCCGACCAGCCGCGCGTTCAGCTCGGCCGGGTCCGCGGCACGGACCACGAGCCGGTCCCCGGACCGCTCCCGCAGGTCGCCGTCGAGCACGCCGACCGCCCACTCCGGGTCGGGCGTGCGCAACACCACCGACCCGGTCGGCGCGCGCAGCGCGGCCAGCGAGTCCTGCAGCACCAGCCGACCCCGGTCGACCACGCCGATCCGCCGGCACAGGTGCTCGACCTCGGACAGCAGGTGGCTGGACAGGAAGATCGTCGTACCGGCCGATGCGTTGAGGTCGAGCAGCAGCTGGCGGATCTCCTGGATGCCGCGCGGGTCGAGCCCGTTGGTCGGCTCGTCCAGGATCAGCAGGTCCGGCTTGCGCAGCAGGGCCGCGGCGATGCCGAGCCGCTGCCGCATGCCGAGCGAGTACGCCTTGACCGGGCGGCGGCCGACGCCGGCCAGGCCGACCTGTTCCAGGGCCTGGTCGATGCGCGCCCGGCGGGTCCGGCGGGATCCGCCCGGCCCGGCCGCGTCCATGATCGACAGGTTGGCCCGCGCGCCCAGGTGCCCATACGCGGCCGGCGCCTCGACCAGCGCGCCGACCCGGTACAACACGGACCGTGCGTGTTTGGGGATCCGCGCGCCGAGTACCTCGACCGTGCCGGCGGTGGGGAGCACCAGCCCGAGCAGCATCCGTACGGTCGTGGTCTTGCCGGAGCCGTTCGGGCCGAGGAAGCCGTAGATGTCGCCGGGCGGCACGTCCAGCTCGATCCCGTCTACCGCGGTCACCGACCCGTACCGTTTGGTCAGCCCCACGGTCCGGATGGCAGCCGTGCCGGTCACCGGGGCCGCTCCGCCGGCGGGTTGGCCCGCAGCTGGGCGGCCGCGGTGTCCAGGGTCTGCGCGGTCACCGTGCCGGTGATCAGCCAGCTGCGCCGGTCCCGCGAGTCGGTCAGCAGCAGCGACAGCGGCCCGACAGCGATCCGTACGCCCTCGGCCGTCGCGGTCGCTCCCGGCGTCTTGGCCAGCTGGTCGCGCAGCGGCCGGGAGATCCGTCCGGGCAGCGGCACGGCGACCAGCAACGTCAGCCCGGACCCGTACGTGCCGACCGAGCCGAGGCCGATGATCCCGGGCCGGCCCGGCAGCCCGGCCAGCGTGGCCGGCGGGACCACCGGGGCGAACACGTTGATCGCGGCGGCCAGGTCGGGATTGGTCTCGCCGCGGATCTTGTCCGGCTCGGCCGGGGTGAACCGGGTCGCCGACGGCGGTGGCGTCTGCGCGGAGAAGTCGAGGAACGCGGTCGCCATCACCGGGCGCGGGGTGTCCTTCCCGTAGATCTCGACCCGCAGCGCGAGCCCGGTCGCCGGGTCGACCCAGACATCGACCCGGTCGATCGTGGTGCCGCTGTCGGACGGCCGCAGTCGCAGGCCGGCCGCGTCCCGCCCGGCCACGCGCCGGCTCGGGATGCGGGACAAGTCCGCGGCCCTCGCCTCCGACAGCAGCCGGCGGGCCAGCGCGGCCGGCTCGACGTCGGAGACGCGGGGGAGCCGGACGGTGGGCTCGCTGGTGCGGACGATCGCGTCCTGCTCGTAGTCCCAGCTCCAGATCCCGCTGGCGTCCCGGTACGTGCCGGCCTCGCCGGTGGTCAGCACCGCGTCCACCCGCCAGTCCTGGTCGCTGCGCCACCAGGACCGGATCCGGGTGCGGTCGCCGAGCAGGCTGGTCAGCGCCGTGAAGTCGGCGGTGAGCGGCAGGTCGAGGCCGCCGACGGACTCGGCGTAGCCGGAGTGGCCGACCGAGCCGGACGCCTTCACCTTGGCCAGCAGGTCGGTCGCGGACACGTCGCTGGAGCGGGCCGGCAGCGCCCCGATCACCGTGGGCAGGGACACGAGCACGGCGACTGCGAGGGCGACGACCGCCCACCGCCAGCTCGCCCTGCGCACATCCTCACCGTACGTCGGCCGACCGTGGGTCGCTCAGCGCACGACGGCTAGCCGAACTCGTCGCCCAGCGCCGTACGCAGCAGCGTCTCCCGATCGGCGATCTTGACCCGGGCGCACTCCCGGGCCACCCCGAGCGACTTCTCGGCGGCGTCGATGGCCTCCCAGCCGGACCAGTCGACCGCCCTGACCTTCCGCTCGAGCAGCAGCTCGACGATCGCGTCCGGGTCGCGCTCCGGCGCCCGCGGCAGCCGGTCGGCGTCGGCCAGCAGCGAGGTGACGGTCTCGGTCGCGTCCGGCTTGTTGGTGCCGATGATCCCGGTGGGGCCGCGCTTGAGCCAGCCGGCGACGTACATCCCCGGCATCGGTGTGCCGTCGAGCAGCACCCGGCCGCCGTCGTGCGGGACGGTGCCGGTGTCCGGGTCCAGCGGCAGCTCGGCCGGCGGCACGACCCGGTAGCCGACCGACCGCAGCACCAGTTGGGCCGGGAAGTCGACGATCGAGCCGGTGCCGACCAGCTTGCCGCCCTCCAGCCGGGTCCGCTCGGCCCGGAAGCCGGTCACCGCCGCCGAGCCGAGCACCTCGGCCGGGCGCAGCCAGAACTTGATCCGCAGCCGCCGCGGCCGGCCCTCGGGCGTGCGGGTCGACCACTCGCGCAGCACCTCGAGGTTGGCGCGCAGCGTCCGGTCGGCCGCGACGTCGGCCTCCTCCTGCTCGGACAGTTCGAGGTCGGCCGGGTCGACGATGATGTCCGACCCGGAGATCTCGCCGAGCTCGCGCAGCTCCTTCGTGGTGAACCGGGCGTACGCCGGCCCGCGCCGGCCGAGCATGGTGACCTCGGTGACCGCGCTGGCGGCGAGCACGTCGAGCACGTGCCCGGGCACGTCGGTGCCGGCCATCACGTCGGCCTTCTTGGTCAGCACCCTGGCCACGTCGACCGCGACGTTGCCGACCCCGATCACGACGGCGTGCGTGGCCTGCAGGGTGAACAGGTCGAGCTCCGCGTCCGGGTGCCCCGAATACCAGGCGACGAACTCGGTGGCGGAGAAGCTGCCCGGCAGGTCCTCGCCGGGCACGCCGAGGCGCCGGTCGACCGCGGCGCCGGTGGCGAACACGACCGCGTCGTAGTACGTCATCAGCTCGTCGCGGGTGATGTCGGCTCCGACCTCGACGTTGCCGAGGAAGCGCACGGCCGGGTCCTCGAGGATCCGGCGCAGCGCGACGTCCACCGACTTCATCTTCACGTGATCGGGGGCGACCCCGTAGCGCACCAGCCCGTACGGTGCGGGCAGCCGGTCGAGCACGTCGACCTCGACGTCCCCCGCGCGGGTGAGCGCTGCTGCCGCGTACACCCCCGCCGGACCGGAGCCGATCACCGCGACGCGCAGACCCGACACGGCTCCTCCTTCCCGGCCGCTTCGGGCCGTGGACCTGCCCCACCGTATGCCGGTTCGGGAGCCGCCGTCAGGAAGCGGTCAGCTTAGGGGTCGGCGCAGCATTCCGCTCAGCTCGAACCAGACGGTCTTGCCGAGCCGGCGGGGCGAGGCGCTGGCGCCCCACCGGACCGCGAGCAGCTGGACGATTTGCAGGCCGCGGCCGCTGACCTGGTCCGGTGCCGGGCTGGCCAGCTCGGGCAGCGTCGGCGAGCTGTCGCTCACCTCGACCCGCAGCCGGTCCCGGTCCAGCCGCAGCGACAGCCGCACCGGCGGGGCGCCGTGCCGGATCGCGTTCGTGGCGAGCTCGCTGACCAGCAACAGCGCGATGTCGGTCATCTCCAGGTCGAGACGCCAGAGATCGGCGGCACGCGCCATGGCCCGACGGGCGAAACTTGCACCCTCCGGGCCGTCCGGCAGCGTGACCTGCCTGTCCATCCGCTGGCTCCCCGACTCGACAGTCCTTTCCCAGGCGCCGGGTTCCGCCCGGTGCCCGCAGAGAACCTGTCTCCACCGGTCGGGAACCGAAACGTCCTTCCGGCGCGTCGAGCCCGGAAAAGGAGGAAAAGTCGTGACTCAGCCGGCGCTGGACTCGGCCCAGAGGTCGATCCCGGACTCGGTCGCGTACCGGTCGATCTCGGCCAGCTCGGCGTCGGTCAGCTCGGTGTTGGTCAGCGCGGCGACGTTGTCCTCGAGCTGCGCGACGCTGCTTGCGCCGATCACCAGCGAGGTCATCCGCGGGTCCCGCAGCGCCCAGACCAGGGCCAGCTCGGCCAGTGTCTGGCCGCGCCGGGTGGCGACCCCGTTGAGCGCCCGCACCCGGGACAGCCGCTCCTCGGTGAGCATGTCGGCGCTCATCGCGCCGCCGGTGGCGATCCGGGAGTCAGCCGGCACGCCGTCGAGGTAGCGGTTGGTGAGCAGTCCCTGGGCGAGCGGCGAGAAGGCGATGCAGCCGACGCCGAGCTCTTCCAGCGTGTCGAGCAGGTGGTCGTGCTCGATCCAGCGGTTGAGCATCGAGTACGACGGCTGGTGGATCAGCAGCGGCGTCCCGAGCTGGCGGAGGATCTCCGCGGCCTCCCGGGTCCGGTGCGAGTTGTACGAGGAGATCCCGACGTAGAGCGCCTTGCCCGCCCGCACCGCCGCGTCGAGCGCGCCCATCGTCTCCTCGAGCGGCGTGTCCGGGTCGAACCGGTGCGAGTAGAAGACGTCGACGTAGTCCAACCCCATCCGGCCGAGCGACTGGTCCAGCGAGGCGAGCAGGTATTTGCGCGAGCCGTGGTCCCCGTACGGTCCGGGCCACATGTCGTAGCCGGCCTTGGTCGAGATCACCAGCTCGTCCCGGTACGGCGCGAGGTCGGTGGCCAGCAGCCGGCCGAAGGTCTCCTCCGCCGACCCGTACGGCGGGCCGTAGTTGTTGGCCAGGTCGAAGTGGGTGATGCCGAGGTCGAAGGCGCGCCGGACGATCGCCCGCTGGGTCTCGAACGGCCGTTCGCCGCCGAAGTTGTGCCACAGGCCGAGCGACAGCGGGGGCAGCAGCAGGCCGCTGCGCCCGCAGCGGCGGTACTGGAGCGATTCGTAGCGGTTGTCCGCAGCCACGTACGTCACGGTTTGCCAACCTAGTGTTGACCGGCGCGGAGGGCAGGTGTGGGGTTGCCGTCGGCGCCGAATCCGGCGCCGACTCGCCGCTTCTGGAGGTGCTGCCCGTGCGCAGCAAGCGTGCCCTCGCAACACTCGCCGCACTCGCCGTCGGGTTCGGACTGGTCGGCGCCGACGCCGCCGTCGCCGACCCCAAGCCGGCCGCCGCGCCGGCGCCGCCGCTCGACCCGACCCCGACCAACAGCAACGAGATCCCGAACCTCGGCCTGGTCAAGAACCAGATCAAGTTCTACTACGGTGACCCGACCTCGACCGGTGTCGCGTCGCCGACCTCGTCGTACGCGCGGGAGGTGCGGCGGGACGAGACCCGGCTGCGCACCTGGCTGGCCGGGCACCGGCACGGCCCGAAGAAGCCGGCGCTGGTGCTCGACGTCGACGACACCGCGTTGCTGACCTACAACTACGAGATCTCCGAGGACTTCGGCTTCAACCCGACGACCAACGCGGAGTTCGTGCTCGCCGAGCGGTTCCCGGCCGTCTTCGGGATGGTCGACACGGTCCGCTGGGCGACCCAGCACGGCTACACGCTGTTCTTCATCACCGGCCGGCCGGACACGCAGCAGGACGCGACCGAGGGCAACCTGGCCAAGGTCGGCTACCCGACCGCGAAGCAGGTCTTCACCCGCGACCGGACCGAGCCGATCCCGGCGTACCTGACCTGCCAGGCGACCTGCACGACCGTCCAGTACAAGTCGCTGACCCGCAAGCACATCGAGTCACTCGGCTACCGGATCGTCGCCAACGTCGGTGACCAGTTCTCCGACCTGCAGGGCGACCACGAGCAGCGGGCGTTCAAGCTGCCCAACCCGATGTACTTCATCCCGTAGGGACGGATGGTCCGGCCCGGCCCACCCGAACGGGTGGCCGGGCCGGGCGACCGAATCCGCCGACCGGGTAGAAAGAGCGCATGACGATGCGCGAGCGACCGCCTTTCCGCGGCGACCATGTCGGCAGCCTGCTGCGCCCGGGGCGCCTGCACCGGGCCAGGGCCGATCACGCAGCCGGCCGGATGTCCGACGAGGGCCTGCGGACCGTGGAGGACGGGGCGATCCGCGACGTGGTGCGGATGCAGGAGTCGGTCGGGTTGCCGGCCGCCACCGACGGCGAGTTCCGCCGGGCGTCCTGGCACATGGATTTCATCTACCAGCTCGGCGGCGTGAGCCGGGTCCGTGACTCGCTGCACGTGCGGTTTCGCAACGAGCAGGGCGAGCTGGACTTCGCGCCGGCGGCGCTGCGGGTGGACGGGCCGATCCGGCTGGAGAAGCCGATCTTCGCGGACGCGTTCCGGTTCCTGCAGGAGACCGTGACGACGGCGGTGCCCAAGCTGACGATCCCGTCGCCGAGCATGGTCCACTACCGCGGCGGTCGGGCCTCGATCGACCCGGCGGTCTACCCGGACGAGGAGCAGTTCTGGACCGACCTGTCCGCGGCGTACGCGGCCGAGGTGGCGGCGCTGGCCGAGCTCGGCTGCACCTACCTCCAGCTGGACGACACCAGCCTGGCCTACCTCAACGACCCGGAGCAGCGGGCCATGCTGGCCGAGCGCGGCGACGACGCCGAGCACCAGCACCTGCGCAACATCAAGCAGATCAACGCGGCGATCGCGGACCGGCCGGAGTCGATGGCGGTCACCACGCACATGTGCCGGGGAAACTTCCGCTCGTCCTGGGTGGCCGAGGGCGGCTACGACTTCGTCGCCGAGGCGCTGTTCTCCGAGCTGGCCGTCGACGGCTTCTTCCTGGAGTACGACGACGCGCGGTCGGGCAGCTTCGCGCCGCTGCGGTTCGTGCCGCCGGGCAAGGTCGTCGTCCTCGGCCTGGTCACCACCAAGCGCGGCCAGCTCGAGTCGAAGGACGACCTGAAGCGGCGGATCGACGAGGCGGCCAAGTACGTCCCGCTCGAGCAGCTGTGCCTGTCGCCGCAGTGCGGGTTCGCGTCGACGGTCGAGGGCAACGCCCTGACCTACGACGAGCAGGTCGCCAAGCTGCGCCTCGTCGTCGAGACCGCCGCCGAGGTCTGGGGCTGACGGCCGGTCCCGGCCGGGCGGGGTGGTCCGGGCCGGGCCGGGTGGTCCTGGCCGGGCCGGGTGGTCCGGGCCGGGCCGGGTGGTCCTGGCCGGGCCGGCTAGTCCTGGCCGGTCTCGCCGCGGACGGCGCTGTGCGCGTGCAGCCCGTCCGCCGGGATCGTGCCGAGCTTGCCGGCCTGGAAGTCCTCGAACGCCTGGACCAGCTCGGTCCTGGTGTTCATGACGAACGGGCCGTACGCGGCGACCGGCTCGCGGATCGGGCGGCCGCCGAGCAGCAGCACGTCCAAGCCGGGGGTCCGGCTGTCCTGCCGGGCGTCGGCGGCGACACTCAGGGAGTCGCCGGCCCCGAGCACGACCAGCTGCCCGGTCCGCACCGGCCGCCGCTCGGCGCCGACCGTCCCGTTCCCGGACAGCACGTAGACCAGCGCGTTGAAGTCCGGCCGCCAGGGCAGCGTGAGGCTGGCCCCCGGGGAGACCGTGGCGTGCGCGAGCGTGATCGGGGTGTACGTGACGCCCGGGCCGGCATGCCCGTCCAGCTCGCCGGCGATCACCCGCACCAGCGCCCCGCCGTCGGCCGAGGACAGCAGCGTCACCTTGCCCCCGCGGATGTCCTGGTAGCGCGGCGGTGCCCACTTGTCCTTGGCCGGCAGGTTCACCCAGAGCTGGATGCCGTGGAAGAGGCCGCCGGAGACGACCAGCTCCTCCGGCGGGGTCTCGATGTGCAGCAGGCCGGAGCCGGCGGTCATCCACTGGGTGTCGCCGTTGGTGATGACGCCACCGCCGCCGTGCGAGTCCTGGTGCACGAACGTGCCGTCGATGATGTAGGTGACGGTCTCGAAGCCGCGGTGCGGATGCCAGGGCGTGCCCTTCGGCTCGCCCGGTGCGTACTCGACCTCACCCATCTGGTCCATGTGGATGAACGGGTCGAGGGTGGCCAGGTCGACGCCGGCGAACGCGCGGCGGACCGGGAAGCCCTCGCCCTCGAAGCCGCGCGGCGCGGTCGTCACGCTCGTCACCGGGCGTGGGCTGGCCGCGGCCGGGTCGGGCTCGCGCAGCCGGGGCAGCGTCAGGATGTCGTCCACCGTCACCGCAGGCATCGCAGCAGCTCTCCTCTGTCTCGGTCGGTCGAGTGTCCCACCGACCCGTGAACGATGCTTGCACGCGCAACATTCCGCCCGGAGTCGCTCAGCGGGCGAGCAGGCCGCGGGGCCGGACCGTGCTGACCGGTTCGGCCCTGGCGCCGGCCCGGGTCAGGACGTCGTTCGCGGCCAGGATGCCGGTCGTCGCCGCGCGCTCCATCAGCGCCGAGGCGAACGGCAGCCGGACCCAGTCGCCGGCCAGCAGCAGCGTCGGGTCGCCGGTGCGCACCCCGGGCCGGCTGGCGTCCGAGCCCGGCGGGAAGCCGGGCGCATCGTGCCCGACCCTGGTCTCCGAGTGCAGCACCCGCAGCCCGGCCGCCTCGGGCCAGAGCCCGGCCAGCTCCGTCCACATGCGACTGGTCGCGGCCACCGCGGTCAGTCCGTCCTCGGCCGCGTACGCGTGTAGCTCGATCACCTCACCGCCGGTACGGCCGGCCCACTGCCGCGCGCCGTCCTCGAGTCGCGAGTAGACGGTGATGGAGTCGAGCGTCGGCTCCCGGGAGACGCCGGAGAACACCGGCCGGTCCGCGTGCACCGGCCGGTCGGTCCACAGCCGGGCCACCGCGTACGGCGCGGACACCGTGAGCCCGGCGACGCCGGTCCGCAGCGGCGTCGGCAGCCCGTCGGACGCGGCCGCGAGCCGGCGCAGGGCGGCCGGATCGACGGCGAGCACCGCGTGCTCGGCGTCCACTGTGGACCCTCCACTCGCGACGACCCGCCAGCCGGCCGGAGTCCGCTCCAGCCGGTCGGCCGGCGTGCCGGTGCGGATGTCGACGCCGAGCCGGTCGAGCAGGCCGCCGAGCGGCGCCCACACGCTGCTGCCGTGGTCGTCGGCGGTGACGTCCATGCCGAGCCCTTCCGGGTTGCCCAGGAAGTAGAAGTGGAACTGCGCGACCAGCTCGGCCGCGGAGAACGACTCCTCGCGGTTGAAGAACGAGTGCCCGAACACCTCGAACAGCACGGCCCTGGCCCGGTCCGGCATGCCGAGGCGGTCCAGCAGCTCGGCCGCGGTCACCCCGTCCAGCCGCGCGTACGTCCTGGTCCGGTCGAACTCCAGCAGCGTCGCGGCCGCGGCCCGGTCGACGTGCCGCAGGTCGCGCAGCCGCAGGCTCGGTGAGCGGGCCAGCAGCGCGAGCAGGTTGACCGGCGGCAGCGCCGGGAGCGAGGCGAAGTCCTCGGCCGGCCAGGTCCGGGAGATCACCGGGTAGCCCGGCAGCGGCCGCAGGAACCCGAGCTCGGGGTCGATCCGGCGCAGCACCGACCGCCAGGTGTAGTACTGCCGGAAGAACCCGTGGAAGCCGTGCTCGACCTGCGCGACCGTGCCGTCCGGCAGGGTCACCGGCCACGCGCTGAGCCGGCCGCCGAGCTGTCCGGCCGCCTCCAGCAGCGTCACCCGCACCCCGCGCTCGGCCAGCACCAGCGCCGCCGACACCCCGGCGATGCCGCCGCCGACCACGACCGCCGACGTCTCCCGCCGCACCCGGACCGGCCGGTCCGCCCGCGGCGTGATCACGGCCCGCGGCCGCATCCCGAGCAGCCCGCGCAGCACCCGGTCCAGCGCCCGGTCCAGTGTCCCGTCCAGCGCCCCGTCCAGCACGGCCGGACCCTACCGAGCGCGGCGGCCGGGCTCCCGGTGGGCCCGGACCGTGACGTACGGTCCGGGCATGACGCTCGCGCTCACCGAGGAGCAGGAGCTGCTCCGGTCCACGGCCGCCGACTTCGTCGACGCCGAGGTGGTGCCCAACCGGGCCCGCTGGGACCGGGACGAGCTGGTCGACCGGGAGATCGTCGGCCGCCTCGGCGAGCTCGGTTTCCTCGGCCTGACCCTGCCCGAGGAGCTCGGCGGCACCCCGGTCGACTCCCGGTCGTACTGCCTGCTGATGGAGGAGCTCGGTCGCGGCGACTCGGCCATCCGCGGCATCGTCAGCGTGAGCCTCGGCCTGGTCGGCAAGTCCATCGCCGGCTACGGGACCGAGGCCCAGAAGAAGCAGTGGCTGCCGGGCATCGCGTCCGGCGAGACGCTGGCCTGCTTCGGGCTGACCGAGCCAGGGATCGGTTCGGACGCCGGCAACCTCACCACCCGCGCGAGCAGGGACCGGGACGACTGGTTGATCACCGGCGAGAAGGTGTTCATCACCAACGGCACCTGGGCCGAGGTCGCGCTCGTCTTCGCGCGGACCGGCGGGGAGGGCCCGCGCGGGGTGACCGCGTTCCTGGTGCCGACGGACGCGAGCGGCTTCGAGACCCGCGAGATCAAGGGCAAGCTCGGCCTGCGCGGCCAGGCCACCGCGAGCCTGCACCTGGACGAGGTCAGGGTGCCCGACGCCTACCGGCTCGGCGAGGAGGGCAAGGGTTTCCGGGTCGCGATGTCCGCGCTCGACAAGGGTCGGATGAGCATCGCCGCCGGCTGCGTCGGCATCGCCCGCGGCTGCCTGGAGGCGGCCACCGGGTACGCGAAGGAGCGGGTGCAGTTCGGCAAGCCGATCGCGGCGCACCAGCTGGTGCAGGAGCTGCTCGCGGACACCGCGGTCGACGTGGATGCCGGTCGGATGCTGACCTGGCTGGCCGCCGACCTGCTCGACCGGGGCGAGCCGATGAGCCTGGCCGCGTCGAAGGCGAAGCTGTTCGCCAGCGAGGCCGCGGTCCGGGCGGCCAACAACTGCCTGCAGGTCTTCGGCGGCTACGGCTACATCGACGAATACCCGGTGGGGAAATACCTGCGCGACGCCAGGGTGATGACCCTGTACGAGGGCACCAGCCAGGTGCAGAAGCTGATCATCGGTCGGGCGCTGACCGGGATCAGCGCGTTCTGAGGCCGGTCAGCATTCGCCGGCGTCCGGCTGGAACGCCCTGGCCCGCTCCAGCAGCGCGATCGCGGACAGCAGGTCGACCAGGTCGGAGATCCGGCGCGGGTTGCGGCCGGTGCGCTCCTCGATCCGCCGCAGCCGATACTGCGCTGTGTTCGGGTGCACCTGCAGCCGCTCGGCCGCGACGCGGAGGTTGAGGTCGGACGCGGCGAAGACGCGCGCGGTCTCGATCAGCCCGCCGCCGCGCTGCCGGTCCTCCTCCAGGAACGCCCGCAGCCGCGGGTCGACCAGCCGCCGCGCCGTGTCGTCGGCGTGCAGCGCCAGGTAGTCGAACGGGGACAGCTCCGGCAGCGCCACCACGCCGCCGTCCATGCCGACGTCGGCCAGCGCCGCGCTCGCCTCCTGGTAGGACCGCGGCAGCTCCGCGATCCCGGCCGCGACCGTGCCGACCCCGACCGCGAGCGGGACCCCGCCGATCCGCAGCCGTCGCTGGGTCTCCTGCAGCCGCGCGCACACGTCGGCGGCGTCCGCCCCGGGGTCGGCCGGCCGCAGCGCGGCGACGACGACCAGCTCGTTCCGCCGCCGCACCACCAGCGCCCGCCCGGTCGGGCCGCCGGCCCGCACCAGCGCCTCGGCGGCGACGTGCGGCGCGTCCGGGTGCGCGGTCACCGGCATCGCGCTGGCCACCAGGACCGGCGCCCGCTCGCTCAGCCCGTATGCGTGGGCCGTCGCCAGCAGCGGCCGGTACGTCGGCAGCTCGCCGGCGAGCAGGTGGTCGAGCAGGTCGCGCCGCTCCCGGTCGGCGTCGGCGACCAGGTGCTGCTGATATTCCACGTACGCCCTGGAGGCGTGCGTGCACGCGATGTCGCTGTAGCGCATGACCGGCGTGGCCAGCTCCAGCGCCGCCTCGTGCCCGGCGGGCGAGTCGCCGGCGTGCTCGAGCACCGCCTCCCAGAACACCTGCCGGCCGATCCGGAACGCGTGCAGGAAGTCGTCCAGCGCGATGCCGGCGCGCGCCCGGCGCAGCGCGCACGGCCGGGCGAACGCGAGGTCCTCCCGAGTGACCGGCCGGTTGTCCAGCGCGGCCAGCTTGGTCCGGTAGTGCCGGCAGATCTGGTCGTGCACGTCGGCGAAGAACGCCTCGTCCCGCCCCCGGTAGGCCGGAATCTCCTCCGGCATCCGGGCCATCGCGCGCTCGGCCAGCTCCTCCACCTCGGCCAGCAGAGCGGCCAGGATCCGGTCCCGCTCGGACCGGGCAGTGCGCGTCGCGGTGAGCACCATGCCTCAGGTGACCACGACATGTCCTCCGGTAACAATGGCATTGGTCGAGGTGAACAACGTCCAAGGCCAGATATTGGTCTCGGTCAACGATTACGCGAATCCTGGCCGGACCTACGGTCGGCGTGATGCCCAAAGACGCCGCTCTCACGGTGACCGATCTGGTCGTGCGGTTCGGCGGTGTCACGGCGCTGGCCGGAGTGTCCTTCACGGTGCCGCGCGGCAAGGTCTGTGGGCTGATCGGACCGAACGGAGCCGGCAAGACGACGCTGTTCGACTGCGTGAGCCGGCTGACCCGGCCCAAGTCCGGTCGGATCGAGCTGGCCGGCCGCGACCTGCTGGCGCTGCCGGCGCACCGGGTCGCCGAGCTCGGGGTGGCCCGCACCTTCCAGCACCTCGGCCTCGTCCCGTCCCTGTCCGTACGGGAGAACGTGATGCTCGGCGCGCAGGGCGCCGGCGCCGGCTTCCTCCCGGCCGCGCTGCGGCTGCCCGGCGTCCGGTCCCGCGAGCGGCGGCTGCGTGCCCGGGCCGACGCCGTGCTGGACCGGCTCGCGCTGGCCGGAATCGCCGCCCATCCCGCCGCCGGCCTGCCGTACGGGACGCTCAAGCGGATCGAGCTGGCCCGCGCACTGGCCGCCGAGCCGGACCTGCTCATGCTCGACGAGCCGGCCAGCGGCCTGTCGCACGAGGAGGTCGACGAGCTCGCCGGCGTGATCGAGGACGTCCGGGCGGACATGACGGTGCTGCTGGTCGAGCACCACATGGGCATGGTGATGCGGCTGTCCGACACGGTCGTCGTGCTCGACTTCGGCCGGGTGGTCGCCACCGGCACGCCGGCGGAGGTGCGCGAGGACCCGGCCGTGCTGGCCGCATATTTGGGGACGCCGGCATGACCGCGCTGCTCGAGATCGAGGGCCTCACCGCGTCGTACGGGCAGATCCGCGCGCTGCACGGGGTCGACCTCACCGTCGGCGAGGGCCAGGTGGTCGCGCTGCTGGGCCCGAACGGCGCGGGCAAGACGACCACGCTGCGCTCGATCTGCGGGATGGTGCGGGCCAGCGGCCGGATCGCCTTCCGCGGTCGCGACCTGATCGGGCTGGCCACCGAGAAGGTGACCAGGCTCGGCATCGCGCACGCGCCGGAGGGACGCGGTACGTTCTCCGGCCTCACCGTGACCGAGAACCTCAAGCTCGGCGCGTACGGCCGGCGCGACCCGGAGGTGCGGCGCGACATCGACCGCTGGCTCGAGACCTTCCCGCGGCTGGCCGACCGGCGCGACCAGCCGGCCGGCAGCCTGTCCGGCGGCGAGCAGCAGATGCTCGCGGTGGCCAGGGCGCTGCTGTCCCGCCCTGCGCTGCTGCTGCTGGACGAGCCGTCCCTCGGGCTGGCGCCGATCGTGGTCCGCGAGGTGTTCGACGTGCTCGCGCGGATCCGGGCCGAGGAGGGCACCGGGATGCTGCTGGTCGAGCAGAACGCGGCGCTCGCCCTCGAGCTCGCCGACGCCGCGTACGTGCTGGCGTCCGGCCGGACAGTGCTGTCCGGGCCGGCTTCGGAGATCCGCGCCGAGGACTCGGTCCGGCGCAGCTACCTCGGTCAGTAGGAGGTCGTGCGTGGAGCGGTTCCTGCAGGTGGTGGTCGACGGCATCGCCGACGGCTCGGTCTACGCGGCGCTGGCGCTCGCGCTGGTGCTGATCTTCCGGTCCACCGGCGTGGTCAACTTCGCGCAGGGCGAGATGGCGATGTTCTCCACGTTCGTCGCCTGGGCGCTCGCCGACGCCGGCGTCCCGCTCCTGCTGGCCGTCCTCGGCGCGCTCGCGTTCGCCTTCGCCGCCGGCATGGTCGTCGAGCGGGTGCTGATCCGCCCGGTCGAGGGCGGCAACCCGCTCAGCCTGGTGATCGTCACGCTCGGCCTGTTCATCGTCGTCAACTCCGCCGCCGGCTGGATCTGGGGCTTCAACATCAAGGAGTTCCCGGCGCTGTTCCCGGGCGGGGTCGCCGAGATCGGCAACGTCTCGCTGTCGATCGAGTCGCTCGGGATCATCGCCGTGCTGCTCGTGGTGGTCGGCCTGCTGTGGCTGCTGTTCACCAAGACCCCGATCGGGCTGTCGATGCGGGCCGCCGCGCAGTCGCCGTCGTCGGCCCGGCTGGTCGGCATCCCGGTCGGCCGGATGTTCATGCTGGGCTGGGGACTGGCCTCGCTGCTCGGCGCGCTGGCCGGCGTGCTGGTCGCGCACCGGCTGTTCCTCGACACCAACCTGATGGCCGGCGTGCTCGTCTACTCCTTCGCCGGTGCCGCGCTCGGCGGGTTCGACTCGCCGATCGGCGCGGTCGTCGGCAGCTGGATCATCGGCGTCACCGAGGCGCTCGCCGGCACGTACATCGACGTGATCGGCTCCGACCTCAAGGTGCTCGTCCCGCTCGGCATCATCTTCGTGGTGCTGCTGGTCCGACCGTCCGGGCTGTTCGGCTCGCCCGAGGTGACCAGAGCATGAGCCTGGTCCGGATCACCGCCGGCTCGCGGGCGCACCTCGCGCTGCGGGCGGGCGTCGCGCTGATCGTCGCGATCGTCGTCATCGCCATCCCGTTCAACTCGAACCCGTCCGTGAACGGCAATCTGACGCTGGTCATGTCGTACGCGGTCGCCTCGATGGGACTCGGGCTGCTGGTCGGGTACGCCGGGCAGATCTCCCTCGGGCAGGGCGCGTTCTTCGCCATCGGCGCGTACGCCGCGGCGGCCATGCTGGCCAAGACCGGCCTGCCGTACCTGCTGGCGCTGCCGGTGGCCGCCGCCGTGACGTTCGCGATCGGGCTGGCGTTCGGGATCCCGGCGGTGCGGCTGCGCGGGCTCTACCTCGCCCTGGTCACGCTGGCTCTCGCGGTCGCGGTCGGGCCGGTGATCAAGCGGGCCGAGCCGATCACCGGCGGCGTCTCCGGCCTGTCGGCGCCGCAGCCGCCGGTGCCCGGCTGGCTCGCGGTCGACCCGGACCAGTGGCTCTACCTGCTCAGCCTGGTGGTGACCGCGCTGATGCTGCTGCTGGCGGCCAACCTGACCCGCGGCAGCCTCGGCCGGGCGCTGGTCGCCATCCGGGACGGCGAGCGGGCGGCCCGGACCAGCGGCGTGCACGTGAGCCGGACCAAGGCGCTGCTGTTCGCGGTCGCCGGCGCGTACGCGGGCGTCGGCGGCGGCCTCTTCACGTACGCGCAGGGCTTCGTCGCACCGGAGTCGTTCACGCTGCTGCTGTCGTTCACGTTCCTCGGCGCCGTCGTGGTCGGCGGCCTCGGCACCGTGATCGGCTCCGTGCTCGGTGCGCTGTTCGTGGTCTTCGTGCCGCAGTACGCCGGCGACGTCAGCCAAGCACTCACCGGCGTGATCTACGGCTGCACCCTGATCGCGGTCGTCTACCTGCTGCCCGGCGGTGCCGCCGGGCTGCTGCGCCGACTGCGCCGGCTGCTCGTCGACGTGGTCGAGCCGGCCCCTGCCGTCCCCGAACCCGAATCCTCCCCACCACCGCCCGAAGCTCAGCGAGGAGTCCACGATGCGGTCCCGACGAGTGATCCTGCCCCTGCTGGCGGCGACCCTGCTGCTCGCGGCCTGCGGCCGTGACGACAGCGGTGGAGGTGGTGGCGGTGGCGGCAGCAGCGCCGCTCCCGGCATCACCGACACCACCATCAAGCTCGGCAGCAGCTATCCGTTCAGCGGCCCGGCGTCGGCGTACAGCGCGATTCCCAAGTCACTGAACGGCTTCTTCAAGAAGCTCAACGACAACGGCGGCATCAATGGCCGCAAGGTGCAGTTCATCACCTACGACGACGGGTACGAGCCGCAGCGGGCGCTGGCCAACGCCAAGCGGCTGGTCGAGCAGGACAAGGTCTTCGCGATCGTGAACCCGCTCGGCACGGCGAACAACCTCGCCATGGAGGACTACCTCAACCAGAACAAGGTGCCGCAGCTGTTCGTGGCCACCGGCGCGACGGTCTTCGGGTCGGACCAGGCGAAGCACCCGTACACGACCGGCTGGCAGCCCACCTACCAGACCGAGTCGAAGGTCTACGCGGAATACCTGAAGTCCGCGAAGCCCAACGCCAAGGTCGCGGTGCTCTACCAGAACGACGGCTTCGGCAAGGACCTGCTCAGCGGCTTCACCGAGGGCATCAAGGGCAGCGGGATCTCGATCGTCGCCCAGGAGAGCTACGAGGCGACCGACCCCACCGTCGCGCCGCAGGTGAAGAAGCTGGCCGCGTCGAAGGCCGACACGTTCCTCGACATCACCACCCCGAAGGCCGGCGCGCAGGCGATCGCGACGGTCGCGCAGACCGGCTGGAAGCCGCTGCACATCCTCAACTCGGTCGCCGCCTCCAAGGCGCAGGTGCTCAAGCCGGTCGGCTTCCAGTACGCGCAGGGCATCGTGACCGCGTCCTACTTCAAGGCGCTCGACGACCCACAGTGGGCGAACGACCAGGCGGTGAAGGACCTCAAGGCCGACCTGGCGAAGTACGCGCCGGACTCCGACCCGACCGACCCGTACACCGTCTACGGCTGGCTGGTCGGCGAGACGATCGTGCAGGCGCTGCAGAAGATGAGCTCCCCCACCCGGGACGCGCTGGTCGACGCGGCCAAGCACCTCAACTACACCTCGGGCCTGCTGCTGCCGGGGATCACGGTCAAGACCGACGGCGAGAGCGACCCGTACCCGATCGAGGCCATGCAGGTCGCCCAGTTCACCGGGCAGGACTTCGTGCTGAAGGGATCGGTGATCCAGGCGTCCTCGGGCTGAGTTTGGCGGATCTTGCGGACCGGGTATCTCCGCGCCGACACACGGGGTCCACTCCTCCCGAAAGGGCACGAACGATGCTCGCTCTCGCTGGTGCGGTGGTCTTCGCCCTCGCGCTGATCCTCGACTGGGCGAACGCGACGGTCTCCGACGCGTTCACCCCGCAGACGCTGCTGTTCCTCGGCCTGCTGCTGGTCGCCCTGCACCTGGGCGGCGTCGGCACTACCTACAAGTGGGGCACCAGGGCCAGGGCCGGGGGCTGGCGTCGCCGGTAGCAGATCATGGGGTCCGCCCGTCCCGCTCTCGGGGCGGGCGGACCCTGTGACCGGGAGGGGCTCGTGAGCAGCGACGCACAGGTGCTGGTCGGCCTGCTCATGCTGGCCGGCATCGTCGGCATCGTGCTGCCGGTCATCCCGGGGCTGCCGGTGATCTGGGCGGCCGGGCTGTGGTGGACGATCTCCGACGGCGGCGGTCCGGTCCGGTGGACGGTCTTGGGGGCCATGACCCTGCTGCTCGTCGTCGGCATGACCGCGAAGTACGTGCTGCCGGCCCGGTCGGCCGCCTCCCGCGGGGCGCCGTTCGTCACCCTGGTGATCGGCGGGATCGGCGCGGTGATCGGCTTCTTCGTGATCCCGATCGTCGGCCTGGTCGTCGGCTTCGTGGTCGGGATCTACCTGGCCGAGCTCGCGCGGCTGCGGGAGGCCGGCCGGGCCTGGGAGTCCACCCGCGCCGCGCTCGTCGCGATCGGCATCGGCATGCTCATCGAGCTGACCGCCGGGCTGCTGATGTTCGGCGTGTGGCTGACCGGCGTCTGGGTCACCTAGTCGGCCACCTGGTCGCCGTCACGTGGTCGGCCACCTGGTCGCCGTCACGTGGTGGCCGGCCTGGCCTCTTCCCGGGCCAGCTCGTCCGCGGTCACCTTCCGCTCAGCCACGAACGACACGAACGGGATCGTCCCGGCCAGCATCACCAGCACGGTCTTCACCGGCGACCAGCGCGCCCGGAACGCCAGGTTGACGGTGGCCACCAGGTAGACCATGTAGAGGAAGCCGTGCATCGGGCCGACGACCGAGACCACGCCGGGCGAGTCGGCCAGGTATTTCAGCGGCACGCCGACCAGCACCAGGATGATCAGCCCGACGCCGACCACGTACGCCAGCACCCGGTAGAACAGCAGCGACGCCCTCACTGCGCGTCCTCGTTCAGCCGAGCCAGGTAGCGGTTGTACGCGGCCAACTCCGGGTCCTCCTCGTCGGTCACCGGGACGACCGCCGCGGCCGGCTCCGGTCGGGTCTTGCGGGCGGGCGCCGGCGTGGCGTCCGGCGTTCCCTTCACGGCGTCCCGGCAGACCCGGAACCAGACCACGAGCCCGAAGACCGCGAACGCGGGCCACTGCAGCGCGTAGCCCAGGTTCTGGGCGGAATGGGTGGTGTGCGCGCGGTGCCACTGCCACAGCCCGAGCCGCAGCATCACCAGGATCGCGACCACGGCGAACGCGTGCCAGGCCAGCCACCTCGGGGCGAGCAGCCGGCGCATGTCCTCACGGTAGCCGTCCCGGTCCGGGCCGGCGCCGCGTGGGGCATGATCGATCGGTGACCGACGGACCGGTGGAACACGACCTGGAACTGACCGTGAGCGCGCTCAAGGACGGCGTGCTCGACCTCGGCATCTCCGGCGGGCTGGTGGAGATCCGCCGCTGGGAGGGCCAGCTGGCCGCCTCGGGCGCGCCGGCGCTGGTCGAGATCGCCGGCGGGCTGGCCGAGCTGCGCGGCGAGCTGGAGAGCGACTCGCCCGACACGGCGACGATCTCCGCCCTGCTGCTGGATCTCGGCCGTCGGACGCTCGCGGTCGGCGAGACCCTCGACGAGGGCGCCGCCCGGCGCGCGCTGGTCGAGCTCGGGAACCTGCTCGTCCGCGAGGCCGAGACCGTGCCCAAGGAGTAGGGCCGGGCGTCTCTAGCGCCGGCGGGGCGCGCTCGGCGGCGGGACGACCGGGCCGATGTCGCCGTCCGGCGCCTCGTCCAGGTCGACCATGACCGGCGCGTGGTCGCTCGGGCCGCTGCCCTTGCGGGCCTGCCGGTCCACCCAGGCCGCCGCGAGCCGGCGCTGCACGCCGCCTCCGGCCAGCACCAGGTCGATGCGCATCCCGAGGTCCTGGTGGAAGGCGCCGGCCCGGTAGTCCCAGTAGGTGAACACGTTCGGGGTGTCCGGCCAGCGCAGCCTGACCACGTCGGCAAGGCCGGTCGCCTCCAGCTCACCGAGCGCCGCCCGCTCCTCCGGGGTGACGTGGGTCGAGTTGCCGAACCTGCGGATGTCCCAGACGTCGGCGTCGGTCGGGGCGATGTTCATGTCGCCGCAGACGACCGTGTCGGCCAGGTCGGCCGGCAGCGCCCCGGCGAGCGCCTTGAGCCAGGCCAGCTTGTAGACGAAGTGCGGGTCGTCCGGGGTGCGCCCGTTGGGCACGTAGATGCTCCACACCCGCAGCCCGCCGCAGGTCGCCGAGACCACCCGCGCCTCGGCCGGCTGCGCCGGGTCGGGGTAGCCGGGCTGGCCGGTGAAGCCGACGGTCACGTCGTCGAGCCCGACCCTGGACAGGATCGCCACCCCGTTCCACCGGCCCTCGCCGACGTGCACGTACGCGTAGCCGCGCCGGTCGAGGTCGGGCTGGAACGTCGCGTCCCACTCGGCGTCGGGCAGCTTGGTCTCCTGCAGGCAGACCACGTCCGGCGCGCGGCCGTCCAGCCAGTCGAGCAGCCGCGGCAGCCGCGCCTTGGCCGAGTTCACATTCCAGGTCGACAGCCGCACCGCCCCACCGTAGCCGCACCCCCGACAGCCCGACCGGGCGACGGCCGCCCGCTATGCCTCGCCCGGCCGGCCCGCGCCGGACATCGCTTCCACGGCTGGCCGGCTCTCGCCCCGAGCGTCCGATGCCTGCTCGACAACCGTCGAGATGATCGGCGTGACCCTGGACTTCGGTGGTTCAGCGGTATGACACAACGGTCGGATTCCTTGAACCTCGCTCGCTGCTGTTCAGACTTCAGCCACTAAGCTTGAACGGTTGGTCCGTTCGTTCGAGGGTTGGAGTGGGTCGTGGCGGAGTCCATCGGGCGCCAGTGGACGCCAGCCCGGGACGCGCCCGGCCGGCGAAACCAGCGCGGCGGTCGATACGGCGCCTACTTGCCGGACCGCTTGCTGGGCCGGCCGTTGGTACTCGATCCCGCGGTCGACTCCCAAGCGGGCCGGGCCGAGCGGGCGGTCCGGGGGCTTCTCGACGCACCGGGCGCCGGCGGGCTGGAAGGGTTGGCCCGGTTCCTTCTCCGATCCGAGGCGATCGCGTCGTCCCGGATCGAGGGCCTGGCCGTCTCGCCACAGCAGGTCGGACTGGCGGAGTTGGCAGCGGCCCAGGGCCTGTCGGGACGGGGGTTGAGCAGCTCGGCGCGGCTCGTCGCCAACAACATCACCGCGCTCGCCCGCGCCTCGGCCGACCTGACCACGGGTCCCGCGTTCACGGTCGAGAACGTCTGCGACCTGCACGCCGCGCTGCTGCCCGACGAGCCGGAGCATGGCCTACGGACCGTGCAGAGCTGGGTCGGCGGCAGCGACTGGCACCCGCTCGACGCCGAGTTCGTCCCGCCGCCTCCGGAATCGGTGGTCGACCTGATGACCGACCTGGTGACATACGGCTCCGGTGGTGCGCATGCGCCGCTGATCCAGGCGGGCCTGCTGCACGCCCAGTTCGAGACCATCCACCCGTTCCGGGACGGGAACGGCCGGGTCGGCCGGGCGCTCATCCACACGGTCCTCATCCGGCGCGGTCTGACCCGGCATCGCGTGCTCCCGGTCAGCCTCGTTCTGCTCACCAGGTCCGACGAGTATGTCGCCGGGTTGACGGACTACCGGTATGCCGGTGACCCCGACAGCGAGGTCGCCCGGGCCGGAGTCTCCCGGTGGCTGTGCATGTGGCTGGACGCGATCGAGACGGCGGTGGACCAGTCCCGCCGGTTCGTCGCCGAGCTGGCGGAGCTGCGACAGGCGTGGGACGACGCGCACGCGCGCCACCGGACGAGGTTGGGGCGTAGGGCCGCCGCGCGCGGGGACTCGGCCGCGGCGCGGCTGCTCGGCCAGCTGCCGGAGGCGCCGGTGCTGACGGCCCGCAGCGTCCAGACGCTGCTGGACGTCTCGTTCCAGACCGCCCGCGCCGCGGTCGAGGAGCTGGCGCAGGCCGGCATCCTGCACCGCCGCCGGGTCGAGCGGGGAACCACCGCGTACCTGGCGCGCGACGTCTTCGACCTGCTCGCGGTCACCGAGCGGCGGCTGGCGAGCACGCGGTGGGACACCCGCGAGGCCACGCCGCGGCGGGCGGTGCCTGCGGGGCCCGGCCAGCGGGACTGACAGGATGGGGCGCATGGGGGAGTGGGTGTTGTTCGACTACGGCGGCGTGTTGTGTCGGGATCAGTCGGCGGAGGATCGGCTGGCCATCGAGACGGTGGTCGGGGTCGGCGATCCGGAGCGGTTCTGGGTCCAGTACTGGGGGCTGCGGCGGCCGTACGACGAGGGGACGCTGAGCCCGGCCGACTACTGGAGCCAGGTCGTCGGGGCCGACGTGGGCGACCGGCTGGACGCGATCGAGGCGGTCGACGTCGCCAGCTGGTCGCACCCGTACGCGGAGACGCTGGCGCTGGCCACGCGGCTCGCCGCCGGCGGCACCCGGCTGGCGCTGCTGTCGAACTGTCCGGAGCCGATGGCGGTCGCCATCGACGGGATGAGTTGGACCGACGTCATCCCGAACCGGTTCTACAGCTGCCGGCTCGGGCTGACGAAGCCTGACCCGGCGATCTACCAGAAGGTGCTGACCGCGCTGGGCGCCCGGGCGCAGGACGTCACGTTCGTCGACGACCGCCCGCCGAACGTGGCCGCCGCTGCCGCGCTGGGCGTGCGGGCGCTGCTGTTCACCGACCCGGCCACCCTGGCCGCCGACCTCGACCTCCGGGGAGACGCGTGAGCTACGACGTCATCGTCATCGGCGGCGGCCCGCCGGGGGAGAACGCAGCCGATCGCGCGCACCGTGGCGGACTGTCCGTCGTCCTGGTCGAGCACGAGTTGCTCGGCGGCGAGTGCTCGTATTGGGCGTGCATTCCTAGCAAGGTGCTGCTCCGCCCGGTCGAGCTGTACGACCAGGCCCGCACGATGCCGGGAGTTAGGGAGGCTGTGACCGGTCCGCTCGACGCGAGCGCCGTGTTGAAGCGCCGTGACTCGTTCGTCGGCGCCGACCCGAGCAAGCCGTACGGGCACGACGACGCGGGGCAGCTCTCCTGGCTGGACGGCGCCGGGGTGGCGTTCGTGCGCGGGCACGGTCGGCTGGCCGGGCCCAAGACGGTCGAGGTGACCGCGCCCAACGGCGAGACCAGCACGCTGACCGCGAACCACGCGGTCGTGCTGGCGACCGGCTCCCTCGCGACCGTGCCGCCGGTGCCGGGCCTGCGGGAAGCCAACCCGTGGACCAGTCGCGAGGTCACGAGCGCGGACAAGGCGCCGCGCCGGCTGATCGTTCTCGGCGGTGGCGTGGTCGGCTGCGAGATGGCGCAGGCAATGCGCGCGCTCGGTGCCGAGCAGGTGACGATCGTCGAGTACGCGCCGCGGCTGCTCCCGAACGCCGAGCCGGCCGCGTCCGAGCTGCTGCGGTCCTCCTTCGAGGAGGCCGGGATCACGGTGCTGACCGGCCGGAAGGCGACGGAGGTACGCCGGCCCGCGGCCGAGGTCACGCTCGTGCTCGACGACGGCCACGAGATCGTCGGCGACGAGCTGCTGGTCGCCGCCGGCCGCACGCCCACCAGCGACGCGCTCGGCCTGGAGACGGTCGGTCTCGAGGCGGGGAATTACGTCGCCGTCGACGACGCGATGCACGTCCTCGACGGCTGGCTGTACGCCTGCGGCGACATCACCGGGCGGAACCTGCTCACCCACATGGGCAAGTACCAGGCCAGGGTCGCCGGTGACGTGATCGCCGCCCGGGCGAACGGCAGGCCCGACGACGGTCCGGGGATGCGGGCGCTGGCCGACGATGCCTGGGTGCCGCAGGTCGTGTTCACCGATCCGCAGGTCTGCTCGGTCGGGCTGACCGCAGCGCGCGCGGCGGAGCGGGGCCTGCGCACCCGGGTGGTGGAGTACGACCTCGGCGCGGTCGCCGGGGCCAAGCTGCTGGTCGAGGGCTACCGCGGGCACGCCACGATGGTCGTGGACGAGGACCGGCGGGTGGTCGTCGGCGCCACGTTCGTCGGCCCCGAGATGGCCGAGCTGCTCCACTCGGCGACCATCGCGGTCGTCGGCGAGATACCGCTCGACCGCCTCTGGCACGCGGTGCCGTCGTTCCCGACCGCCTCCGAGGTCTGGCTGCGGCTGCTGGAGACCTACGGACTCTAGAAGTCGGCGAGGCGGGCGGTCAGGTCGTCGACCTTGCGGGCGGCCGCGTCCCGCCGCCGGGTCGCGGCGTCCCGGTCCCGCTGGGCCTCCCGCTCGTGCCGGACCGCGTCCCGCTCGGCGTCCTCCGCCTCGGCCAGCCGCTGCCGCACCTCCTCGACCTCCGCGGCCGCCGCAGACCGGTCCCGCTCGGCCTGCTCGAGCTCGCGCTCGACCGCGGTCAGCGCCTCCTCGGCCGCCGCCCGCACCTCCTCGGCGTGGTCGAGCTCCTGCTGCAGCTCGGCCCGCTCGGCCTCGCGCTGCTCGCGCTGCCGCCGCTCCCGCACGACCGCCGGGTCCTCGGCCCGCTCGTCGTCCCGGACCGCACGCAGCCGGCGCGCCGGCTTGGCCGGTGCCGGGGCTGCCGCGTCGAACCCGGTCCGGCTGGCCGCCCGCACCAGCCGGCCGGCGCCGACCTCCGCGGCCACGTCCGGGTCGGCCAGCGCGGCGTGCAGCGTCTGCTCCAGCTCGTACGCGATCGCCTGGGTGACCGGGTGACCGGCGTCGGCGGCGACCTTGCGGGCGGACCGGACCAGCGCCCCGACCAGCTGGGCCCGCTGGGTCGCGAGCTGCCGCAGCTCCGGACCGGACAGGTGCTCCTGCGCCCGGCGCAGCTCCTCGCCGAGCGCCACGAGCTGCTGGCCGACCTCGGGCTGGCGGCGTACCAGCAGGTTGAGGATGTAGGCGCTGACGGTCGGCCGCCGCAGCCGGCCGATCGCCGCGGCCAGCGGGCGGTTGCCGGCCGCCCGCGCGGCCTGCACCTGCTCGTCCCGGGCGGCGGTGAACTCCTCCGGCGCGAGGCCGTAGAGCTCCTCGGCCGCCTGGTCGACGAGCTCGTCCAGCTCCCCGGTCTCGGTCAGCGCGACCCGCCTCCCGGGCCCGGGGAGCCGTCCACCCGCTCGTCGGTGCCCGGCTCGACCTGCGCCTCGCCGACCGCCTGACCGGTGGACTTGTCCACGATGAAGGCCTCGTCGGCGCGCCCGTCCGGCTCGGCCGCGCCGGTCCGGTTGTCCTCGGTGTCGGAGTAGACGACCACGCGCCCATCGGGTGTCTCGACCGCGGCGTCGGGCCGGCCGTCGGCGGTGTAGTCGTGCTCGGCCCTGACCTGCTGGTCGCCGGCGGGGGTCTGCACGGTCATCGACCGCGGGGCGCCGGTCGGGGCGCCGACGGGCCGGCCGTCGGCATCCACCCAGGTGCCCGAGGCGGGGTCGAGGTGGGCGGTGCTCACCACCTGGCCGGTGCGCTTGTCGATCACGTACGCCTGGTCGGCGCGGCCGTCCGGACCGGCGGCGCCGGTCTCGTTGTCCTCGGTGTCGGCGAAGACGATCACGGTCCCGTCCGGGGTCTCGACCGCGGCGTCGGGCCGGCCGTCGCCGGTGTAGTCGTGCTCGGCCGGCAGCCGCCGGCTGGTCCCGCCGATCTCCACGGTCATCGATTCCCCGCTCGGCTCCGGTTCGGCGGGCGGCCCGTCCTGCTCGCTCATGCTGGTCTCCTCGCGTCGCCCGGATTCTTCCCTCTCGGGCGCACTAGGGCGGCCCCGGGTCACCAGGACGGGTCAGCTTCCTTTACCAGCAGAGCAGCTTTCGTTGCAGAGCGTGTCCGAACTTGCAGTCAAATTCCGTTCCGGCCTGGTTTTCAGCTACTCTCTGCACATGTAGCCGCCTGGGGGCCGGAGACGGGTCGAGAAGTTCGGTCCCCCCCGAGCGGCGATGAGGAGCAACAACCATGGCTACGCTTTCGTTCGACGGCACCCAGTGGACGTTCGCCGACGGCACCCAGTGGACCTTCGCGGATGGCACGCAGTGGACTTTCGCGGACGGCACCCAGTGGACGTTCGCCGACGGCACCCAGTGGACCTGAGCTGAGTTCGGGCGGCGACGCCGGCGGGGCTGCGTCGCCGCACGATTGAAGGGCATGTCGTTACCGCCACGGGCGTGGCATCCTGTCCGGGTCGTCTCAGATCGGCGGAGCAGCCCGTGGTCTCGTCCATCACCCGCGTCGCGCGGCGGATGGACGCGGCCCGGGCGGGGCCTGTCTGCGTCATCGTTGCCCTGCTGATCCTGTCGATCTCGGTGTGGTTCGGAACCGGGCTCGGCACGGTGTCGGTGGCGCCGCAACCGGCGTGGCTGCTCGGCGTCCTGTTCGTCGCGTTCCTGGTGGCGGAGTCGACGCTGCTGCACATCGAGTTCCGCAAACAGGCCCTGTCGATCTCGCTCTCGGAGATACCGCTCGTCGTCGGCCTGTTCCTGGTCAACCCGGCGCAGCTGGTCGGTGTCCGGGTGCTCGCGGTCGTGGCGGTCGCGGTCTGGCAACGGCGCAGCCTGACCAAGAGCGTCTTCAACGTGACGCTCGCGGCGGCCGAGGTCGTCATCGTCGAGGCGATCTTCACAGCCTTCGGTTCCACCGACGTCACGTCGCCGCTGTCGTGGCTGGCCGTGCTGGCGGCGGTGGTGACCGGCGGCGCGCTGGGCGTGTGCAGCATCCAGGCGGTCATCCGGCTGTCGCAGGGACCGCAGCGGCTCGCCGGCGAGGTCGGTCGGCTGGTGCTCGTGCCGGCGATCGGCATCACCAACAGCATCGCCGCGCTGGTGATCCTGCTGGTCCTGCACGCCAGCGTCTGGGCCGGCTTCCTGCTCGGCCTGCTCTGCGGGATGCTCGTGTTGGCCTACCGCGGCTACGCCGGCTCGCAGCGACAGCACGCCAGCCTGCGCCAGGTGCTGGGCTTCAGCCGGTTGCTCGAGCTGATCCGCTCGTCCGACGCGCCTCTGGACTCCGCGCTCAACCAGGCGCGCGACATCCTCAACGCCAGCCGGATCACCCTGCGGATCACCGACGGTGAGGCCCGCGCTCTGAGCGTGGACGGCGAGGGCAGGGTGAGCGTCCCGCCGGACCTCGAGCCGGACGATCCGCTCGCGGCCCGGGTGCTGGGCAGCCGGTCCGGCGTGCTGTTCAGCGGCCGGAAGGGGGAGGCCGTGCTGGCCGCCCGCGGCGCGCGGGAGATCATCGCGGTGCCGCTGCGCTCCGGCCCGAGCGTGCTGGGGTTCCTCGAGTTCGCCGACCGGCAGAGCTCGATGTCCCGGTACACGTCGGAGGACGTGCAGGTCGCGGACAGCCTGGCGACCCGGCTGACGGCGGCGATCGAGAACCAGGACCTGGTGGCTCGGCTGCGACACGCGGCCTACCACGACCGGCTGACCGGGCTGCCGACCCGGGCGCGGCTCGGGCAGCACCTGGAGGCGGCGATCGAGGGGGTCTCGGCCGCCGACGGCGTCGTCGCCCTGGTCCAGCTCGACCTCGACCGCTTCAAGGAGGTCAACGACTCGCTCGGGCACACCTGGGGTGACGAGCTGCTCGTCCTGGTCGGACAGCGGCTCAGTCGCAGCTCCCCGGAGGGGGCGATGGTCGCCAGGGTCGGCGCGGACGAGTTCGCCGTGGCCGTCCGGGTGCCGGGCGCGAGCGAGGCGGTGGAGCTGGCCGCCGAGCTGTGCGAGGCCGTCTCCACGTCGTACCCGCTGGCCGGGCTGACGATCGACGCCTCAGCGACCGTCGGTGTGGCGCTGGCCCCTGACCACGGCAACGACGGGCCGACGATGATGCGCCGGGTCGACGTCGCGCTGTCCAACGCCAAGAACGTGGGTCGCCGGGTGTCCATGTACGACCCGTCGATGGAGCAGGAGAGCCTGCAGCGGCTCCGGCTGGTCACCGAGCTGCGGACGGCGCTGGCCGCCGGCCAGGTTGTCGTCCGCTACCAGCCGAAGATCAACCTGCGCTCCCGCGACCTGGTCGGCGTCGAGGCGCTGGTGCGCTGGCTGCACCCGGAGTACGGCGAGGTCGCGCCGGACCGGTTCGTCCCGCTGGCCGAGGTGACCGGCCTGATCGGGATCCTCACCGACCACGTGCTGCGCGCCTCGCTGGCCCAGTGCCGGCAGTGGCTCGACCGCGACCTGCGCATCCCGGTCGCGGTCAACCTGTCCGCACGATCCCTGTCGGACGCCGAGTTCCCGGACCGGGTCGCCGGCATGCTGCGCGAGTACGACGTACCGGCCGACATGCTGTCGTTCGAGCTCACCGAGTCCAGCGTGATGACCGACCCGGACCGGATGCAGCCGGTCCTGCTGCGGCTGCACGATCTCGGCACCGGGCTGTCGATCGACGACTTCGGCACCGGCTACTCGTCGTTGTCCCAGCTGCGGCGGCTGCCGGTCGACGAGGTCAAGATCGACAAGGAGTTCGTGTTCACGATGGGCACGGACCTCGGCGATCTCGCCATCGTCCGGGCGATCATCGAGCTCGGGCACAGCCTCGGCCTGCGGGTGGTCGCCGAGGGCGTGGAGGACGAGCTGGCCCGCGACCTGCTGGAGGGCAACGACTGCGACGTCATCCAGGGCTACCTGGTCAGCCGCGCGCTCGACCCGGACCGGCTGGACGCCTGGCTGTCCGCGCGGACGGCTATCCGGCCGGGGCAGCCGGGGGTCAAGGGGCGGGGGCTGCGCCTGCTCACCGGCTGAGGCGCTACCCGTTTCCGGTGCGCGGCGGCGGCCGTGTAACCTCTTTTGCGCTCGCCCCCTTAGCTCAGTCGGCAGAGCGTCTCCATGGTAAGGAGAAGGTCTACGGTTCGATTCCGTAAGGGGGCTCTGCGCGGTGGCCACGGTCACCGCGGGGCGGGGTAGCTCAGTCAGGCAGAGCAAACGGCTCATAATCGTTGTGTCGCGGGTTCAAGTCCCGCCCCCGCTACCACCCGATCGAGACCCGCCAATCCTGAGAGAGGCACTGCACCGTGGCCGCCACCGACATCCGCCCGAAGATCACGCTGGCCTGCCAGGAGTGCAAGCGCCGCAACTACATCACCAGGAAGAACCGGCGCAACGACCCCGACCGGCTCGAGCTGAAGAAGTACTGCCCGCACGACAACCGCCACACGGTGCACCGCGAGACCCGGTAGCCGTCCGGTGCCGCTCGACCAGTCGTTCGTCGGCCGCACATACCCGCCGACCGCGCCGTACGAGGTGGGCCGGGAGAAGATCCGCGAGTTCGCCGAGGCGATCGGTGACGCCAACCCGGCGTACCGGGATCCGGACGCCGCACGCGCCCTCGGTCACCCGGACGTGATCGCGCCGCCGACGTTCGGCATCGTGCTGTCGATGACCGCCGGTCGGCAGGTGATCGCCGACCCCGACCTCGGCCTGGACTACAGCCGGGTCGTGCACGGCGAGCAGCGGTTCGTCATCAACCGGCCGATCCGGGCCGGCGACCGGCTGACCGTGATCGTGACCGTGGAGAACATCAGGTCCGCGGCCGGCAACGACATGATCACCACCCGCGGCGACGTGACGACGGTCGACGGCGAGCCGGTCTTCACCGCGTACTCGACGCTGGTCGCGCGCGGCACGGCGGGAGGCTGACATGCCCGGGTCCGCGAAGCCGCGGTACGACGACGTCGAGGTCGGCACCGAGCTGCCCGGCCAGACCTTCCCGGTCTACCGGGTCAACCTGGTGATGTACGCCGGGGCCTCCGGCGACTTCAACCCGATCCACTGGAACGAGCGGTTCGCCACCGCGGTCGGGCTGCCGAACGTGATCGCGCACGGCATGTTCACGATGGCCGAGACCGCCCGGGTGCTCACCGACTGGGTGGGCGACCCCGGCGCGATCGAGGAGTACGGCGTGCGGTTCAGCCGGCCGGTCGTGGTGCCGGACGACGACCGCGGCGCGACGATCGAGGTCACCGGGACCGTCGCCGAGAAGCTCGACGGCAACCGGGTCCGGGTGGACCTCGTCGCCCGCTCGGACGGGCAGGCGGTGCTGACCCGCGCCCGGGCCGTGCTCCGTCTGCCCTGACGGCGCCCCTGCTGACCGTCCCGCGATCCTTCCGCGAACCATCCTGCGAACCTTTCCGTGGACCGGGTCGTTTCGCCGGACGATGAGCCGGTCCGCCGCCCTGCGCCGCCGCGCCGCCGCGGTCGCCGCGGTCGCCGCGGTGGGGCTGGTGGCGGCCGCCTGCACGAGCAAGGCCGGCGGCGACGGGTCCTTCCAGGCGTCCGCCTCGCCCGCCCAGTCCGTCTCGCCCGGCAGCCCGTCCGGCTCTGCGTCCGCGTCCGGGTCGGCCGCCTGCCCGACCTCGTACGCGCAGCCGGACCCGCGCCGGCCCGAGATCAGGCTCACCTTCGACCTGGCCGACGACCTCGCCAGCGTGCGCGGCACCGAAGACGTCACGTTCACGCCGGACCTGCCGGTACGGGAGCTGGTCTTCCGGCTGACCGCCAACACCCCGCCGACCGTCCGGCAGGGCAACCGGATCGCGATCACCGCGGCGAGGTCCGACCCGGGCGGCGGCGCGTACCGGTTCCAGGTCGCCGGGGCCGCCGCCGGCACCCAGGGCGGCCTGCTGGTGTTGCCGCTGGGTCGGCAGGTGCCGGCCGGGCAGCGGGTGACCGCGCACGTCGAGTTCACGCTGACCCTCGGCAAGCGGGCGTTCGACCGGTTCGGCCACAGCGGCGAGTACGCCTGGTGGGGCAGCGGGCAGCCACTGCTGGCCTGGGAGCGCGGCGTCGGCTGGCACCAGGAGCCGCTGCTGCGGTACACGGCGGAGAGCGCGACCAGCGAGGCGGCCCGTACCGACCTGACCGTGACGGCGCCGGGGAAGTACACGGTGCTGTCCACCGGCACCCAGGAGGCCCCGCACGACTCCGGCGAGGCCGGCCGGAAGAGCTGGCACGCGGTCGCCGACCGGGCCCGGGACGTCAGCGTGGTGGTCGGCCCGTTCCGTACCGCCAAGGCGACCGTGGCCGGGACGACCGTGCAGGTCGGCACCCCGCCGAGCAAGACGCCGCAGAAGCTGCTGACCGAGGCCGAGCGCGGAGTGCAGGAGCTGGTGGCCCGGTTCGGGCCGCCGCCGTTCCCGACGATCACCTTGGCCAGGTTGCCGATCAGCGGCGGCGGCATCGAGTATCCGGGCGCGATCATGCTGCTCGACGACAGCCGCGTGGTCACCGTGCACGAGCTGGCCCACCAGTGGTTCTACGCGATGGTCGGCAACTCGCAGGCCCGCGACCCGTGGCTGGACGAGGCGTTCGCGACCTTCACCGAAGAGGAGATCGACGGGACCGAGGCGGCCACCAGGGGCGCGCTGAAGCTGCCCGGCAAGGTCGGCGCGTCGACCACGTCCTACGGCGGCGACGAGCGGGCGTACTACAACAC
>DATBFW010000143.1:0-40185 GCA_036558285.1 Mycobacteriales bacterium | reverse complement strand
CTGGACCTTCGCGATCGAGGCCTGGAGCGACCCGGTGTCCACCTGGCGGCACAAGGTCGAGGTCAAGATCGACGCCGGCCAGGGCCCCGAGGACCTCGCCAACGACCTCGAGGACGGCGCCCGGCTGCTGCTGCGGGCGATGCGCAACGTCCCGGAGCCGCGCCGCGGCGTGCTCGAGGCCGCGGCCGAGGCGCTGCGGGACACCCGGCGCGACCTCGCCCACCGGGTCGGGCCGGCGCTCGCCGCCGGGGTGACCGCGCTGCTGGAGCAGCACCCGGTGCGCGAGCTGCTGACCCGCTCGCCCCGCTACACGGTCTGGGTGGACCGGAAGAAGGCCCTCTTCTCGGCCTGGTACGAGCTGTTCCCCCGGTCCGAGGGCGCGGAGATCGACGTGGACGGCACGCCCCGCCGGCACGGCACGTTCAAGGACGCGACCCGCCGGCTGCCGCAGCTGGCCCAGATGGGCTTCGACGTCGTCTACCTGCCCCCGGTCCACCCGATCGGCAGGGTCAACCGCAAGGGCCGGAACAACTCGCTGATGCCCGGTCCGGAGGATGTCGGCTCGCCCTGGGCTATCGGCTCCGAGGAGGGCGGGCACGACGCGATCCACCCACAGCTCGGCACGTTCGAGGACTTCGACGACTTCGTCGCCGCGACCCGGGAGCAGGGCATGGAGGTCGCGCTCGACCTCGCCCTGCAGGCGGCGCCCGACCACCCCTGGGTGACCGAGCACCCGGAGTGGTTCACCACCCGCCCGGACGGCTCGATCGCGTACGCGGAGAACCCGCCGAAGAAATACCAGGACATCTACCCGCTCAACTTCGACAACGACCCCAAGGGGGCGTACGCGGAGATGCTGCGGATCGTGCGGCTGTGGGTGTCGCACGGCGTGAGGATCTTCCGGGTCGACAACCCGCACACGAAGCCGCTGAACTTCTGGCACTGGCTGATCTGGGAGGTCAAGAAGACCGACCCTGACGTGGTGTTCCTGGCCGAGGCGTTCACCCGCCCGGCGATGATGCACACGCTGGCGAAGATCGGCTTCACCCAGTCGTACACGTACTTCACCTGGCGGACCGCGAAGTGGGAGCTGGAGGAGTACGGCCGGGAGCTGGTCGCCTCGGCCGACTACATGCGGCCCAACTTCTTCGTCAACACGCCGGACATCCTGCACGCCAGCCTGCAGTACGGCGGGCCGCCGATGTTCCGGATCCGGGCCGTGCTGGCCGCGCTGATGAGCCCGAGCTGGGGCGTCTACTCCGGCTACGAGCTGTTCGAGCATCTGCCGGTGCGGGAGGGGTCGGAGGAATATCTGGACTCGGAGAAATACCAGCTCCGCCCGCGCGACTACGACCGCGCGATCCGGGAGGGCCGGAGCCTCGCGCCCTACCTGGCGCACCTCAACCGGCTGCGTAACGCGCACCCGGCTCTGCAACAGTTGCGCAACCTGCGTTTCCACCACATCGACAACGAGAACCTTCTGGCATTCTCCAAGCGCGACGACGAGACCGGCGACACCGTGCTCGTCGTCGTCACCCTCAACCCGTACTCGGTGCAGGACGGCACCACGTCGCTGGACATGCCGGCGCTCGGCCTCGACTGGAACGACCGGATGGTCGTGCACGACGAGATGGGCGGCGGCACGAGGGACTACGAGTGGGGGCAGTTCAACTTCGTCCGGCTCGACCCGCACGTCGAGCCGGCGCACGTCTTCGTGGTGCGACGGTAGATCAGGAGAGCGCGTGGAGCTTCCCGCGGACACCGACCCCGGCGCCGTGGCGACGTCGGACGCCGATGCCCTGGCCGCGGCGGCGGACGCCGATGCCGTGGCCGCGGCCGCGCCCGCGGCGGCCGAGCGGGCGGCCACCGCGCGGGCCGCGGCGGCGGCGACCAGGGACTCGCTGACCGGGCTGTCCGCCGGCGACGACCCGGAGTGGTACAAGCGGGCGGTCTTCTACGAGGTGCTCGTCCGCGGCTTCGCCGACTCCGACGGCAACGGCAGCGGCGACCTGCGCGGTCTGATCTCCAAGCTGGACTACCTGCGCTGGCTGGGCGTCGACTGCCTGTGGCTGCCGCCGTTCTACCCGTCGCCGCTGCGCGACGGCGGCTACGACATCAGCGACTTCGTCGGCGTGCTGCCGGAGTTCGGCACCGTCGAGGACTTCCGCCGGCTGCTGGACGAGGCGCACTCGCGCGGCATGCGGGTGATCGTCGACTTCGTCATGAACCACACCTCGGACCAGCACCCGTGGTTCCAGGCCTCGCGCGCCGACCCGGACGGCCCGTACGGGGACTTCTACGTCTGGGCCGACGACGACAGCGGCTACCGGGACGCGCGGATCATCTTCATCGACACCGAGACCTCCAACTGGACCTTCGACCCGCTGCGCAAGCAGTATTTCTGGCACCGGTTCTTCGCCCACCAGCCCGACCTCAACTTCGACAACCCGGTCGTCCAGGACGCGATCGTCGACGCGCTGAAGTTCTGGCTCGACCTCGGCATCGACGGGTTCCGGCTGGACGCCGTGCCATACCTGTTCGAGCGGGAGACCACCAACTGCGAGAACCTCCCGGAGACGCACGAGTTCCTCAAGCGCATCCGGGCCGAGGTCGACAAGGACTACCCGGACCGGGTGCTGTTGTGCGAGGCCAACCAGTGGCCCGAGGACGTGGTCGACTACTTCGGCGACCCGACCAAGGGCGACGAGTGCCAGATGGCCTTCCACTTCCCGGTCATGCCGCGCATCTTCATGGCGGTCCGGCGCGAGCAGCGCTACCCGATCTCGGAGATCCTCGAGTCGACGCCGCCCATCCCGGCGAACTGCCAGTGGGGCATCTTCCTGCGCAACCACGACGAGCTCACCCTGGAGATGGTCACCGACGAGGAGCGCGACTACATGTGGGCGGAATATGCCCACGACCCGCGGATGAAGGCCAACCTCGGCATCCGCCGCCGGCTGGCGCCGCTGCTGGACAACGACCTCGACCGGATCCAGCTGTTCACCGCCCTGCTGCTGTCGCTGCCCGGCTCCCCCGTCCTCTACTACGGCGACGAGATCGGGATGGGCGACAACATCTGGCTCGGCGACCGGGACGGCGTCCGCACCCCGATGCAGTGGACGCCCGACCGCAATGCCGGCTTCTCCACCTGCGATCCCGGCCGGCTCTACCTGCCGGTCAACATGGACTCGATCTACGGCTTCCAGGTCACGAACGTGGAGTCGCAGACGCGCAACTCATCCTCGCTGCTGCACTGGACGCGGCGGATGATCCAGGTCCGCAAGGCCAACCCCGCCTTCGGTCTCGGCTCCTTCATCGACCTGGGGGGTAGCAACCCGAGCGTGCTGTCGTACGTGCGGGAGTTCGGAGACGACATCGTGCTGTGCGTGAACAACTTGTCCCGGTTCGCCCAACCGGTCGAGCTGGACCTGCGCCCGTGGGAGGGCCGCGAGCCGCTCGAGCTGACCGGCGGGGTGCGGTTCCCGCCGATCGGCGAGCTACCGTACCTGCTGACGCTGGCCGGACACGGCTTCTACTGGTTCCGCCTGCCCGCGCCGGCGGACGAGGGACAGTGATGGCGGAAGCTGTCGCCCCGAGCGAGCTGTCCGACCTGCTCGCGCTCTGGCTGCCGGCCCAGCGCTGGTTCGCCGGCAAGGGCAGGGACTTCGTCGTGGAGGGGGTCGCTGCGCTGGGCATCCTCACCGAGCGGCCGTGGCGCAGCGACCTGTGGCTGGTCCGGGTCCGCTACGACGACGGCGGAACCGAGACCTACCAGGTCCCGCTGGTACGCCGGCCGGAGCCGGCCGACCAGGTCTCGCACGTGCTGGTCGGCGAGACGCCCGACCCCGACTACGGCGGCCGGTCCTGGTGGTACGACGCGCTGCACGACAAGGAGGTCACCGGCGCCTGGCTGGCCGGGATCGCCGAGGGCCGCAAGGACGGCCTGCTCAGCTTCGTACCGGGACCGCACCCGGAGGACCTGCCGCTGGAGGCGACCAGCCTGGTCAACACCGGCGAGCAGTCGAACACGTCGCTGATCTTCGACGACGCGGCGATCCTCAAGGTGTTCCGCCGGGTCTACCCCGGCCGCAACCCGGACATCGAGGTGCACCGGGCGCTGTCCGAGCTCGACGGCGGGGCCCGGCACGTGGCCAGGCTGCTCGGGCACGTCGAGGCCCGCTGGGCCGGCCCGGACGGCAGCCTGACCGAGGCCGACCTGGCCATGCTGCAGGAATACTTCCGGACCGCGACCGACGGCTGGGAGCTGGCCAAGATCAGCGTCCGCGACCTGTACGCCGAGGCCGACCTGCACGCCTCCGAGGTCGGCGGCGACTTCGCCGGCGAGGCGTACCGGCTCGGCCAGGCCACCGCCGAGGTGCACGCCGACCTGGCCCGGGCGCTGCCGACCGGCGTGCTCGACGCCGACGGGCTGGCGGCGATGGCCGCGCAGTTCGACCAGCGGCTTGACGCCGCGCTCGCGGTCGTGCCGGGGCTGGAGGACTACGGCCCCGGGCTGCGCGAGGCGTTCCGGGCGCTCGGCCGGCACGAGCCCGGTGTGCCGGTGCAGCGCGTGCACGGCGACTACCACCTCGGTCAGGTGCTGCGCACCTCGCACCGCTGGGTGGTGCTCGACTTCGAGGGCGAGCCGGCCAAGCCGCTGTCCGAGCGGACCGGGCTCGACTCCCCGGTGCGCGACCTGGCCGGCATGCTGCGGTCGTTCGACTACGCCGCCCGGCACCTGCTCGCCGACCACCCGTTCGAGCCGCACCTCGCCTACCGCGCGGACGAGTGGGCGACCCGCAACCGGGACGCGTTCCTGGACGGCTACGTCGAGGCCGGCGGCCCCGACCCGCGGGAGGACACTGTGCTGCTGCGGGCGTACGAGGCGGACAAGGCCGTTTACGAAGCGGTCTACGAGGCACGTCACCGTCCGTCCTGGTTGCCGATCCCGCTGGCCTCGCTGGCCCGCCTCACCGAAGGAGCACGGTCGTGACGTCCACGCAGTTGGCCGCGGACCCTGCCGGCCTGTCCCGGGAGGAGCTCGACCGGATCGTCGGCGGAGTGCACCACGATCCGCACTCGGTGCTCGGCCTGCATCCGGTCCGGACCGAGCTGGAGCCGCCGGCACCGGTGTCGACGGCGTCGCCGGGGCAGAACGTGATCGACCAGGTGCAGGCGGTCGCCCAGCCGCTGACGCCGGCCACGAACGGCAGCTCGTTCGAGGCCGGGGCCGACCCGGTCAAGGCCGACGCCGGGCAGCTGGTCGTGCGCGCGCTGCGGCCGGACGCGAGCAGGGTCGCCGCCGTGTTCGGCGACCGCCGCCACGACCTGGGCCGGGTGCACCCCGGCGGCGTGTTCGCCGGCCTCGTGCCCGGGCCGGCGTCCGACTACCAGCTCGAGGTGACCTACCCGGTCGAGGGCCGCGCCGAGGAGACCCACCTGGTCGACGACCCGTACCGGTGGCTGCCGACGCTCGGCGAGGTCGACCTGCACCTGATCAGTGAGGGCCGGCACGAGCGGCTGTGGGAGGCGCTCGGCGCGCACGTCCGCACGTACGAGACCGCGCACGGGCCGGTGTCCGGCACCTCGTTCGCGGTCTGGGCGCCCAATGCCCGCGGCGTGCGGGTCACCGGCGACTTCGACTACTGGCAGCACCGGGCCTACCCGTTGCGGTCGCTGGGCAGCAGCGGCGTCTGGGAGATCTTCGTGCCGGGCGTGGTCCCGGGCGCGAAGTACAAGTTCTCCATCCTCGGGCCGGACGGCCAGTGGCGGGACAAGGCCGACCCGATGGCCTTCGGCACCGAGCGCACCCCGGCGACCGCGTCGGTGGTGCACACGACCCGGTTCGCCTGGGACGACGACGAGTGGCTGGCCAACCGGGCGGCGACCCGCTGGCACGCGGCCCCGATGAGCATCTACGAGGTGCACCTCGGCTCCTGGCGCAAGGGCCTCGGCTACCGGGAGGCGGCCGACCAGCTCGCCGACTACCTGACCGAGACCGGTTTCACCCACATCGAGCTGCTGCCGGTCGCCGAGCACCCGTACGACGGGTCCTGGGGCTACCAGGTCACCTCCTACTTCGCGCCGACCGCGCGGTTCGGCGACCCGGACGACTTCCGCTACTTCGTCGACCGGCTGCACCGGGCCGGCATCGGCGTGATCGTCGACTGGGTGCCCGGGCACTTCCCGAAGGACGCCTGGGCGCTGGCCCGGTTCGACGGCACCCCGCTCTACGAGCACCCCGACCCGCGCCGCGGCGAGCAGCCCGACTGGGGCACGTACGTGTTCGACTTCGGCCGGCGCGAGGTGCGCAACTTCCTCGTCGCGAACGCGCTGTTCTGGCTGGAGGAGTACCACGTCGACGGACTGCGGGTGGACGCGGTCGCCTCGATGCTCTACCTCGACTACTCCCGGGCCGAGGGCCAGTGGCTGCCCAACGAGTACGGCGGGCGGGAGAACCTGGACGCGGTCGGGTTCCTGCAGGAGATGAACGCCACCGTCTACCGGCGGGTGCCGGGCGCGGTGACGATCGCCGAGGAGTCGACGGCCTGGCCGGGCGTGACCCGGCCGACCCACCTCGGCGGTCTCGGCTTCGGGTTCAAATGGAACATGGGGTGGATGCACGACACCCTGGACTACGTCTCCCGGGACCCGGTGTACCGGCAGTATCACCACCACCAGATGACGTTCTCGCTCATGTACGCCTTCAGCGAGAACTTCATCCTGCCGCTCTCACACGACGAGGTCGTGTACGGCAAGGGTTCACTGCTCGGCAAGATGCCCGGCGACCACTGGCAACAGGCCGCCACCCTGCGTGCGCTGCTCGGTTTCATGTGGGCACACCCGGGCAAGCAGTTGCTGTTCATGGGCGGCGAGTTCGGCCAGGGCGCCGAGTGGGCCGACGGCCGGTCGCTGGACTGGTGGCTGCTGGAGGACCCGCTGCACAGCGGGCTGCAGCGGCTGACCGGCGACCTCAACCGGGTCTACCGGGCCACTCCGGCGCTCTACACCCAGGACACCTCGCCGTCCGGGTTCTCCTGGATCGACGCCAACGACGCGGCCGACAACACGTTCTCGTTCCTGCGCTGGGGTGCCGACGACTCGGTGCTGGCCTGCGTCGTCAACTTCGCCGGCGGACCGCACGAGGGCTACCGGCTCGGCCTGCCCCGGGCCGGGCGCTGGCAGGAGATCATCAACACCGACTCGGAGGTGTACGGCGGGTCCGGGGTCGGCAACCTCGGCTCGGTGCAGGCCCGGCCGGTGCCCTGGCACGGCCAGCCCGCCTCGGTGACCCTGCGGGTGCCGCCGCTCGGGGCGCTGTGGCTGCGCTACACCGGCGAGCCGGACTGACGCTTGACGCCCGTCACACCACCCGGTTGAGAAGGTGGCCGGTAGCCGACGGGGCCCTGCGGCCGGGCAGGATGGCACCCGGCGGTGCGGCGACGAGGGGTGGACGACAGTGAGGTCGAGGTGGCGGCGACTCGCGACGGCGACGGCGGTGCTCGCCGTGCTGGCCACCGGATGCGTGCAGCAGGTCCCCGGCCTCGGAACGTACGGGGCCGCCCCGTCCAGGGCGCCGGACGCCAAGGTCGACATCCGCAACACCGACCACGGCCCGATCGACACCCTGGCCGGCAACGCGATCTCCGACATCCAGCAGTTCTGGACGAAGGAGATGGCCGACGACTTCCACCGGCCGTACCGGCCGGTCTCGGCGTTCTATTCGATCGACCCGGACGGCACGGTGGCCGCGCCGTGCACCGACGAGCCGTCGGACATCCGCGGCAACGCGTTCTACTGCCCGTCGCGCGACATCGTCGCGTGGGACCGCAAGGTCCTGCTGCCCCAGCTGCAGGAGCGCTTCGGCGACTTCCTGGTCGCGATGGTGCTCGCGCACGAGTGGGGACACGCGATCCAGAAGCGGACCTCGCTGCCCAGCGACCACACGATCGTGGTGGAGACCCAGGCCGACTGCTACGCCGGGGCGTTCACCGCCTGGGCGCTGCACGGCAACGCGCCGCACTTCCAGATCACCCGACCGGACCTGGACCGCGCCTTGTCCGGCTTCCTGCTGTTCAGCGACCCGGTGGGGTCCAACGCCTCCGATCGGCAGGCGCACGGCAGCGGGTTCGACCGGGTCTCCGCGTTCCAGGACGGCTACGAGCAGGGCGTGCCGTTCTGCGCGAAGTTCGACGACAACCGGACGTTCACCCAGATCGGCTTCCAGAGCGCGAGGGACCAGGACCAGAACGGCAACCTCCCGCTCGCGCAGACGCTCGACCAGGGACCGAAGGACGTCGACGCGTACTGGAAGTCCTCGTACCAGAAGCTGTACGGGCAGCCGTGGAAGCCGCTGGCCGGGGTGAAGCCGTTCACCGAGGCCGACCGGCCGCAGTGCGACGGGCAGCCGGTTCTGGACACGCAGTACTGCGCCGCGGACGACACGATCTACTACGACACCGATGCGCTGAGCAAGGTCTACAAGCAGGTCAACGGCGACTTCGGGGCGATCTCGCTGGTCGGGATCGCGTACGGGCAGGCGGTCCGGGAGCGGCGCGGCGAGTCCACCTCGACCGACAGCGAGACGTCGCTGCTGTCGGCGATCTGCGCGACCGGCGGGTACGCCCGGGACGCGTTCGGCCAGACCGACACGACCCGGCTGTCGCTGTCCCCCGGCGACCTCGACGAGGCGATCCGCGCGCTGCTCGACGCGGCCGGCTCCAGTGAGTTCACCAACGTCCACACCACCACCGGATTCGACCGCGTCCAGGCCTTCCGCGACGGCTTCAACAACGCCAAGTCCTGCAAGTAACCCCGCACCCGCGCGCCGCCGCCCATCACCAGCCCGCCGGTACAGATCCTGCCGGGCTAGCTCGCCGGCGCCGGGGTCGCCGGTGACTGCGCGGGCTGGGCCGGCGCGGACCCGGACTGCGCGGACGGGGTCTCGGCCGACTTGGTCGGGGCCGGCTTGGTCTGCTCCTGCTGGCCCGGTGTCGGCTGGCCCGGTGCCGGCTGGCCCGGTGCCGGCTGGCCCGGTGCCGGCTGGCCCGGTGCCGGCTGGCCCGGTGCCGGCTGGCCCTGTGCCGGCTGGCCAGGTGCTGGCTGGCCAGGTGCTGGCTGGCCAGGTGCAGCCGGAGGTTGTGCGGTGGCGGGCTGCGCTGGGCGCTGGGCGGCCGGAGCCTGGGCGGTGGCGGCCTTCGCTCCGGCGGCCTGACCGGCGGCGGCCTGACCGGCGGCGGCCTGACCGGCGGGGGTCGGGCCGGCGGGGGTCGGGCCGGCGGGGGTGGCGCCGGCGGGCCGGCCTGCTGGGGGTGCGGGGGGCGCGGTGGTGGGGAGCTTGGGGACAGCTGACGGGGCGATTTCTCCGTCGACGTGGGGTTCGTCGACCCAGAGGGCGCGAAGTTGGGACTGCATGAAGGTGAGCAGCCGTGACCGGTAGTCCCGGTCGAACTCCTGCAGGGCCTCGATCTGCTGCTGCAGCGCCTCCCGCTTGGCGGCGAGGTTGCCGACCTCCTCGTCGTACCGCTGCCGGGCCAGCCGCTCGAGCCCGTCCGCCTTCGCCCGCGCCTCCTTGCCGATCTCCGTCGCCTGCGCCCGTGCGTCGGTGACGATCTTCTCCCCGCTCTGCCGGGCGGACTGCGCGTGCGCCTGGATCTCCTTGACCGACCGCTCCGCCTGCGCCCTCGCGTCGGTGAGCACCTTGTCGGCCTCGCGCCGGACGGCCTCGGCCTGGGTCTGCGCCTCCCCGACGATCCGCTCGGCCATCCCGCGCGCGTCGGCCAGGATCTTGTCGGCCTGGCGGTGCGCGGTGGCGACGTGCTCTTCCGCGGTCCGCTGGGCGAGGGTGAGCATCTGCAGGGCCTGCTGGACGTCGCCGCCGGGCTGGGCGTCGAGCGGGCCCGGCGGTCCGGGCGGCGGAGCCTGCATGCCGGGCAGCGCGGTCACCCGGGCCTCGTCCGGCTCCGGCTCGCGGTGCTGCCCCTTGGTGCGGGCCTTCATCCAGCCATCGGTCAAGGGAGGACCTCCCTGAGTCGGCGTTCAGACGTCCGTGGTCCGACCCCGGACGCGACGGACGCGCACCGACCGTCTGCCGGAAGCGTGAAGTACCACTTGGTCTAGCGGTGGGACGCCGAAAAGTACCAAGCCGCGCCCGATCGTTCGACGGCGAGGGCCCACCGTGACCGATGCACTACGGGAGGTGCTGCTAGTAGAGCGCCTTGGTCAGTTCCTTGCGGGCGGCGATGACGCGCGAGTCCTCGTTGCCGATCACGTTGAACAGCTCGACCAGCCGCAGGCGGACCTGCTCCCGCTGCGGACCGCTGCTGCCCCGGACCGTTCCCAGCAGCCGGGCGAACGCGTTGGACACCTCGCCGCGGGCGAGTTGCACGTCGGCCGCCTCCAGCGCGAGGTCTACGTCATCCGGTGCCGCGTCGGCCTTCGCCACCGCGTCCGGTGCCGCCGTGCCCACCCGGCGCAGCAGCTCGACCTCGCGGATCGCCGCGGCCGCGCGGGCGTGCCCCGGCTCGGCCGCGAGGATCGCCGCGTACTGACCGATCGCGTCGTCGTAGTCGCCCCGCTCGGTGGCTTCCTCGGCCGCGACCACCCGCGGGTCCTCCGGCTCGACCGGCTCCGGGATCGAGCCGTCCTCGGCCGGCGCCGCCGCACCGGTCACCTCGACGACCTGGTCGAGGAACGTCCGCACCTGGTCCTCCGGCAGCGCGCCGGCGAATTCGCCGAGCAGCTGGCCCTGGAAGACCGCCTTGACCGCCGGGATCCCCTGCACCCGCAGCGCCTGCGCGATCGCGGGGTTGGCGTCGACGTCGATCTTGGCCAGCACCCAGGCCCCGTGCGCCTCGGCCGCCAGCTTCTCCAGCACCGGGGAGAGCTGCTTGCACGGCCCGCACCACTCGGCCCACAGGTCGAGGACCACCGGCGTCCGGAACGACCGGTCGAGCACCTCGGCCTGGAAGGTCGCCTCGGTGACGTCGACGACGGTGACCGGCTCGGCCGGACCGTCGCCGTCGGCTGCCGCCTGGGCCTGCGCGGCCGCCTGCGCCTCGGCCCGCTCCCGGGCCTCGTTGCGCGCCTGCAGGGCGGACAGGTCGACCGCGCCGGCCAGCGCGGCGGACAGGGCCGGAGACGGCGCCGGAGCGGCGCCACGCGAAGGACCACCAGGTTGCATGCACACCAGCGTAGTCGCGCGGCCGGCCCGCGCCGCCTGTGCACCGGCGATCCCCCGCTTTTTGGGGATGGACCCCCTCAGAACCGGGCAGGCTCGGTGTAGGCGCCCCACTCGTCCCGCAGCGCGCCGCAGATCTCGCCCAGCGTGGCCTCGACCCGGGCCGCCGCCAGCATCGGCGGGACCAGGTTGGCCGCGCCCCGGGCGGCGTCCACCAGCGCCGCCAGCGCGGCCCGCACCGCGGCCTCGTCCCGGTCGGCCTTCCGCCCGGCCAGCACCCGGACCTGCTCCTTCTCCACCTCACCGGAGATCCGCAGGATCTCCAGCTCCGGCTCGTCGGTGGCCAGGTTGGTGTTCACGCCGACGACCTTCTTCTCGCCCTTCTCCAGCTTCTGCTGGTAGCGGAAGGCCGCCTCGGCGATCTCCCCGGTGAACCAGCCGTCCTCGATGCCGCGCAGGATCCCGGCGGTCATCGTCCCGTCGCCGCCCATCTCCCGGATCCGGGCGAAGATCTCCTCGGCCTGCCGCTCGAGCTCGTCGGTGAGCGCCTCGACGTACCAGGAGCCGCCGAGCGGGTCGGCCACGTTGACCACGCCGGTCTCCTCGGCGATGACCTGCTGGGTACGCAGGGCGATCCGGGCGGCGCGCTCGGAGGGCAGCGCGAGCACCTCGTCGAGCGCGTTGGTGTGCAGCGAGTTGGTGCCGCCGAGCACGGCCGCGAGCGCCTCGACCGCGGTCCGGACGATGTTGTTGTCCGGCTGCTGCGCGGTCAGCGACACCCCCGCGGTCTGGGTATGGAACCGCAGCCATTGCGCCCGCGGCGTCGTCGCGCCGTACTCGTCGCGCATCCAGCGGGCCCAGATCCGCCGCGCCGCCCGGAACTTGGCGATCTCCTCGAAGAAGTCGATGTGCGCGTCGAAGAAGAACGAGAGTCCCGGCGCGAACGTCTCGATGTCCAGCCCGCGGGACAGCCCGAGCTCGACGTACCCGAACCCGTCGGCGAGGGTGAACGCCAGCTCCTGCGCGGCGGTCGAGCCGGCCTCCCGGATGTGGTAGCCCGACACCGACAGCGGCTTGTACGCCGGGATCTCGGCCGCGCAGAACTCCATCAGGTCGCCGATCAGCCGCAGGTGCGGCTCGGGCTCGAACAGCCACTCCTTCTGCGCGATGTACTCCTTGAAGATGTCGGTCTGCAGCGTCCCGTCCAGGCTGCCGATCGGGACGCCCTGCCGCTCGGCGGCCACCAGGTACATGCAGAAGATCGGGACGGCCGGCCCGCTGATCGTCATCGACGTGGTCACGTCACCGAGCGGGATGCCGTCGAAGAGCACGTCCATGTCGGCGGCCGAGTCGATCGCGACGCCGCAGTGGCCGACCTCGCCGAGCGAGCGGGGGTCGTCGGAGTCGCGGCCCATCAGCGTCGGCATGTCGAACGCGACCGACAGGCCGCCGCCGCCCTCGGCCAGGATCAGCTTGTACCGCTCGTTGGTCTGCTGAGCGTTGCCGAAGCCGGCGAACTGCCGGATCGTCCACGGCCGCCCCCGGTAACCGCCCGGGTAGAGCCCGCGGGTGAACGGGAACTCGCCGGGCCAGCCGACCCGCTCGAAGTCCGGAACGGGTCCGGCCGGGCCGTAGACCGGCTGCACCTCGACGCCGGAGAGCGTCGTGAAGTCGGCGTCCCGCTTCCGGGAGGCGTCGTACCGCTCCTGCCAGCGCCGGCGTCCGGCCTCGATGTCGTCCACGGAAAAATACTAGGACGTCCAACTAATCGCGGCTACCCGAACGACCCGGGCGCGCTACTCGACCGTCTCGGTCGGCGGCTTCTCCTGGAAGTCGCCGGCCTCGGCCCGGACCCTGCGCAGTGCCGCGAACGCGCTCTCCCGGGTCCGCTCGTCCAGCGCGCCGAGGCCGAAGTCGATGGCCATCAGGTCGCGGGTGCCGGCCTCGGCGACCTCGCGGCCGTGCGCGGTGATCGAGGCCAGCGCACCGCGCCGGTCCCGCGGGTTGGCCAGCCGCTCGACCAGCCCGGCCGCGACCAGCCGGGTGATCGCGTTGGTGACGCTGGTCGGGTGCACCATCAGCCTGCTGCCGACGACCTTGAGCGGCAGCGCGCCGGTCCGGCTGAAATGCAGCAGCACCAGCACCTCGTACCGGGCGAACGTGAGCCCGTGCGGACGCAGCACCTCGTCGTACCGGCCCAGCAGGATCTGCTGGACCCGCATCACCGAGGTGGCCACCCGCATGGCGGACGCCGGCCCCCAGGTCTCGGCCCAGATCTCGCCGGCACGCTCGATCGGGTCGAACGGCAGATCCAGCGGCTTTGCCACGTGCTGACGGTATCGGACCGGGGATTGACAGTGACTGGTCTAGTCTGGTCTAGTCCACCTTGCCGCTGCCGCGCGTCTGATCAGCTCAGCCCACGTCGTCCCGAGGAGCACCATGTTCCGACGTCGCGCGCGCCTGACCGCGGGAGTTGCAGCAGCCCTGGTCGTCGCCGGTCTCTCCCTCGCCCCGGGTCCGCTTCGGCGGCCGGGGGCCTTACCGCCGCCTTCACGAAGAGCTCCGACTGGGGCACCGGGTACGAGGCCACGTACCGGGTCGCCAACGCGGGGACGGTGGCCACCACCAGCTGGACGCTGGAGTTCGACCTGCCGGCGTCCGCCCGGGTCACCTCGCTCTGGGAGGGCACGTTCACCCAGACCGGCACCCACGTGACCGTCCACAACGCCGCCTGGAACGGCGCGATCGCGCCCGGCGCCTCGGTGGCGCCCGGCTTCGACGTCGCCTACACCGGCACGTTCGTCGCCCCGGCCAACTGCCTGATCAACGGCGGCTCGTGCGCCGGCAGCAGCGCTCCCCCACCACCGGCCGACGCCAGCCCGCCGACCGTCCCGGCCGGGCTACGGTCCACCGGGACCACGTCAAGCTCGGTCTCGCTGGCCTGGACCGCGTCGACCGACAACGTCGGCGTCACCGGCTACGACGTGTTCCGCAACGGCACGCTGGCCAGCACGGTGACCGGCACCTCGGCGACGGTGGCCGGGCTCACCGCGAGCACGGCGTACTCGTTCGCGGTCGCCGCCAGGGACGCCGCCGGCAACTCGTCCGTCCGCAGCGCCGCGATCAGCGTGACCACCGCGGCCGGCGGCAGCCTGCCGCCACCGCCGCCGCCCGGCGGAGCCCGCAAGGTCGGCTACTTCGCCCAGTGGGGCATCTACGGCCGCAACTTCACCCTGCACACGCTCGACGCGCAGGCGATGGCCGGCAAGCTCACCACTTCGAAGTTCTTCTCCGACGCGGCCCTGACCGCGGCGTCCCGGCAGGCGCTCGTCTCCTCCTGCATCGACATGTTCATCAAGGGCAACCTGCCGTTCGTGCAGGGCGACCCGGCCGGCGGCACGGGTGCGGCGGCCGGCGTGTTCGACGGCATCGACATGGACTGGGAGTGGCCCGGCTCTGAGGGCAACACCGGCAACGTGATCCGGCCGCAGGACAAGCAGAACTTCACCCTGCTGATGGCCGAGTTCCGCCGCCAGCTCGACGCGTACGGGGCCAGCGTGGGCAGGCACTACTCGCTGTCGGCGTTCCTGCCGGCCGACCCGGCCAAGATCACCGCCGGCTTCGAGGTGCCGCAGATCCTCAGCTCGCTGGACTGGGCCACCGTGCAGGGCTACGACTTCCACGGCGCGTGGGAGACCACGACCATGCACCAGGCCAACCTGTTCCCGGTGGCCAACGACCCGTCGCCGGTGAAGTTCAGCGACGACCTGGCGATCGGCTCGTACACCTCGGCCGGGGTGCCGGCGTCGAAGCTGCTGCTCGGCCTGCCCTACTACGGCCGCGGCTGGACCGGCGTCGACGCGACCAACAACGGGCTGTTCCAGTCCGGCACCGCCGCCCGGGGCACCTGGGAGGCCGGCATCGAGGACTACAAGGTGCTCAAGAACCGGGCGGGTACCAGGTTCCGGGACACCGCGGCCGGCGCGCTCTGGCTGTACGACGGCACGAACTGGTGGTCGTACGACGACCCGACGGTCATCGCGCAGAAGACCGCGTACGTGAAGCAGAAGGGCCTCGGCGGCGTGATGGTCTGGGAGCTCGACGGCGACGACGGCACCCTCACCACCGCGGTGGACACCGGCCTGAGGTAAGGGGCCACCGGACGGGGCCCGGGGAGGCGTGGCAGCGGATCCCCCCGGGTCTCACCGCTGCCGTCCGCTGCCGTCCGCTGCCGACCGCTGCCGTCCGCTGCCGCTGCCGTCCCGTCCGCTGCCGTCCTCAGAGGACGGTCAGCGGCTGCGCGCCGGACTCGGTGACCACGATCGTGTGCTCGGCGTGCGCGGCCCGGGAGCCGTCGACGGTGACCACCGCCCAGCCGTCGCGCTTGTGCTTGTAGCGGCCGGCGCCGGTGACGAGCATCGGCTCCAGCGCGACCGTGTTGTCCGGCCGCAGCGTGAACCAGCCCGCCTCCTCGGTCGGCACGTTCGCGATGAACGGGGCCTCGTGCATCTGCCGGCCGATGCCGTGCCCGCCGTGGTCGCGCACGTGCTGGTAGCCGTGCCGGCGGGCGACCGCGTCGATCGCCACGGCGACGTCCCGGAGGGTCACGCCGGGCCGGGCGGCGGCGATCCCGGCCGCGAGCGCCTCCTCGGTCGCCGCCCGCAGCTGCTCGTCCCCGTCCGTCGGCGTTCCGATGTGGACGGTGACGGCGCCGTCGCCGTGCCAGCCGTCGACGATCGCGCCGCAGTCGATCGAGAGCAGGTCGCCGTCGGCGAGCCGGCGACCGCTGGGCCGGCCGTGCACCACGGTCTCGTTCGGCGACAGGCACAGCACGCCGTCGTACGCGCGCGGGGCCCAGGTGGGGCGGTAGCCGAGGAAGGACGACGTGGCGCCGGCGTCGGCGATGCAGGTGCGGGCGAGCTCGTCCAGGTCACGCAGCCGCACGCCGGGGACGGCGGCGGTGCGCACGGCGGCGAGCGTCGCGGCGACGACCCGGCCGGCAGCGCGCATGCTGTCGAGCTCGGTTGGCGTGCGGGTCGGCAGTGCTGGGGTCATGCCGACCACGGTACAACTATCCCGGGATAGTTATCGGCTGGGGTAGGATCGAATCGTGGTTCGGGAAGCGTTGAGCGAGCTGGAGCGGGCGCGCGGTCTGGCGCTCGGGGCGGCGCTGCGCCGCGCCCGCGGCGAGATGCCGGTGCGCGAGCTGGCAGCGCGCTCCGGGCTGGCGGAGGAGACTATCCGCAAGATCGAGCGCGGCGGGATCCCGACGCCGGCGCTGTTCACGGTTGCGGCGATCGCCGGCGTGCTCGAAGTCCCCCTCGACGATCTCGTCCGCGCTGCCACCGCGACCGCCGACACCGCCGTCGCCTGATCCCGGCCGCTGCCGCGAGCACGACCCCGTCGCACCACCGACACCGCCGGCCGCCGAACCCCGCCGTCAGCGCCGCGAGCGCGACCCCGTCCACCGCGCAGGACGGTCGGGCGCAGGGCGCGGTCGGGCGCAGGGCGCGGTCGGGCGCAGGGCGGAGGTCGCGCGTCGCGCCGGGTCGGGCGGGTCGCGCGGCACGGCGGTCGCCCCGCACGGAGGTCACGCTGCACACCGTAGCGCGGCACGGTGGGAGCACGACGGGCCGCGGCGCCGCGCGGCCGGGGCGGGCGAGCGGCGGGGCCGGGGAGCCTACGTGGTGAGGCTGTCGACCAGCTGGTCGGCGGCCGCGTACGGGTCGAGCGTGCCGGTGACGACCTCGGCGGCGAGCGTGTCGAGTGCCTCGGACCCGTGCAGGTCGCCGATGCGGGACCGCAGCCCGGCGACCGCGATCGCCTCCACCTCCGCCGCCGCCCGGGCGAGCCGGCGCCGCGACCCCTCGCCGGACCGCTCCAGCCAGCGCGCGTGCTTGTCCAGCGCGGCCAGCAGCCCGTCCACCCCGCGCCCGCGGGACGCGACGGTGGACACGATCGGCGGACGCCACGCGCCTGGTTCGGAGTGCCGGCCGCCGAGCGCGAGCATCGCCTTGAGGTCCCGTACGGTCTGCTCGGCGCCGTCCCGGTCGGCCTTGTTCACCACCAGCACGTCCGCGACCTCGAGGATGCCCGCCTTCGCGGCCTGGATCCCGTCCCCCATGCCCGGTGCCAGCAGCACCAGCGTGGTGTCCGCGGTCGAGGCGACCTCGACCTCGGCCTGACCCACTCCCACGGTCTCGACCAGCACCACATCGCAACCGGCCGCGTCCAGCACCCGCACGGCCTGCGGAGTCGCCGCGGCCAGCCCGCCCAGGTGGCCGCGGGAGGCCATCGAGCGGATGAACACCCCGGGGTCGGTCGCGTGGTCCTGCATCCGCACCCGGTCGCCGAGCAGCGCCCCGCCGGAGAACGGCGAGGACGGGTCGACCGCGAGCACCCCGACCCGGTGGCCCTGGCCGCGCAGCACCCGCACCAGCATCGAGGTCGATGTCGACTTGCCGACCCCGGGCGACCCGGTCAGCCCGATCACCCTGGCCCGGCCGGTGTGCGGCGCGAGCGCGGCCGCAACCTCGCGCAGCGCCGGCGAGGCGTCCTCAACCAGCGAGATCAGCCGGGCGACCGAGCGCGGGTCGCCGTCCCGGGCCCGCGCCACCAGCGTGCCGACGTCAGCGGCACGCCGGGTCGAGGTCACCCGCGAAAGGTAGCTCAGACCTTGAGCAGCAGCGCGTCGCCCTGACCGCCGCCCCCGCACAGCGCCGCCGCGCCGAGACCGCCGCCCCGGCGGCGCAGCTCGAGCGCGAGGTGCAGCGCGAGTCGGGCACCGCTCATCCCGATCGGGTGGCCGAGCGCGATCGCGCCGCCGTTGACGTTGACCATCTCCGGCCCGATGCCGAGGTCCCGCATCGACTGGATGCCGACCGCGGCGAACGCCTCGTTGATCTCGACCAGGTCGAGCGCGGACACGTCCAGCCCGGCCTTGGCCAGCGCCGTGCGGATCGCGTTCGACGGCTGCGAGTGCAGCGAGTTGTCCGGACCGGCGACCGTGCCGTACGCGCCGATCTCGGCCAGCACGGTGGCCCCGTGCCGCTCGGCAGCGGCCCGCGACATCACCACCACCGCGCAGGCACCGTCGGAGATCGGCGACGAGCTGCCGGCGGTGATCGTCCCGTCCGCGCCGAACGCCGGCCTCAGCTTCGCCAGCACCTCGGCGGTCGTGTCCCCGCGGATCCCCTCGTCCTCGCGGATCTCGATCGGGTCGCCGCGCCGCTGCGGGACCTGCACCGGCACGATCTCCTCGTCGAACACGCCGTTCTTCTGCGCGGCCGCGGCCCGCTGGTGCGAGCGGGCGGCGAACTCGTCCTGCTCGGCGCGGGTGATCCCGAGCCGCTCGCTGTGCCGGTCGGTGGACTCGCCCATCGGGATGTGGTCGAAGGCGTCGACCAGCCCGTCGTACGCCATCGAGTCGAGCATCTCCACCGCGCCATACTTGTGGCCCTTGCGCAGGCCGGGCAGCAGGTGCGGCGCGTTGGTCATCGACTCCATGCCGCCGGCCACGACGACCTCGAACTCGCCGGCCCCGATGAGCTGGTCGGCCAGCGCGATCGCATCCAGTCCGGACAGGCAGACCTTGTTGACCAGCAGCGACGGAACGCTCATCGGGATGCCGCCCTTGACCGCGGCCTGCCGCGCCGGCATCTGCCCGGCGCCGGCCTGCAGCACCTGCCCGAGCACGACGTAGTCGACCTGGTCGCCGGTGATCCCGGCCCGCTCCAGCGCGGCCCTGACCGCGACCGCGCCGAGGTCGGTGCCGCTGAAGTCGCGCAGGCCACCCAGCAGCTTGCCCATCGGCGTCCGCGCGCCACCCACGATCACAGAACCCGGCACAGCAGGCCTCCTCACGTCCCTGTGAGTCCTTGCCTGCACGGTACCGCCGGCCCGAAGAGGTGGGTTACGGTCACGAATGTGTTCCTGCGCATAGACCACGTCGGGATCGCGGTGCCCGACCTGGACGAGGCGATCGCCTGGTACGGCGAGACGTTCGGTCTGGCCAGCGTGCACGAAGAGGTCAACGAGGACCAGGGCGTCCGGGAGGCGATGCTCGCGGTCGGCGACGGCACGACGCGGATCCAGCTGCTGGCGCCGCTGCGGCCGGACTCGGCGATCGCGACCTTCCTCGACCGGCACGGCCCCGGCCTCCAGCAAGTCGCGTACACGGTCGAGGACGTGGAGGCCGCCGCCGAGACGCTGCGCGGTCGCGGCCTCAGGGTGCTGTACGACACGGCGCGCCGGGGCACCGCCGGCTCGCTGGTGAACTTCGTGCACCCGAAGGACGCCGGCGGCGTGCTGGTCGAGCTGGTCCAGCCGGCACCGGCGACGGCTCCGTCACCGCACTGACCCGACGGCATCACCGCACCAGGATCTGCACCGCAACCGACAGGCCCCGCGGAAAAGGTTGATGGAACGATGGGACGTATGGACCGCCGCGAACAGCAGACAGAGCTCCTGCCCATGCTGGAGGGGGCGACCACCTTCGACGTCGTGCTGCGCGGGTACGACCGCCACCAGGTGCACGAGCACGTGGAACGGCTGGAGGCCGACCTGCGCATCGCCGTGGCCGAACGGGACACCGTCGCGGCCAGGCTGACCGAGCTCGCCGGGCAGCTCGCCGCCGCGCACAACGAGATCGACGCCCTGCACGCCCGGCTCGGCCAGGTCACCACCGCGGAGCCGTCGCTCGACGACGTGAGCGACCGGATCCGCGGCATGCTCGCGCTCGCCAAGGAAGAGGCCGCGGAGATCCGGCGCAAGGCCGAGCAGGACGCCGTGGACCTGCAGCATCGGTTCGACGTGCTCAACTCCGAGGTCCACGACAAGCTCGTCTCCGCCGACCGCAGCACCGCGGAGAAGCTCGCCGGGGCCGAGGAGCAGGCCGGGTCGCTGCTCGGGGACGCCGAGCGCCGGGGCGCCGCACTGGTCGGCGAGGCCGAGTCGAGGGCGGCGGCGCTGCTCGCGGAGGCGCAGGCCCGCGCGGCCGAGCTGACCGCGGCGGCCGACGCGAGGTCGGCCGCGGTGGCCGAGGAGGTCGCCCGGATGACCGGGCAGGCCGACGAGCAGCGGCGGCAGGCGGACGAGGCGGCCGAGGCGAAGCGCACCCAGGCCAGCGAGGACTTCGAGATCACCCTGCGCAACCGGCGCAGCCGCGAGCTCGCGGCCGACGAGCAGCGCCGGGCCGATCTGGCCCGCGAGGTGGAGGAGCGGCGGGCGGCGGCCGCGGCCGAGGCCACCGAGCACGTCGAGGCGGCCCGCGCGGAGGCGGACCGGCTCGTCGCGGAGGCGAAGCGGCGGGCGCAGGAGCTGGCCGACGTGCGGGCGACCGTGCTCGGGCAGCTGTCGTCGGTGCGCGGCATCCTGGACCAGGTGCCGGCCGCCGCGGCGGCGTCGCTGGAGGAGTGGCCCGGCCGCGGGTGACCCGCGGGGTTTGGACCGGGGCGGCACAGCGCACACACAGGGTGTTCGTCGGGTCGTCCGGGCTGGCCGTACGCTTCCCGCGAGCGAGACAGGGGCGGGAGGTGCGCGGCGGTGAGCGAGCAACGGCCCGGGAGGACCAGGGTCGACGGCACGCCCGACCCGACCGCGCCCGCCGACCAGCCTGACGCGGCCGACCAGCTCACACCGCCCGCCGACCAGGCCGAGCCGGGCCGGGACGTCACGACGCCCGCCGACCAGGTCGCGCCGGCCCGCGACGTCACGCCACCCGCCGACCAGGTCGCGGCGGCCCGCGACGTCACGCCACCCGCCGACCAGCCGGCGGCGGCCGGCGACGTCACGCCGGCCGCGGACCGTCCGGAGCCGGCCCGGGACGGCGACGCCCGGGAGCAGGCGATCGCGGCCCGGGAGCGGGCGGCGGAGGCCCAGGAGCGCGCGGAGCGGGCCAGGGCGGACGCGGTCGAGGCCGCCGCGGCGGCCGACGCGGCGGAGGCGGCGGCCGCCGCCTCCGCGGAGACCGGCCGGCCCGGTGGCGGCCTCGGTGACGTCCCCCCCAGCGACCCGGTCGTCAACCCCGACGTCCGCGCCGAGGAGGCCGGCGTCGACGAGGAAAACCCGCTCGGCCGCCCCGGCCGCCCGATGAACCGCCGCTCCCCGTTCCGGATCGGCTTCGCCGGTGCGGTCGGCGCCGGCTTCGCCTACCTGCTCTACCAGGCCCTGGTCAGCGCGCGCGGGGTGCTGGTGCTGGTCATCGTCGCCGCGTTCCTGGCGATCGGCCTCAACCCGATCGTGTCCCGGCTGGAGCGCGCCGGCATGCGCCGCGGCGCCGCGGTCGCGGTCGTGTTCGCCGGGCTGCTCGGCTTCTTCGCGCTGTTCGGCTACGCGGTGCTGCCGCCGGTGATCACCCAGGTCTCGAACTTCGTCGACGCGGTGCCGCACTACGTCAAGGACCTGCAGGGCAACGCGACGATCCGGGACCTCGACCGGCGCTTCGGGGTCATCGACAAGCTGAACCAGTACGTGACGACGGGCGACTTCGGCACCCGGATCGCCGGCAACGTCGTGAGCGTGACCCAGGAGGTCGCCGGGTTCGTGCTCAAGAGCCTGACGGTCCTGATCCTGACGCTCTACTTCCTCTCGTCGTTCAACGCGATCAAGCGGACCGCGTACCGGCTGGTGCCGCGCACCCGGCGGGCCCGGTTCAGCCTGATCGGCGACGAGGTGCTCGGCCGGGTCGGCGGGTACGTCGCCGGCGCGGTGGTGGTCGCCCTCATCGCCGGCGTCACGTCGCTGATCTGGGTCAGCTCGCTCGGCATCCCGTACCCGCTGGCGCTGGCCCTGATCGTCACGCTCACCGACGTCATCCCGCTCATCGGGGCGACGCTCGGGGCGCTGCTCGTCAGCACCGTGGCCTTCTTCGTCTCGCTGCCGGTCGGCATCGCCACGTTCGCCTTCTTCATCGTCTACCAGCAGCTCGAGAACTACTTCATCTACCCGCGGGTGATGAGCCGTTCGGTGGACGTGAACCCGGCAGCCGCCATCGTGGGCGCGTTGATCGGCGGTACTCTTCTCGGGTTCGTGGGGGCGCTGCTGGCGGTGCCGGCGACGGCGGCGATACAGCTGATCCTGCGCGAGGTCCTGGTCCCACGCCAGGATGCACAGTGACGACTGTTTGCCGGCAGGATGGATCGGGATGTCCGAACGTACCGACTTGGGCTATCTGAACGACCTCGGTGTCGACCACGGCTTCGACGTCGCGCTGCGCGGCTACGACCGCCGGCAGGTCGACGACTACCTGGCCGGCCTGGAGAGCCAGCTGGCCACGCTGCGGCACGAGCGGGAGTCGGCCGGTGACCGGGTCGGGATGCTCGAGCAGCGGCTCGAGGAGCTGCAGATCGAGCTGCAGACCGCCCAGCGCCGGGTCGAGGAGTTCGAGCCGTCGTACGCGGGCCTCGGCGCCCGGGTGGAGAACATCCTGCGCCTCGCCGAGGAAGAGGCGATGAGCCTGCGCGCCGAGGCGAGCGCGCACGGCGACCGGGTCCGGGCCAAGGCCGAGGACGACGCCAAGCGGCTGCGCGCCGAGGGCGAGCGGGAGGCCAGGGAGATCATCGCCGCCGCCGACCGAGAGGCCGGCCAGCGCCGGGGCGCGGCACTCTCCGAGGCCGAGGCGGTCCGGGCCGAGGCCGGCAAGGACGCCGCGGCGGTACGGGCCGAGGCGGCCAGCGAGCTCGAGGAGGCCAGGGCCAAGGCCGCGCAGGCGGCGAAGGACTTCGAGACCACGCTGTCCCGCCGCCGTGACCAGACCGAGCAGGAGCTGTCCGCCCGGCTGGCCGAGGTGGAGCGGCGGCTGGCCGAGACCAACGACGCGGCCGAGCAGGTGAAGCGGGACGCCGACGCGCACCGCGCGGACAGCGAGCGGCGGGCCACCCAGATCCTCGAGGCGGCCAAGCGCGAGGCCGACACGCTGGTCGGCGAGGCGACCGGGAAGGCGACCCGGCAGCGGTCCGAGGTCGAGCGCGAGCTGGCCACGCTGGTCCGCCGCCGGGACAGCGTGCAGGCGCAGCTGCAGAACGTCCGCGAGATGCTGGCGACGATGACCGGCGGCCCGGTCAGCGGCTCCGCGGAGGACGAGGAACCCCGGCCCGAGGAGGAGCAGCCGGCGAAGCCGGACTGACCGGCAGCCGGACTGACCGGCAGCCGGCGTCAGGCGGACAGCGTGCCGGGCGGGACGATCTCGTCCAGCTCGGCCAGGTCGTCCTCGTCCGGCTCCCACTCCCCCGCGGTCGCGTTCGCCCGCAGCTGGTCGGCGGAGGTGGCCCCGGCGATCACCGAGGCGACGGCCGGCTGGGCAGCAAGCCCGCCGATCGCGACGTCGAGCATCGACAACCCGCGGCGGTCCGCGTACGCCCGCAGGCCGTCGACGACGTCCCAGGGCGCGGAGTCGTAGACGTCGCGGCGCCGGGCGGCCAGCCTGGTCCCGGACAGCGGCTCGGTGTCGCGGGTGTACTTGCCGGTCAGCAGCCCGTTGGCGAGCGGGTAGAACGGCAGCACGCCCACCCCGTACGCCTCGCAGGCCGGCACCAGCTCGGCCTCGGCCCGGCGGTCGAGCAGGCTGTACTGGTTCTGCGCGCTGACGAACCGCACCGACCCGGCGGCGCTCGCCAGGTGGTCGGCCTGGCCGACCTGCCAGCCGGCGAGGTTGGACGAGCCGGCGTAGCGCACCAGCCCGGCGGTGACCAGCTCGTCCAGCGCGGCGAGGGTCTCCTCCATCGGGGTCACGCCGTCCGGCTTGTGGTATTGCAGCAGGTCGAGATGGTCGGTCCGCAGCCGGCGCAGCGACGCCTCCACTGCGATCCGCACGTACCGCCGGGAGCCGCGGGCACCCCAGTCCGGCCCGTTGGCGCCCCGCATGCTCCCGCCGAACTTGGTGGCCAGCACGAACCGCTCCCGATCGGCGCCGAGCACCTCGCCGAGGATCTCCTCGGACTCGCCGGGATGCGTGCCGTACACGTCGGCCGTGTCGAGCAGGGTCACCCCCGCGTCGAGGGCGGCGTCGAGCGTCTTGCGGGTGACGGCCGCGTCCATCGACCGGCCGACGTTGTTCAGGCCGAGACCGACGACGGACACGACGAGCCCGGACCGGCCGAGCGGGCGGTAATGCACCCGACCACCCTATGCCGGGCGGTTCAGACCGCCGTCTGGCCCCCGTCCACCACCAGCGTCTGCCCGGTCATGAACGACGACGCATCGCTGGCCAGGAACAGCGCCGGACCGGCCATCTCCTCGGCCCTGGCCCACCGGCCCATCGGGATCGTCGCGGTCAGGCCGGCGTAGACGTCCTCGTTCTCCCAGAGCGTGCGGTTGAGGTCGGTGGCGGTCCAGCCCGGGCACAGCGCGTTGACCCGCACGCCGGTGCTGGCCCACTCGACCGCGAGCGTGCGGGTCAGCGAGATCAGCGCCGCCTTGGACGCGCCGTACTGGGCCATGGCCGGGGTGGCCGACAGCCCGGCCACGCTGGCCACGTTGATCACCGAGCCGGTCCGCCGCTCCAGCAGGTGCGGCGCGGCGGCCTGCAGCACGTGCACGGCCGACTCGACGTTGAGCCGCATCACCTTGGTCCAGCCCGGGAAGCGCAGCTGCGGGAACGGCACCATCACGCCGTTGCCGCCGACGTTGTTGACGATCACGTCGAGCTGGCCGAGCCCGTCGATCGCGCGGGCCACCACCGCCCGGGCCGCCTCGTCGTCGGTGACGTCGCCGGGCAGCACGACCGTCGCACCGACCTCGTCGGCCGCCTTCTGCAGCTGCTCGGCGCCGCGGCTGTTGACCGCGACCTTCGCCCCGGCGCCGACGAACGCGGCGGCGATCGCGGCGCCGATGCCGCGGGAGGCGCCGGTGATCAGAGCGGTCTTCCCGGTGAGATCGAACACGAGCCGACCCTACCGAGGCGGCTCGCCCCGGCGTCAGTAGCGCGGGGCGGAGCGGGACCGCTGCACCTTGGCCCCGCGCCGGGCGCGGGCACGCCAGCAGCCGGTGTGCCAGTGCCGGCGGTCGCCGGCCTCCGGGTCGGCCGCCGGCCAGGCGACGACGTGCGGCGTGACGGGCCGGATCACCTGGTCGCAGCCCGGGCACCGGTAGGGCTTGCTGCTGGTGCTGCCGGTGATCCGGCGGACCTGGTAGTCCTCCCCCCGCCACTCCTCGACCGTGTCCACCCCACGAGGTTACGCCGTGGCGGCGGCCGTGCCCTCCGCCGGACCGTCCACTGTGGAGCGTCCCGGCGGCAGCGCGATCGGCATCCGGCTGTGCCCGCGGTGGGCGCCGACGGCGGCCGTGTGGTAGTCCTCCAGCCGCGCCGCGAACTCCGGATCCCGGTATGCGCTGCCGTCCACGGTCTCGCCCTCGCGACCCTCGATGACCGCCTCGACGTCGTCGCCGGTCAGCGTGCGGTGGATCTCCAGCGCGTGCGCCAGCGCCAGCACCTGGGCCCGGTTCTCGGCCAGCAGCGCCTCGGCCCGGACCAGCAGGTCGCCGAGCTTGTCCTCGATGCGGTCGGCCAGCGCCCGGCGCAGCATCGCCTCCGGCTTCTCACCCTCCCGCCGGGCGGCGCCGCCGCCCGGGCTGCCGACCTGCAGCCGCTGCGCGGTCGAGTACGACGAGACGGTCGAGCCCATCCCCCAGAAGCCCTCCATGAACGAGGCCACCTGGGTCGCCGACTCCAGGTCCCCGGACACCCCGGACGACGAGTCGCCGTCGAAGAACATCCGCTCGCCGGCCAGTGAGGCGAGCGAGACGAGGATGTCCGACTCGAACTCGGACCGCCAGCGGGTGAACTGGTCCTCCGGCGGGATGCTGGCCACCATGCCGAGGTAGTCGCTGCCCTTCTCGATGGTGGCCAGGTCGATCTCCATGTGCTGCCGGGTCCGGAACGCGACGATCGCGTGGCAGGCCTCGTGCACGGCGACGGCGTGCCGCTCCCGCTCGATGTACTCGACGTCCTCCGGCGGCCCGAGCTCCTTGAGTTGCTTGGCCTTGACCACGTCCGGCCAGGTGATCGCGTCCCGGCCGTCCCGGATCGCGGTGATCAGCGCCTCGTTCACGAGGTCCTTGATCGTGGCCCCGGTCGCGTACGGGGTGATCGTGGCCAGCTTGTCCAGCTGCTCCGGGGTGATCTCGTGCGGGACCTTGTCGAAGTAGCCCTCGTACGTGCGGATCCGGCCGGCCTTGCTCGGATAGCCGACCCGGTAGATCCGGTCGATGCGGCCCGGCCGGAGCAACGCCTCGTCCAGCGCCTCCGGCATGTTGGTCGCCATCATCACCAGGATCCGGTACTTCGGCGGCGGCTTCGGCCGCATCCCGAGCGCCCGCCGGCCCCAGCGGTTGACCAGCCCGCGCGGCTTCTTCAACCCGGACAGCTCGGTGAGCAGCGCCTGCAGCGTGCCCATCCCGCCACCGCCGCCCATGCCGTTCATCCCGGCACCGGCGACGAACGCGTCCCCCATCGCGTTCTTCGCCAGCATCCAGCGGGTGTCCTCGGCCAGGTACGCGGCACCGTGGCAGGAGGTGTCGAACGGGGTCATCCCGCGACCGGTCGGGCCGCCCGGACCGACCTGCGCGAGCGAGCCCCGGTTGCCCAGCGAGTCGGCCTCGTCGAAGAACACGATGACGCCGCCGTACCGGAGGGCGAGCTTGCGCAGCTTCCGGAACAGCGACTTGACCTTGAGGACCCCGACACCGAAGAACATGTTGATGAACGCACCCGGGTCCACGAACACATACGGCCTGCCGGTCTCGCCGGCGACCGCCTCGGCCATCAGCGTCTTGCCGGTGCCCGGCGGGCCCCAGAGCAGGATGCCGCCGGGCACGTACCCGCCCTTGGCCTCGATCTCGTCGGGCTTCTCCAGGTACATGATGTTCTCCCGGATCCGATCGACCACGTGGTCCTGGCCCCACACGTCGGTGAACCGGGTCTTGATGTCGTCCGGGTAGTAGGTGTCGACGCCGCCCCGGGACAGCAGCCAGAACAGGCCGATGAACTGGAACGCGATGAAGAAGAACGCGAACGCCAACTGCAGGATCAGCGGCAGCGCCCGGTAGAGCAGCGCCGGCGCCTGGAAGATCGCCAGCACCGGCGAGGTGTCCAGCACCCTGCCCGCGATGACCGCGAACAGCACGATCACCAGCGCGATCTTGACCATCCGGGCGATCCGGAACCGGGTCCAGTCGGACATCCGCTTGCGCACCGCGCGGTCCATGCCGCCGGACACCTTCTGCGACCAGAACCGGTGGTAGCGCGCCGACCGCTCCTCGATGAGGTAGTGGATCTGGCGCAGCAGCTCGAGCCCGGCCAGCCAGATCAGCCACTGCGAGTCGTGCAGCTGGATCCGGACCGAGTCGACAAACGGAAGCAGCGGGTTGTCGGCCATCGCCGCCCAGACGAGGATCAGCCACGCGACGGCGAACAGCAGCAGCAGTCGGATCCGGTTCCAGAGCGGCATCTTCGGCCGGGTCGGCGGCGGAGGTGCGTGTGGCGGCTCGTCCGGGGCGGACAGTCCCTCCGGCGGGTGGGCGACCGGTGCTGTCATGGTTTCTCCCGGATGGTGAACGAGGAGACCACGTTCTCGATCTCGCCGTGGCGGTCCTTGTAGCAAGTGGTCGAGCAGCGGACGAGCAGCAGGTAGACCTTGCTCGCGTCGTCGTTGAGATAGCCGGTCTGGTCCATCATCTGCGGCGGCCCGCCGCCGAGGCTGTAGCGGTAGACGGTGTGCACGCCCCGGACCCCGTCACCGGGGGTGAGCACGTCGTCGGCCATCAGGCCGAAGCCGGTCAGCTGCGGGTTCTGGTTGTTCTGCCGGGCGGTCGGCGACACGGGGAAGAAGAAGTCGCGCAGTCCGTCCAGGGACAGCCCGCCGCGGGAGGCCTGCGGCACCTGCTGCACGCTGACCAGCACCGCCGGCTCGGCCGCGGACGACCCGAACAGGTGCAGCGCGGACGGCGTGTCAGCGGCGTCGTACCCCTGCAGCCAGAGCCCGCGGGAGCTCGCGGACTCGGCCGGGTCGAGGCCGACGGCGTTGTCGAGGTCCTTCTGGTCGATCGAGTGCCAGCTGGCCGGGATCTTGACGTACATGTGGTCGGCGGAGTTCTTCACGTACGTGTACTGAGGGGCACCGCACCCGGCGAGGAGTGCCGCGGCGAGCAGGACCAGACCGGCGACCGCTGGACCCTGCCGGAGCCGCAGACACCTCATCAGACCTCCACCTGACGGAGTTGTCAGGTTGAGTGTGCGTCACAAAGGGTCTTGATGGGCACCCTTTGGGTTGCCGAGACGTTACGGCTGGCCGCGCCGGCCCCTCGGCGCCCGCCCGTACGCGGCCCGCAGGGTCAGCCCCAACACCCGCATCGACCAGGGCTTTCGGTCGAACCGGGTGACGTCGATCGGGGCCCGGAAGCGCGGCCGGCTGATCGCCTTGGCCCAGGCGAACTCGCGCAGCCCGTCGTCGCCGTGGATCCGGCCGAAGCCCGAGTCGCCGACCCCGCCGAACGGCAGCGCGCCGACCCCGGCGAAGGACAGCACAGAGTTGACGCTGGTCATCCCGGACCGGATCCGCCGCGCGATCGCCTCGCCGCCGGTGCGGGCGAACACCGCCGCGCCGAGCCCGTACGCGGACGCGTTCGCCTTCTCGACCGCCTCGTCGACGTCCGCCACCCTGGTCACGGTCAGCGTCGGACCGAACGTCTCCTCCCGCACCGCCGCGGCGTCCTCGGGCACGTCGACCAGCACGGTCGGGTGCGCGTACGGCGGGCGCACCGAGTCGACGCCGCCCACCACCGCCCGGCCACCGCGGGCCAGCGCGTCGGTCACGTGCCGGCGGATCACGTCCAGCTGCGCCGGCATCGTGGCCGGGCCGTACGCGGTGCCGGGACGCAGCGTCCGGGCCCGCTCGGCCAGCGCGGCGACGAACTCGTCGTAGACCTCATCCACCGCGTAGACCCGCTCGATGCCGATGCAGGTCTGTCCGGCGTTGGCCATCCCGCCCCAGGCCGCTGCGTCCGCCGCGGCCCGCACGTCCGCGTCCGCGGCGACGATCATCGCGTCCTTGCCGCCGCACTCGAGCAGCACCGGAGTGAGCGTCTCAGCGCAGGCGGCCATGACCTTCTTCGCAGTCGCGGTCGAGCCGGTGAACGCCAGCTTGTCCACGCCGGATCGGCACAGTGCCGCGCCGGTCGGCCCGGCGCCGGTGACCAGTCCGAACACCGGCTGCTCCGGCACCACCGCGGCGAAGCTGTCGACCAGCCACCGGCCGACCGCCGGGGTGTATTCCGACGGCTTGAACACGACCGCGTTCCCGGCCGCCAGCGCGTACACGATCGAGCCGAGCGGGGTGACGACCGGGTAGTTCCACGGGCCGATCACGCCGACCACCCCGTACGGCTGGTATTCCAGGGTCGCGGCCAGGTTGGCGACCAGCAGGCCGGGCCTGACCCGGCGCGGGCCGAGCACCCGCTCGGCGTTGCGCGGCGCCCAGTGCAGGTGCCCGATCGCGGTCGCCAGCTCGATCGTCGCGTCGTCGACCGGCTTGCCACCCTCGCGGTGGATCAGCTCGGCCAGCTCGGCGGTCCGGGTGGCGAGGGCGGCCCGCCAGGCACCGAGCCGCTCGGCCCGACCGGCGAACCCGAGCCCGGCCCACCACTCGGCCGCCGGCCGGGCCCGCACGACGGCGGCGCGCACATCCGCCTCGGAATGCACCGGGAAGGTGCCGACCGGCTCCCCCGTCGCCGGGTCGAGCGACTGGAACGTCTCGCCGTCCACGATCGTCACATCGGTCACGCTACCCGCCGGTAGCTCGGCCCCGTTCGGCCGTACGGCCGAGCGGGTAGAACAGGAACACGACACCGTCCCCGCGAGGAGGCCCGGATGACCAGCGACACCGACGCGGACACGCGCCGGATACCCGGTCGCGGCGCGACCAGGATCGCCGGCGGGATCCGCCGCGGCGTGGTCGGCAGCGTGGTCGGCGTGGCAGTGGTGCTGCTCGTCGTGCTGCTCGCGCTGCTCGGGCTGGCCCGGCTCACGCACTGGCCGTTCGGCAGCGAGGAGCGCGACCGCAGCGGTCCGGCGGTGCTCACCGCCATGCGCGACCTGTCCGAATACCACGCGGCGACCGGGCAGTATCAGGTGGTCATCGACATCCAGCAGGACGCCAAGTTCCTGCCGGACGTCATCAAGGGCAAGCGGACGATCTTCCTCGCGATCGGCTCGGTCGACTCGTACGTGGACTTCCGCAAGCTCGGCGACGACGCAGTGTCGGTCTCGTCGGACCGGAAGTCGGTCTCGATCACGCTGCCGCGCGCGCAGTTGTCCAAGCCGAACGTCGACCCGGACCAGAGCCGGGTGCTCAACCAGGACCTCGGTTTGATCGACCGGCTCGGCAGCCTGTTCTCCGACCAGCCGAACCCGCAGAACCAGCAGATGTACCAGCTGGCCGAACAGCGGCTGGCCGACGCGGCGAAGCAGGTCGGGCTGCAGAAACGGGCCGAGGACAACACCAAGGCGACCCTGGACAAGCTCATGCGCTCGCTCGGGTTCACGACGGTCGACATCACGTTCGTGGACCCGTCCGCCGGAGGCTGAACCGGTCCGCGCCGGGTTACGTTCACCGACCGTGGCAAGCGCGGTGTTCGAGGTCTGCGAACGGTACGTGACGGGACAAGCCGCCCTTGACCCGGTGTGGGGGACGATGCGCGGGGTCGCCGGCGCCGCCGGGGTGTCCACCGACTACGGGCCCGAGGGCATCAGCGCCCGGGCCGACCTGTCCCGCGCCACCCTCGCCGAGCTCGACGCCGTCTCCCCCGACCGGTCCGGGGCCGCCGGCGAGGCAACCGCGCGCGAGACCGGCGCGGCCGGCGCCGGCGAGGCGGCCGCGCGCGGGACCGGCACGGGCGCCGCCGGCGCCGGTGAGGCGGCCGCGCGCGAGACCGGCGCGGGCGGCGCCGGCTCCTCCGCGGGCGGCGCCGGCGAGGCGGCCGCGGGCGCCACCGGCGCCGGGTCCACCGCGGGCGGCGCGCAGGCGGCGCGGGACGAGGCGGCCGCCCGGTTCCTGCGCGGCCGGCTGCTGGCCGAGCTGGCCGCGGTCGAGATCGGCGAACCGCTTCGCGCCCTGCGCGCGCCGTTCGGCCTGCTCTCCACCGTCCGGGACAGCATCGACCTGATGCCGAAGGGCGGCGCCGACGACTGGGGCGCGGTCGCCGCCCGGCTGGCCGCGATCCCCCAGATGCTTGCCTCCTGGCGGGACGCGCTCGCCCTCGGCCTCGACCGGGGCCTGCCGGCCGCCCGCCGGCAGGCCGTCGAGGCCGCACTGCAGGCCGACCGGTACGCCGACGGCGACACCCACGGCCCGGTCGTGGCCGAGTACGGCGACGGCCCGCTCGCCCCGAGCCTGGCCGCCGGCGCCGTCGACGCGCACGCCGCCTACGCAGACACGGCCGACTGGCTGCGCCGGGTCTACGCGCCGGGAGCGGCCGAGGCCGACGGCGTCGGACCGGAGCGGCACGCGGTCGCCCGCCGGCTCGTGCTCGGCGCCGACCTCGACCCGGTCGAGTCCTACGAGTGGGCCTGGGCCGAGCTGCACCGGATCGAGGACGAGCTCGCCGCCGAGGCCGAACGGGTCGCCCCGGGCGCCGGGATCGAGGCGGCGACCGCGCTGCTGGACCACACCGACGTGGTCGACGGCGCCGAGGCCTACCGGACCTGGCTGCAGGAGCAGCACGACGCGGCGATCGAGCGGCTCGACGGCGTGCACTTCGACATCGCGCCGCAGCTGCGCACGGTCGACGCGACGCTGGCGATCGGTTCCAGCTCGGGCTCGGCCTACTACACGCCGCCGGACGAGGCGTTCACCCGCCCGGGCCGCACCTGGTGGCCGCTCGGCGACCGGGACCGGTTCACCGTCTGGGCCGAGCAGACCACTGTCTTCCACGAGGGCGTGCCCGGCCACCACCTGCAGCTCGGCCAGGCCAGGGTGATGGGCGACGCGCTGTCCCGGCACCAGCGGGTCGGTGGCGTGCCCGGCCACGCCGAGGGCTGGGCGCTGTACGCGGAGCGGCTGGCCGACGAGCTCGGCTGGTTCGACACGCCCGGCCGCCGGCTCGGCATGCTCAAGGGCTCGGCGCTGCGGGCGGCCCGGGTGGTCATCGACATCGGCCTGCACCTCGACCTGCCGCTGCCGCCGGCCGAGGCGGAGCGGCACGGGCCGCGGTGGACGTTCGAGGTGGCCACCGAGGTGCTGCGCGACCGCGGCCGGATCGCCGCGCACCGGCTGCACCCCGAGGTGGTGCGCTACTGCGGCTGGCCGGCGCAGGCGACCGCGTACAAGCTCGGCGAGCGGGCCTGGCTGGCCGCCCGGGACGAGGCCAGGACCCGGCTCGGCGCCGGCTTCGACCTCAAGCGCTGGCACACCGCCGCCCTCGGGCTGGGGCCGGTGCAGCTCGACGACCTCGCGGCGGCGTTGCGGACCGCGTCCTGACGCCGCCGCGCGCGGATCAGAACAGCCGGCTGCTGGGGTCGTCCACGCCGCGCAGCGCGTCGTAGTCGAGCGTGACGCAGGCGATCCCGCGGTCGGCGGCGAGCACCCGAGCCTGTGGCGTGATCGCCTGCGCGGCGAAGATCCCGCGTACCGGCGCCAGCACCGGGTCCCGGTTGAGCAGCTCCAGGTAGCGGGTGAGCTGCTCGACGCCGTCGATCTCGCCGCGGCGCTTGATCTCGACCGCGACCGAGCCGCCCGCCGCGTCCCGGCAGAGGATGTCGACCGGGCCGATCGCGGTCGGGTGCTCGCGGCGCACCAGCCGGTAGCCGGCGCCGAGGGTGTGGATCTGCTCGGCCAGCAGCCGCTGCAGCTCGGCCTCGACGCCGTCCTTGACCAGCCCCGGGTCGGTGCCCAGCTCGTGCGACGAGTCGTGCAGCACCTCGTCCAGCATGATGATCAGCTTTTCGCCGGCCTTGTTGGTGACCGTCCACTGGTCACCGTCGTCGCGAAGGCTGCACGGCGGGCTCATCCAGTTCAACGGCTTGTACGCGCGGTCGTCGGCGTGCACGGACACCGACCCGTCGGCCTTGACCAGCAGCAGCCGCGGCGCCATCGGCAGGTGCGCGGTCAACCGCCCGACGTAGTCCACGCTGCACCGTGCCACGACCAGCCTCACGGCCGGACACGCTACACAGCGATGGCGTGGATCCCGAGCTGTCGGCGTTGAGGTCACCGCGACCGGTGATCGGGGTACCGGCGCGGCGTCGCGAGCGGCCGTCAGGCCGGGGTGAGACGGCGCGAGGGCTCGAGGGTGATCACGCGGTCGAGGCGGGCGCGCCGCAGCAGCCGGTCCACCCGGGTCGGGGCGCCGCGCAGGACCAGGTCGCGGCCGGTCAGCCGGGCCCGCCGGTGCGCGCCGACCAGTACGCCGAGACCGGTCGCGTCGAGCAGCTCGATGCCGCTCAGATCGACGACGAGCCGTCCCGAACCGGCGGCGAGCACGGCATGCAGGGTGTCGCGGACCTCGCCGGCCGAACGGCCGTCGAGCCGCCCGCTGAGCAGGACCTCGTCCTCGACGCCCATCCGCTGAACGGTCACGTGCATGGCGTCTCCTCCCCCGACAGTGCGCCGTCGTACAGGAGACCCCGCAAGCGGCGCCGGAGACGCGCATCCGACGGAACTGTCACCAGATCGTCACCTACGGTGGCCCAGCTCCGCGGCGGCCGAGTCGAGCACCGGTCCCCGTACGGTGCGAGACTGGACGGCGTGCCCGTCGACGGCGTCAACAGCACGCACTTCGCGGTCGGCCCGGTGGTGGCGATCGTGGTCGTCGCCGCGCTCGCGATGCTGAGCAAGTGGATCTTCGGCACCGGCCGGCGGCGCAGCGCGAGCCGTTCGCTGGTGCCGCCCGGGGTGCAGGTCGACACCGGCCTGCTGCGTCCGGTCGCCGACCTCCCGGACCGGGCGGCGGCCGCCGCGCTGCGGGCGGTGCTGTCCGACGCCGGGATCCGCTCCACCATCGGCGTCCGCCGGGACGGCCGGGTGCAGGTGCTGGTCTTCCCCGACGACGAGGAACGGGCCCGCAAGCTGGTCCCGCCCGGCCCGGTGGCCCCCGGCTAGTCTCGGGGCATGGCCGTCCACCTGACCCGCATCTACACCCGCACCGGCGACGCCGGGACGACCGCGCTGGGTGACATGAGCCGGGTGCGTAAGACCGACCCGCGGCTGGTGGCGTACGCGGACGTCGACGAGGCCAACTCCGCGATCGGGGTGGCGCTCGCGCTCGGCCGGCTCGACCCGCCGGTCGTCGAGGTGCTCCGCTCGGTGCAGAACGACCTGTTCGACGTCGGCGCCGACCTGTGCGTGCCGGTGATCGAGAACCCCGAGTTCCCGCCGCTGCGAGTGACCGACGCGCAGGTCGAGCGGCTGGAGCGGGCGTGCGACGAGTTCAACGAGGGCCTGCGCAAGCTGGACAGTTTCCTGCTGCCGGGCGGCACCCCTGGCGCCGCCCTGCTGCACCAGGCCAGGACCGTGGTCCGCCGGGCCGAGCGCAGCGCCTGGGCACTGCTCGACGCCGACCCGGACGGGACCGCGCCGGTGCCGGCCCGCTACCTCAACCGGCTCTCGGACCTGCTGTTCATCCTGGCCCGGGTGGCCAACCCGGACGGCGACGTGCTCTGGACGCCGGGAGCGAACCGCTGAGCTAGCTGGCGGCGTAGCCGGGGACGGTGAAGCCCGGCGGCGCCGACTCCAGCCAGGACAGGAAGCCGGTCACCGCGCCGGCGCTCATCGCGACCTGGACCGGACCCGCGTCGTCCTGGCACTCCACGATCACCGCGCCGGCTTGCACCGCCCACGACTCCGCGCCGGACGGCTGCCGGCGGCCGATCACCTGCAGCTCGCGCCGCGACAGCGTCCGGGCCGGCTTCACGGTGAGCGCGAACAGCCGATACCACTGGAGGTCCTCGCCGGTGTAGCGGCCGACGCCGAGCGCCCACCCGCCGCCGATCCGGCCGAACCGGGTGCGCAGGCTCATGTCGATCGACCCGGCCGGGCGCAGCAGCACCCGCCGGCGCAGCGCCAGGGTCACCAGCCCGACGCCGACGGCGGCCACCGCGACGGCGATGGCCACGACGACCTCCAACGCCATGGCGGCTACACGGTCTGGCCGGCGGCGCGGAGCCGGGACATCGCCCGGCCAGCCGCGGCGGCGGCCTCGTCGTCGTCGTCCTCGGCTGATCGGGCCCGCTCCAGGGCCTGCTGGGCCCTGGACACGTCGATCTCGTCGGACCGCTCGGCAAGCTCGGCCAGCACGGAGACGCCGTCCTCGGTGACCGACAGGAACCCGCCGTGCACCGCGAAGACCAGCTCCTCGCCGCCCTCCTGCTGGATGCGGACGATCCCGCCCGGGGCGAGCTCGCCGAGCAGCGGTGCGTGGCCGGGCAGCACGCCGAGCTCACCCTCCGTGGTGCGGGCGATGACCATCGTCGCGTCGCCGGACCACAGCAGGCGCTCGACGGACACGAGCTCGACGTGCACGGTTGCCACGCGGGATCTCCTTCGCCGTCCGGAGGTCCTCTGAAGTCTAGCGAGGCCGGTTCGGGCGCCCGGAACCGGACTCCGCAGGTCGGCGCCGGTGCCGGAACCGGGCCGCGCCGGGCCGCCGAGCCCGGACGCGTACCGTGATCGCGTGTCTCACCGACCGTACGTGCTGCTGAGCGCGGCGGTCTCGCTGGACGGCGCGCTCGACGACCGGTCGCCGCGCCGGTTGATCCTGTCCGGGCCGGAAGATCTCGACGCCGTAGACGAGTTGCGGGCCGGCTGCGACGCGATCCTCGTCGGTGCCGGCACGGTCCGTACCGACGACCCGCGGCTGCTGGTCCGGTCCGAGCGCCGCCGCACCGACCGGGTCTCCCGCGGGCTACCGCCGTCACCCGTCCGGGTGGTGCTGACCCGCAGCGGCGAGCTCGACCCGGACGCGGCGGTGTTCGCCGACGGGCCGGCACCGCTGCTGCTCGGCGGCGACCTGCCGGACGTGCTGGCCGAGCTCGCGGACCGCGGCGTGCGCCGGCTGCTCGTGGAGGGCGGCGCCGGCGTGCTCACCGCGCTGCTGTCCACCGGCCTGGCCGACGAGCTGCGACTGGCGGTCGCCCCCGTCTTCGTCGGCGACCCCGCCGCCCCCCGCCTGCTCGGCCCACCGGTCCCCGCCGATGCGGTCGGCGACAGCGGCCCGGGCGCGGCGGCCGGCGCGGCCGATCCGCTCGCCGCACCCGGCGCGTTCGGGGGCGGTCGGCGGCGGCTGCTCGGAGTGCGGGCGGTCGGTGACACGGCGGTGCTGCGCTATGCGCTCTGACCGATGCCCTGACCCGCTCGACGCCGCCCTGCTCGCCGAGGCGGTGGAGTTGTCCCGGCGCAGCCCGCCGAGCCCGGCCGCGTACACGGTGGGCGCGGTCGTCGTCGGCCCCGGCCCGGACGCGGCACGCTCGGTCGGCTGGTCCCGCCGGGACGGCCCGCTCGACCACGCCGAGGAGGTCGCGCTCGCCGCGTTCCCCGGCGACCCGGCCGGCGGCACGCTCTACAGCTCGCTGGAGCCGTGCTCGCGCCGCCGCTCCCGCCGGCACACCTGCACCGAGCTGATCCTCGCCGCGGGCATCGCCAGGGTGGTGTTCGCGCTGCGCGAGCCGCCGCTGTTCGCCGACTGCGACGGCGCCGAGCTGCTCGCCCGCGCCGGCGTCGAGGTGGTCGAGCTGCAGGCGCTGGCGGCGGACGTCCGCGCGGTCAACGCCCACCTGCTCGGCTGACCACCGTCCGAACGCGACGGAGCGGGCCGGTCCACTGTGGACCGGCCCGCTCCGCGGAGGCGATTCCTACTTGCTCAGCTCGGACGCCTTCTTCTCGACGTCCTCGATCCCGCCACAGAGGAAGAACGCCTGCTCCGGCAGATGGTCGTAGTCGCCGCGGGTGAGCGCCTCGAACGACTCGATTGTCTCCGACAGCGGCACGACCGAGCCGGGCTGGCCGGTGAACTGCTCGGCCACCAGCAGGTTCTGGGACAGGAACCGCTGGATCCGGCGGGCCCGGCCCACCAGAACTCTGTCCTCTTCGGACAGCTCGTCGATGCCCAGGATCGCGATGATGTCCTGCAGCTCGTTGTAGCGCTGGAGGATCCGCTTGACCTCCTGGGCGACGTCGTAGTGCCGCTGCCCGATGTACTGCGGATCGAGGATCCGCGAGGTCGAGTCGAGCGGGTCCACCGCCGGGTAGATGCCGAGCTCCGAGATCGGCCGGGACAGCACCGTGGTCGCGTCCAGGTGCGCGAACGTGGTGTGCGGCGCAGGGTCGGTGATGTCGTCGGCCGGCACGTAGATCGCCTGCATCGAGGTGATCGAGTGGCCGCGGGTCGAGGTGATCCGCTCCTGCAGCACGCCCATCTCGTCGGCCAGCGTCGGCTGGTAGCCCACCGCTGACGGCATCCGGCCGAGCAACGTGGACACCTCGGACCCGGCCTGGGTGAACCGGAAGATGTTGTCGATGAACAGCAGCACGTCCTGCTTCTGCACGTCCCGGAAGTATTCCGCCATCGTCAGCGCGGACAGCCCGACCCGGAGCCGCGTGCCCGGTGGCTCGTCCATCTGCCCGAACACCAGGGCGGTCTGGTTGATGACGCCGGACTCGGTCATCTCCAGGAACAGGTCGTTGCCCTCGCGGGTGCGCTCGCCGACGCCGGCGAACACCGACACGCCACCGAACTCCTGGGCGACCCGGCGGATCATCTCCTGGATCAGCACGGTCTTGCCGACGCCCGCCCCGCCGAACAGGCCGATCTTGCCGCCGGCCACGTACGGCGTGAGCAGGTCGATGACCTTGATGCCGGTCTCCAGGATCTGGGTCCGGCCCTCGAGCTGGTCGAACGCCGGCGCCGGCCGGTGGATCGGCCAGGTCTCGCCGGCCACGAAGTCCGGGTCGTCCAGGCAGCGGCCGAGCGCGTTGAACACGTGCCCCTTGACCTGGTCGCCGACCGGCACCTCGATCGGATGGCCGGTGTCGGTGGCGATGGCACCCCGGATGAGCCCGTCGGTCGGCTGCATCGAGATCGCCCGCACCATGTTGTCGCCGATGTGCTGGGCGACCTCGAGGGTGAGCTCCTTGTTCAGCGGGTTGCCCTCGCTGATCTCCACGTCGACGTGCAGCGCGTTGTTCAGCTCCGGCATCTCGCCCCGGCCGAACTCGACGTCCACGACCGGGCCGGTGACCCGGACGACACGGCCGGTGCCGGTGGTTTCCTCTACCGCGGTCATGATCTCTCGCTCCCTGCCGCGGCGAGCGCATCCGCGCCGCCGACGATCTCGCTGATCTCCTGGGTGATCTCCGCTTGCCGGGCCTGGTTGGCCTCACGGGTGTAGGTTTTGATCAGTTCCTCGGCATTGTCGGTGGCGGACTTCATCGCCCGCCGCCGGGACGCCGACTCCGAGGCCGCCGACTCCAGCAGCGCGGCGTAGATCCTTGCGTTGATGTACTTCGGCAGCAGCGCGCCGAGCAACTCGGCCGGCTCCGGCTCGAACTCGTACGCCGGGAGGTAGCCCTCGGGCGCCTCCTCCTCGCTCTCTTCGACCATCAGCGGCGCGATCCGCTTGGCCGTCGGGTTCTGGCTGAGCATCGACTTGAACTCGGTGTAGACGATGTGGATCTCGTCCACGCCGACCACGCCGTCCTCGCCCGCGTCCCCCTCCGTGTCGTCGCCGGTGTCGTCGACCCCGGCCAGGAACGCCTTGACCAGCGTGGAGCCGACCTCGCGGGCGTCGGTGAACGCCGGCTGCTCGGAGAAGCCGGTCCACTCCTTGGCCACCTCGCGGCTGCGGAAGCGGTAGTACGCCGAGCCCTTGCGGCCGATCACGTACCGGACCGGCTCCTTGCCCTCTTCCCGCAGCAACGACTCGAGGCCGTTGGCCGTGCGCAGCGCGTTGGAGCTGTACGCCCCGGCCAGCCCGCGGTCGCTGGTGATGACCAGGATCGCCGCCCGGCGCGGGTTGGGCCGCTCGACCAGCAGCGGGTGGTCGGTGTTGGAGTTGGACGCGAGCGCGGACAGCGCCCGGGTCAGCTCGTTGGTGTAGGGCAGCGCCGCCTCGACCCGCTGCTGCGCCTTGGCGATGCGGGAGGTGGCGACGAGCTCCATCGCCTTGGTGATCTGCTTGGTCTGGGTGACCGCGCGGATCCGCCGCTTGAGGACGCGCAGGGTGCCGGCCATCGTCAGCCCCGGTTCTGCTGCGGCTGCGGCTGGCGGTAGCGGGTGACCTTCTCCTGGCCCACCTCGTCGGCCTCCATCGCCTCGGCCTCGGGCTCGTTGACGACCAGCTGCTCGCCCTCCGAGGTCTGGAACTCCTGCTTGAAGTCGCCGATCGCCCGCTTCAGCTGCTCGACGGTGTCGTCCTCGAGCCGGCCGGACTGCAGGATCGCGTCGTAGATGCCCTGGTGCTGGCGGCCGACGAAGTCGAGGAACTCCCGCTCGAACTTGCGGATGTCACCGACCGGGACGATGTCGAGCTCGCCGCTGGTGCCGGCCCAGATCGACACGACCTCCTGGTCGACCGGGAAGGGCGAGTACTGCGGCTGCTTGAGCAGCTCGACCAGCCGCGACCCGCGGGCCAGCTGGTCCTGCGACGCCTTGTCGAGGTCGGAGCCGAACGCGGAGAACGCCTCGAGCTCGCGGTACTGCGCGAGGTTGAGCCGCAGCGACCCGGCGACCGTCTTCATCGCCCGGATCTGTGCGTTGCCGGCGACCCGGGAGACCGAGATGCCGACGTTGATCGCCGGCCGTACCCCGGCGTTGAACAGGCCGGTCTCCAGGAAGATCTGGCCGTCGGTGATCGAGATGACGTTGGTCGGAATGTATGCCGAGATGTCGTTGCCCTTGGTCTCGACGATCGGGAAGCCGGTCATCGAGCCGCCGCCGAGGTCGTCGGACAGCTTCGCGCACCGCTCCAGCAGCCGGGAGTGGAGGTAGAACACGTCGCCCGGGTAGGCCTCGCGGCCCGGCGG
>DATBFW010000142.1:0-55932 GCA_036558285.1 Mycobacteriales bacterium | reverse complement strand
CGCGCCGGGCAGCGTCGGCAGCCGCGCGTCCTCGGCCGTGCCGACCACCTGCCGGCCGATCAGGGCGACGGTCCGGTCCATCGCGGCCGAGTCGGTGAAGTGCGCGTCGACCAGGGCCTGGCCGACCTGCTCGCCGGTGGCGGCGATGTCCGCGCCCGGATCGTCGGCCGCGGTGGCGACCATGTCCGCCAGCCGGCGGGTCAGCTGCCAGAGCTCGCGCCGGCCGAGCGCGACGAAGCTGGTGCCCTGCAGCGCCTCGGCCCAGGCCCGGGCCAGCTCGGCCCGCGCCGGAGCGTCCCACCGCGGGCCCGTCACCAGCAGGTCACGGCTTGCGCCCCACCCCGGCCAGGCCAGGCATCCGCTCCGGTCGGTCCAGCTCCGTCGCGCCCGGCTCCGGCCGCCACTGCGGCAGGTGGACCAGACCCGGCTCGACCAGCTCCCACCCGTCGAACAGGTGCTCGATCTGCTCCTGCGTCCGCATTGTCATCGGCGTCGCGGTGCGCTGGTAGAGCCCGCGGTGCTCGGCCGCGCGGTCGGCCCGCTCACCGGCCGTCGCGTGCGAGAGGGCAAGGTAGCTCCCGGCCGGCACCGCCTTCCGGAACCGGGCCACCAGCCCGGCCGGGTCGTCCTCGTCCGGTACGAAGTGCAGCACCGCGACCATGAGCACCGCGATCGGCCGGCTCAGGTCGAGCAGGCCCCGTACGGCCGGGTCGGCGAGCACCGCGTTCGGGTCGCGCAGGTCGGCCTGGACGACCACGGTCCGGTCGTCGCCGGCGAGGATCGCCTGCGAGTGCTCGACTGCGACCGGGTCGTTGTCGACGTACACGACCCTGGAGTCGGGGGCGCGCCGCTGCGCGACCTCGTGCACGTTGCCGACGGTGGGGATCCCGGAGCCGAGGTCGAGGAACTGCCGCACCCCGGCGTCGACGAGGAACTCGACCGCCCGCCGCAGGAAGCCGCGGTTGGACCGCATGATCTCGGGCAGCTCCGGCCACATCTGGACGGCCTGGCGACCCATCTCCCGGTCGGCCGCGAAGTTGTGGAAGCCGCCGAGGTAGAAGTCGTAGACCCGGGCCGCCGAGGGCCGGTCGAGATCGATGCCAACGGGCGCCCACTCCGGCCTTTCCACACCGGCACGGTACTTGGTGGCTTATCCGTGCACCGTGCCTCATCAACCAGTCGAGTGGTCCATCCGATCGACCGGCGGCGGGCCGGTCCGACCGGCCCGCCGCCGAACCGCCGCTGGTCAGCCGGACAGGACCGCCGCCCAGAGGGTCTGGTGGAAGGTCGCTGCCGGGTTCGCCGGTGCCGACGACCGGCACCAGACCAGGTAGGTACGGCCGTCGCGGACCGCACTGCCGATGTAGTCGCCGGGGAACTTCCCGTCCGCCTCGGCGGCGAAGTTCAGGTCCGAGCGAGGCCCGAGCACGATCGGCAGGCCGAAGTGCGCGCCCCCGTCGGTGGAGACCGACACCTTCTGCTGGACGAACCGGCCGCCCTGCACGCCGGTGTCCCGGCTCCCGTACGAGACGTAGACCCGGCCGTTCTCGGCCGCCACGTCGACGTTCACGTGGTCGATGCCCGCGCGCGGCTCGCGGTTGACCCGGACGGGTGCGGACCAGTGCCGGCCGTCCCGCGAGGTGGACAGCGCGACGGCGTCCGGCTCGGCCGACTCCCACGCCGCGTACAGCCGGCCGGTGCGTGGGTCCGCGGTGGCCGACGGCAGGCAGCAGCGGATCCCGGCCGGCCCCTCGCCGGCGTCGTGGGTGATCGTGGCCTCCGCACTCCAGTGCCGGCCGCCGTCCCGGGACGTGCGGGCGACCATCAGGTCACCCTCCGGCTCCGCGGCCGGGTCGGCCTCCGTCCGCGCGCCGCCGCCGGCCTCCGTCCGCGCGCCGCCGCCGGCCTCCGGGCCCTCCTCGCCGGCATCCGAGCCGAAGTTGAGGTACGAGTCGGTGATCGTGCCGTCCGGCTGGATCATCGGCTGCGAGTTCTGGGTGAACACGTCGGTCGCGGAGACGTTCACCGTGCGGCTCCAGTGCCGGCCGCGGTCGTCCGACCAGCGCACGACCTGCGGCGAGCCGGTCAGGTTGCCGTCGGCGTCGGACAGGAACGGCGTCCAGAACTGGTAGAGCCGGCCGCGGTGCGGGCTGCCGGCGGAGGTGTCGACGACCAGCCAGTTCTTGTCGTCGGAGACCGCGCACGTGTGGCTGACGTGGACCAGCACCGGCCGGCCGAACGTGCGGCCGCCGTCGGTGGACCGGGACACCCCGACCGCGCTGTCGCAGCCGGTCGTGAACAGCAGGGTGGAGACGTACGCGGTGCCGTCCGGGCCGAATGCGGCCACCGGGTCCGAGACGCGGTCCCAGATCCCGCCGACCACCGTGGTCAGGAACGGCATCGGTGCGTGCCGCCAGGTCCGGCCGCCGTCGTGGGTCCAGGAGTACGAGATGTCGACCGCGCCGCCGTCCGGGAAGCGCGAGTCGTGCGCGACCGCGAGCGCGATCCGCGGGTTCCGTGGCGAGACGGCCACGTCCGGCTCGACCAGCGTGTCCGGCTCGGAGCCGGGCTGGCTGGCTACGTCCTGGCGGGCGATCTGGCCGACGGAGCGGACCTGGGCTCGGCCGCCGCCGGGATCCGCCGCGGCCGGCGGCCCGAGGGCGAGGGTGGTGGCCGCCGCGACTGCGGTGGCGCCGAGAACGGTGATCAGACGGCTCCGGGTCACGGTGACCTCCTTGGGTCGACGCCGCGAGCGCGTCACAGAGTTGCAGACGTGCGGGCGGCCGCCAACCCCTTCGGCGCGCGACCGGGGCTAGCGGGGGAGCAGGCCGTTGCGGCGGGTGACCCCGGCGTACCAGCGGGCGCTCGACTTGGGGATGCGGCGCTGGGTGGCGTAGTCGACGTAGACGAGCCCGAACCGCTTCGAGTAGCCGAACGCCCACTCGAAGTTGTCCAGCAGGCTCCAGACGAAGTAGCCGCGCAGATCGACGCCGTCGTCCATGGCCTGCCGGGCGGCCCGGAAGTGCCGGTCCAGGAAGTCCACCCTGGCCGGGTCGGCGACCTCGCCGTCCGCCCCCGGCGCGTCCGCGAACGCGGCGCCGTTCTCGGTCACGTAGATCGGCACCGGCCCGTAGTCGGCGGTGATCCGGCGCAGGACGTCGTACAGGCCGGACGGGTCGATCTCCCAGCCCATCTCGGTGGCCGGCAGGCCCTGCACGGTCTCGCCGACCTGCTCGCTGCCGACCCAGGCGGCGTTGGGCTGCTGGCCGGGCGTGGCCGACACCACGGTGCGCCGGTAGTAGTTCACCCCGAGCAGGTCGATCGGCGCGGCGATGGTCTGCTCGTCGCCGTCCTGGACGAACCCGAGGTCGGACACCGCGGCGACGTCCGCCCGCAGGTCCGCCGGGTACGCGCCGCGGAAGATAGGGTCGAGGAAGACCCGGTTGCTCACCGCGTCGACCCGCCGGGCCGCGTCCGCGTCCTCGGCCGAGCCGGTGGCCGGGTCGACCGGGTGCAGGTTGAGCGTGATGCCCAGCGTGCTGCCGCCGTCCTGCGCCCGCATAGCCCGCACCGCCAGCCCGTGCCCGAGCAGCAGGTGGTGGGCGGCGGCCAGCGCGGCGGCCGGCTCGGTCCGGCCGGGGGCGTGGTGCCCGGCCGCGTAGCCGAGGAACGCCGAGCACCACGGCTCGTTCAGGGTCGTCCAGATCCGGACCCGGTCCTTCAGCCGGTCGTGCACGGCCGCGGCGTAGTCGGCGAACCGCTCGGCGGTGGCCCGGACCGGCCAGCCGCCGGCGTCCTCCAGCGGCTGCGGCAGGTCCCAGTGGTAGAGCGTGACCAGCGGCTGGATGTCGCGGGCCAGCAGCTCGTCGACCAGCCGCTGGTAGAAGTCCAGTCCGGCCCGGTTGACCGGGCCCCGGCCGGTCGGCTGCAGCCGCGGCCAGGCCAGCGAGAACCGGTAGTGGGTGACGCCGAGGTCGGCCAGCAGCGCCACGTCGTCGCGGTAGCGGTGGTAGTGGTCGTCGGCGACGTCGCCGGTGTCGCCGCCGGCCACCGCGCCGGGCCGGTGCGAGAACGTGTCCCAGATGGACGGTCCCCGGCCGCCTTCCCGGACGGCGCCCTCGATCTGGTAGCTCGCGGTGGCCGTGCCCCAGGCGAACCCGTGCGGGAACCGGAGCTGCTCGCCGGTCGCCTGGGTGACGTCGTCGGTCCTCATTCGGGTCCTTCCTGCGGGTCGACCGCCCGGGTGCTCAGCGCGGGGCCGGCGGTGCGGTGGAGTGCCGGACCACCAGTTCGGTGGCGAGCTCGACGTGGTACGAGTCGACCTTCTCGCCGGCGGCCAGCGCGAGCGCGCGACGCAGCGCGGCGCCGCCGATCTCGCGCAGCGGCTGGCGGACCGTGGTCAGCGGCGGCGAGGCGAACCGGGCGACCGAGGTGTCGTCGAATCCGATGATGCTGAGGTCCTCCGGCACCCGCAGCCCCCGGGACCGGGCCGCCTCGATGATCCCGAGCGCGGTCTCGTCGCTGCCGGCGAACACCGCGGTCGGCGGCTCCCGCATCTCCAGCAGGGACGCGCCCTCGACGACCCCGTCGCTGTGGTGGAACCGGCCGTACCGCACGTAGCCGTCCGGGACCGGCAGGCCCTCGGCCTCCATCGCGGCCCGGTAGCCCTGCATCCTGGCCTGGTTGCAGGCCGCCTCGGCCGGCCCGCCGACGTAGGCGATCTGCCGGTGGCCGAGCTCCAGCAGGTGCCGGGTCGCGGACAGCCCGCCGGTGAAGTTCGTCGAGCCCACGCTGATGACCTTGGTCCGGGGCAGGTTGAACGGGTCGATGACGACGACCGGGATCCGGGCCCTGGACAGCGCCGACAGGTCCGAGCCCGGCAGCTCGCTGGTCACCGTGATCACCGCCGACCGGCCGGCGGCGACCAGCCCGCGGACCCAGGCGCCGGACCGGGCGGCCGCCGACTTGCCGTCCCCGCGCGGGCGCAGGCTCACCGCGACGGCGGCGCCCAGCTCGCTGGAGGTGGTGAGGATCCCCTCGAACACCTCGAGGGAGTAGGCGTTGAGCGGGCCGTGGAACATCAGCTCGACGGTCACCAGCCTGCCGGGGTCGGGCCGCCGTCCCACGTAGTCGTGCTCCTCCAGCAGGTCCTGTACCAGCGCGCGGGTCGCCGGGGCGACGTCGCTGCGGCCGTTGAGCACCTTGGACACCGTGGCCACCGATACGCCGGCGGATGCTGCCACGGTGGCCAACGTGGCCCGGCTGTCCCTGCCGTCCGCGGCATCCCTGGCGCTCACGGCTTCCTCCGCTCTCATGCCCGGCTCCCGCCCACCTGACCGCGATCCGCGGCCGGTCCGAGCTCCACCGGGGTGTCAAGTCGGCGGTCGTGCCCGACCACCCGCCGCGGTCCGGTGACGCGGACGGTGCCGCGGCACGGGAGGTCGGCCGCCGACGTACCGACCTGGACGTCCAGCTCGCCCGGTGCGACCACCCTGGCCAGGTCGAGGTCGGTGAACGCGGTCCGGTCGGCGTGCACCCGGAACCGCACGTCGATCGCCTCGCCCGGTTCCAGCCGGACCCGGGCGAAGCCGGCCAGCTGGCGCACCGGCCGGACCACCCGGGCCAGCACGCCGCGCAGGTAGAGCTGCACCACCTCGTCGCCGGCGCGATCGCCGGTGTTCCGGACCCTTACGGTCGCGGCGAACTCGCCGTCGGTGCCGATCTCGGTGGCGTCCATGCGCAGGTCGTCGACCTCGAAGGTGGTGTACGACCCGCCGTACCCGAACGGGAACAGCGGGGTCGGGTCGAGCGGGCTGATCCCGGCGCTCTCCGGGCTGCCCAGCGGCGGCTGCAGGTACGTGCTGGGCTGGCCGCCGATCCGGCGGGGGATCTGCACCGGCAGCTTGCCGCCCGGCTGCACCCGCCCGGACAGCACGCCGGCGACCGCCGCGCCGCCCTCCTCGCCGGGCATGAACGCCTGCACCAGCGCGGCCCGCCCGGCCAGCTCGCCCAGCGCGTACGGCCGGCCGGAGACCACCACGACGACCAGCGGGGTGCCGGTCGCGACCAGCTCGGCGAGCAGGTCGGCCTGCAGCCCGGGCAGCCGCAGGTCCTCCGCGTCGCAGCCCTCCCCGGAGGTGCCCCGGCCGAACAGCCCGGCCAGGTCGCCGACGTACGCGACGCACAGCTCGGCGTCCCGGGCGGCGGCCACCGCGGCGGCGAACCCGGACCGGTCGCCGCCCTGCACCGCGCAGCCCTGCTCGTAGCCGACCTCGACGCCGGGCAGCTCGGCGCGCAGCGCGTCGACCGCGGCCGGCACCTCGACGCCGAGCCCGAGCCCCGGGTGCCGGGGGAGCACGTGGTTGGGGAAGGCGTAGCAGCCCATGAACGTGCGCGGGTCGGCCGCGCACGGCCCGACCGCGGCGACCCGGCGCAGCGCCGGCCGGTCCGGGCCGAGCAGCGGCAGCCGGTCGGCGGCGTCGAGCAGCACGACCGAGCGCTCGGCCAGCTCCCGGGCCAGCTCCCGGTTGGCCGGCGGGTCGAGCTCGACCTCGCCGGCACCGGCGACCGAGGCCTCCGGCGTCCAGTCCGGGTCGAGCAGCCCCAACTCGGCCTTCTGCCGGAGCAGCCGGCGGGCGGCCCGGTCGACCAGCTCCTCCGGGACCTCGCCGGCGCGGACCCGCTCGACCAGCCCGTCGCCGTAGCCGATGGTGTCCGGCAGCTCCACGTCGATGCCGGCGGCGAGGGCTAGCGCGCCGGCCCCGTCGGTGTCGGCCGCGACCCGGTGCATGGTGGCCAGGAACGGCACCGCCCAGTAGTCGGAGACCACGGTGCCGCCGAACCCCCAGTCGTCCCGCAGCAGCTCGGTCAGCAGCCAGCCGTCGGCGCCGGCGGGCACGCCGTCGACGTCCGAGTACGAGTTCATGACCGAGCCGGCGCCGGCGGCGACGGCGGTCTCGAACGGCGGCAGGATCACGTCGAGCAGCTCGCGCCGGCCCATCGAGACCGGGCCGTGGTTGCGGGCGGCCCGGGAGGCGGAGTAGCCGGCGAAGTGCTTGAGCGTGGCCAGCACGCCCGCGCCCTGCAGCCCGCGCACGTACGCGGCGCCGAGCATCGAGACCAGGTACGGGTCCTCGCCGATGGTCTCCTCGACCCGGCCCCACCGGTAGTCGCGGACCACGTCGAGCACCGGGGACAGGCCCTGGTGCACGCCCAGCGCGGCCATGTCCCGGCCGATCGCGCCGGCCATCCGCTCGATCAGGTCGGGGTCGAAGGTGGCGCCCCAGGCGATCGCGGCCGGGTAGACGGTCGCGCCGTACGCGGTGAACCCGGTCAGGCATTCCTCGTGCACGAGCGCCGGGATGCCGAGCCGGGACCCTTCGATCACCACCCGCTGCTGGCGGACCAGCTCGGCCGCGCCCTCGGCCGGGGTGACCGGCACGCTGCCGTACACGCGGGTGAGGTGGCCGAGCCCGTGCCGGCTGGCGTCGGCCAGGCTGCGGGCCGATCCGGCCGCGAACACGTCCTGCATGGGGGCGACGTTGAGGGTGCCGTCCTCGACCGCCACCTCCTCCACCCGGATGTCCGCGCCGACCCAGCGGCTGCCGAGCTGGGCGACCTTCTCCTCGAGGGTCATCTCGGCGAGCAGCAGCTCGGCCCGCTCGGCGGCCGGGCGCGCGGTGTCCTGCCACGGCCGGGTGCGCTCCGCGGTACGGGTCCGGTCCGATGTCGTCACGCGTCTCCTCGGCTGCTCGGCGGTATTCGATCTTTCGAAAGCTTTCGCCGGTCTCTGCTGGCCGCCTGGGCATCATGGCACGGTTTGCGGCCTCCCGTCACCCGCCGTTTTCGAGACCTGGCTTGCCTGTGAGCGGGCTTTGTTCACGTTACGGAAACGGCTGCTCAAGACCCTTGACACGGATGCACCGCGTTCCTACGTTAACTCTTGCGATCGCCGGTCGAAAGATCAGTCGTCCTCGTGCGGAGGCACGAGCGGAAGTACCCGCGGTCGATCGCTTCCCCACCTCAGATGATCGGCCGCCGCGGGAGGCCGCGGCTCACGACTACGGAGATGAGCGTGGACCCCACAACGACCTCCCGCCGCACCTTCCTCAAGTTCGCGGTGGGCGTTCCCCTCACCGGTGCGGCCCTGGCCGCCTGCGGAAGCTCCGGCCCGACGCAGGCCGGCGCCGGCGGGGGCGGCGGCAACGCCGGCAGCGCCGGCAGCGGCACCGCGACGTACTGGTTCCTGTCCGGCCCGCCCGGTGAGGCGATCCGGCAGGCGAGCGTCGACCGGTTCAACAAGGCCAACCCGAACAGCAAGATCAAGGCGACGACGTTCCAGAACGACGCGTACAAGACCAAGATCAAGACGGCGCTCGGCGCGGGCCAGGCGCCGACGATCATCTGGGGCTGGGGCGGCGGCGGCCTGAAGAGCTATGTCGCGGCCAACCAGGTCGAGGACCTCACGTCGTGGTTCGCGCAGAATCCGGACGTGAAGAACCGGCTGTTCCCGTCCTCGTTCGGCGCGGCCACGGTCGACGGCAAGATCTATGCGATGCCGGCCGAGACCGTGCAGCCGATCGTCCTCTATTACAACAAGAAGGTCTTCGACAAGGTCGGCGTCCAGCCGCCGAAGACCTACGCCGACATCCTCGACCTGGTGCCGAAGTTCAACGCGCAGAAGATCGCGCCGTTCTCGCTCGGCGGCCAGTCCCGCTGGACCAACATGATGTGGCTCGAGTTCTACCTCATGCGGCTCGGCGGCAGTGACCTGTTCGACCGCGTCATGACCGAGAAGGGCGCCTGGGCCGACCCGGACGCCATCAAGGGCCTGCAGATGACGCAGGACCTGGTCAAGGCCAACGGCTTCGTCAAGGGCTTCTCCTCGATCACCGCCGACTCCAACGCCGACCAGGCGCTGCTCTACACCGGCAAGGCCGCGATGATGCTGCACGGCTCCTGGTCGTACGGGATCCAGGTCGCCAACGGCGGCCAGTTCGTGCCCAGCGGCGGCCTCGGCTGGATGAACTTCCCGCCGATCGAGGGCGGCAAGGGCGACCCCGGCGACACCGTCGGCAACCCCGGCCAATACCTGTCGATCTCGGCGAAGGCCACCGACGACCAGAAGAACATCGCGAAGAACTTCTTCAAGACCCAGGTGCTCTCCGACGCCGAGAACAAGCAGTGGATCGACACCGGCCAGGTGCCGATCGTGAAGGGCACCGAGGCCCAGCTCAACGCGTCGAAGGACAAGGACTTCCTGAACTTCGTCTACGGCATCGCCAGCAACGCCAAGTTCTTCGGGCAGTCCTGGGACCAGGCGGCCAGCCCGACCGCGGCCGAGACGCTGCTGGACAACATCTCCAAGCTGTTCCAGCTCTCGATCTCGCCGCAGCAGTTCGCCGACAACATGAGCAAGGTCGTCGGCCAGTGACCGCGCTCGCTCCGCCCGTTGCGGCGCAGGTGACGAAGCCCGCCACCAGCAGCGGCGGGCGGAGCGGGCGAGTTGCATGGATGGCGCTGCCCGCCCTGGTGATGTTCGTGGGGTTCGGGGTGGTGCCGCTGCTGGGCGTGCTGTTCCTCAGCTTCACCACCTGGGACGGCATCGGCGTGATCAACTGGGCCGGCTTCCGGAGCTGGAAGGCCGAGCTCACCGACCCGGGGCTGCCGCACGCGCTCTGGGTCACGTTCCTGATCATCGCGCTGTCGTGGCTCGTCCAGACGCCGATGAGCCTGCTGCTCGGGACGTTCCTGGCCGGCCGGCAGCGCTACCGCGGCGTCCTCGCGGTGCTCTACTTCATCCCGCTGCTGCTGAGCTCGGCCGCGCTGGCCATCACCTACAAGGCGTTGCTCGACCCGAACTTCGGGCTCGGGTCCGGGCTCGGCATCCCGCTGCTGTCCCAGGACTGGCTCGGCCAGGGGAAGCTCGCGCTGGGCGTCGTCGTGTTCGTGGTGTCCTGGCAGTACATCCCGTTCCACTCGCTGATCTACCAGGCCGGCGTGCGGCAGATCCCGGTCACTCTCTACGAGGCGGCGCAGATCGACGGTGCCGGGCGCATCCGGCAGTTCTTCAGCATCACGCTGCCGCAGCTGAAGTACACGATCATCACGTCGACGACGCTGATCGTGGTCGGGTCGCTGACGTTCTTCGACCTGATCTTCGTGCTCACCGCGGGCGGCCCGGCCGACGCGACCCGGACGCTCGCGCTGGACATGTACATCACCGGTTTCCAGGGCAACGAGATGGGTACGGCGAGCGCGATCGCGATGATCCTCGTGCTGCTCGGCCTCGCGCTCGCGCTGCTGCTGCAGCGGCTCGGGGGCCGCGACAGGTCCGCCAGCCAGCTGGAGGGGATGTGACGTGACGTCGACTCTCCGTGCCGAGACGGAGCAGGCGAACGAGGCGTCGTCCGGGCCGCGGCGCAAGCATCGCGCCCGGAACCTGCTGCATTTCAACTGGATCGGCGGCCTGCTGTCCTGGATCTGGCTCGCGGTGGTGATCATCCCGATCTACTGGATCGTGATCACCAGCCTCAAGAGCCAGGAGGTCTACTTCTCCGAGAACCCGCTGAAGCCGCCGACCGACATCACGTTCGACGCCTACCGGCTGGTCATCCAGTCGCACTTCATCCGCTTCTTCTTCAACAGTGCGATCGTCACGCTCGGCGCGGTGGTCCCAGCCGTGCTCTTCGCGTTCATGGCGGCGTTCGCGATCATCCGCGGCGGCCGTGGCAAGTTCCTCCGGACGGCCAACGTGCTGTTCCTGATGGGCCTGGCGGTCCCGCTGCAGGCGACGATCATCCCGATCTACCTGATCATCATCAAGCTCGGCCTGTACGACACCCTGCTGGCGATCATCCTGCCGTCGATCGCGTTCGCGATCCCGCTGTCCGTGCTGGTGCTGTCGAACTTCATCCGGGACGTGCCCAACGAGCTGTTCGAGTCGATGCGGCTGGACGGCGCCACCGAGTGGGGCACCCTCTGGAACCTCGCTTTCCCGCTGACCCGGCCGGCGCTGGTGACCGTCGCGATCTTCAACGGGCTGACGATCTGGAACGGGTTCCTGCTGCCGCTGGTGCTCACCCAGGACCCGAACCAGCGCACGCTGCCGCTGGCCCTCTGGTCGTTCCAGGGGCAGTACAGCGTGAACGTGCCCGCGGTGCTGGCGTCGGTCGTGCTGACCACGCTGCCGATCCTGGTGCTCTACGTGGTCGGCCGCCGGCAGCTGCTGTCCGGGCTCACCGCCGGCTTCGGCAAGTGACCCCCTCGGCCGACGGCGCCGCTGACCCCCGCGGCGGCGCCGTCTCCGAGGCGGGCGCGTCCGGCTACGACGGGGCGGTGGCCGCGGTCCGGGCCGGCGCCGATCCGGTCGCGGCCGCCGGCGAGCTGCTGTCCGGGCTGACCGACGGCGAGCTGCTCGGGCTGCTCGACGGCGACGAGCCGTTCTGGCCGGGGATGCCGGACATGATGGGCAAGGGCTACAACCTCGAGCCGATCGTGGCCGGCGCGCTGCCCCGGATAGGGCTGCCCGGCATCCGGTTCAGCGACGGCCCGCGCGGCGCGGTGATCGGTCGGTCGACGGCGTTCCCGGTGCCGATGGGCCGCGGCGCGACCTGGGACCCGGCGCTGGAGGAACGGGTCGGCGAGGCGATCGGGGCCGAGATCCGGGCGCAGGGCGGCAACCTGTTCGCCGGCGTCTGCATAAACCTGCTCCGGCACCCGGCCTGGGGACGGGCGCAGGAGACGTACGGCGAGGAGCCCGCGCTGCTCGGCGAGATGGGCGCGGCGCTGGCCCGCGGGGCGCAGCGGCACGTCATGGCCTGCGTGAAGCACTACGCCTGCAACAGCATGGAGAACGCGCGGTTCACCGTCGACGTGCGGGTCGACGAGCGCGCGCTGCACGAGGTCTACCTGCCGCACTTCCGGGCCGTCGTGGACGCCGGGGTGACCGCGGTGATGAGCGCGTACAACTCGGTCAACGGCGAGTGGTGCGGGCAGAACCGCACCCTGCTCACCGAGGTCCTGCGGGACGAGTGGGGCTTCGCCGGGTTCGTCATGTCCGACTTCATCTGGGGCCTGCGCGACCCGGTCGGCTCGGTGGTCGCCGGGCTCGACCTGGAGATGCCGTTCGCCCAGCAGCGGGCGCGGACGCTTCCGGCCGCGCTGGGCTCCGGCCGGCTGGACCGGGCCGACGCCGATCGGGCCGCGGCCCGGATCGTCGCGAGCCAGCTGCGGTTCGCCGCCGGCCTGGATACGCCCGCGCCCGGCCCGGACGTGGTCGCCTCGGCCGCGCACCGCGCGCTGGCCCGCGAGGTCGCCGGCCGGTCGATGGTGCTGCTGCGCAACGAGGCGGTCGGCGACCGGCCGCTGCTGCCGCTCGACCGGGCCGCGCTGCGCCGGGTCGCGGTGCTGGGCCGGCTGGCCGACCTGCCCAATACCGGCGACCACGGCTCGTCCGATGTGCGGGCGCCCGAGGTGGTCACGCCGCTGGCCGGCCTGCGGGCGGCGCTGCCCGCGGTGACCTTCGTCGACGACCCGGCCGGTGCGGACGCGGCGGTCGTGGTGGTCGGCTACACCGCCGCGGACGAGGGCGAGTTCGTCGGCTCGTTCGACGCGGAGCTGGCCGCCCTCTACCCGCCCGCGGACGACCCGGACGCGCTGGCCGAGCTGGCCCGGGCCTGGGCCGCCGGCCCCCAGTCGGTCGGCGGCGACCGGGACTCGCTGCGGCTGCACCCGCAGGACGAGCAACTGATCCGTACCGTCGCCGCGGCGAACCCGCGCACCGTCGTGGTCGTCGTGGCCGGCGCGGCGGTCACCATGGAGGCCTGGCGGCGCGAGGTGCCGGCCATCCTGATGGGCTGGTATTCCGGGATGGAGGGCGGCGCGGCACTGGCCGACGTGCTGCTCGGCGAGCGCGAGCCGGGCGGCCGGCTGCCGTGCGTCGTCCCGGTCGACGAGGCCGACCTGCCGCCGTTCGACAAGAACGCCACCGCCGTCACCTACGACCGGTGGCACGGTCAGCGGCTGCTCGACCGGACCGGCACCGCGGCCGCCTACCCGCTCGGCTTCGGGTTGTCGTACACGTCGTTCGCGCTGTCCGGCGCCTCGGCCGGGGTCGGCGGCGACGTGCTGACCGTGCGGGCGAGCGTGACGAACACCGGCGACCGCCCGGGCGGGCACGTCGTGCAGGCTTACGCGACCCGGTCCGATCCTGACGGGGTCGACCGGTTCCTGGTCGGCTTCGCGCGGGTCGAGGTCGGCCCGGGGCAGCGGGTGCCGGTCACGATCGAAGTGCCGCTGCGGCGGCTGGCGGTCCGTGCTGGCGGCGGCTGGCGGCTCCCGGCCGGTCCGTACCGCATCGACGTCGCCGGCCATGCCGCCGACCCGGACGCGCTCACGCTGACCGTCGAGCTGCCGTCCTGACGGCCTAGCGGGCGGCCGACGCGGGGCTCCGGGCGCGCGAGAGCCGGTTGGCCGAATCCAGTTGACGGTGTTCGGTCGAACCAAGTGCCGTTCGCTGGCGGCGCCGGGCGGGCAGACTGGCGGTGCGCTGGCCCGAGAGGCCGTGCTGGCCCTCCCTCAGGCCGAACGGAGCCGCATGACCCTGCTCGACCCGCAGCCCCGCCGGCTCGAGGACCCCAGCGGGTGCACCGACGCGGAGCTGATCGCCGCCGTCCGGGCCGGTGACCGGGCCGCGTACGCGCAGCTGTACGAGCGGCACGAGCGCGCCGCCCGGCGGATGGCCCGGCAGCTGAGCGCCTCCCCGCACGACGTGGACGACCTGGTCGCCGAGGCGTTCGCGCGGGTCTTCGACATGCTCAGCTCCGGTCGCGGTCCGGACAGCGCGTTCCGGGCCTACCTGCTCACCGCGGTCCGCAACGGCATGTACGAGCGGGCCCGCAGGGACCGCCGGCTGGAGCTGAGCGAGGACATGGCCCGGCACGACCGGGGCGTGCCCTGGGTGGACCCGGCCGAGGCCGAGCTCAACTCCGCGCTGGCCGCGCGGGCGTTCGCGAGCCTGCCGGAGCGGTGGCGGACCGTGCTCTGGTACAGCGAGGTCGAGCAGGAGAGCACGGCCGAGGTCGGCAGCCGGCTGGGGCTGCGGCCGAACGCGGTGGCGGCGCTGGCATACCGGGCGCGCGAGGGGCTGCGGCAGGCGTTCCTGCAGGCGCACGCGAGCGGCTGCGCCGACGAGGCCTGCCGGGCCACGGTGGCCCGGTTGGGCGGGTGGACCCGCGACCGGCTCTCGACCGGCGACGCGGCCAAGGTGGACGCGCACCTGGCGACCTGCCGACGGTGCCGGCAGGTGGCGGCCGAGCTGGAGGACGTCAACAGCGGGCTGCGCGGGCTGCTCGCTCCGCTGCTGCTCGGCGGGGTGGCGGCGAGCGGGGGGCCGCCCGCCGTTACCGCCGGTGCCGCGTCGGCCGGTGCTGCGTCGGCCGGTGCTGCGTCGGCCGGCTCGGCCGGTGTCGCGGCGGCTGGTGCCACCTCCGTCGGGGCGGTGTCGGGCGGCGCCGCCGCAGCGGCCGGCGGGTCGGTGCTGGGCTGGCTGGCCGGCGCGCACGCCGGGCCGGCGGCGGCCGTGCTGACCGCGGTCGTGGTCGGCGGTACGGCGGTCGCCGCCGGGGTGGCCGCGCCGCACGTGGTGCACCGCGGGCCGGCGACCGGCGCGGCCGCCGCGGGCCCCGCCGACCGGGTCACGTCGGGCGGCCTGGTGAAGATCGTGAAGAACGCCACACCGCCGGCGTCGACGGCTCCGGCCAAGGCTGCGACGAAGCAGGCGAGGGCGGTGAACGAGGCGCCAGACAAGGGCCGTTCCAAGCCGCGGAATCCGCAGGCCGAGACCGTCGGCAAGGACCAGAGCAAGCCACGGAATCCGCACGCCGCCGCCCCCGGCAAGGGCCAGAGCAAGCCGCGGAATCCGCACGCCGCGGCCCCCGGCAAGGGCCAGACCAAGCCACAGAGCCCGCAGGCCGCCGCCCCCGGCAAGGACCAGACCAAGCCACAGAGCCCGCAGGTCGCGGGCCCCGGCAAGGGTTCGACCAAGCCACAGAATCCGCAGGCCGCAGCCCCCGGCAAGGGCCAGGTCAAGCCGCAGAACCCGCAGGCCGCAGCCCTCGGACAGGGCCGGACCACGACGCAGGCCGCCGCCGTCGGCACCGGCCAGGCCGAGCAGGACAACGCCGACGCCCTCGGCACGGGCAAGCCGAAGAGCGCCGCCGCGGTGGGCAAGGGTCAGGCCCACCCGGCGGCCGGAGCCGGCAGCAGCTAGAAGCCCGGCTCTCGGTAGCGGCGCTCCTCCACGATCTGCTCGCGGACCGGCGCCACCCGGCGCTCCTCGACGACCTCGTGCCGGGGCGCGACCCCGCGGCGTTCCACGACCTGGTCCGCCGGCACGGTCCGGACCACCCGGCGGCGCGAGCCCCAGACGATCAGCGTGAGCACGAAGCCCACCGCGCCGATCAGCATGAGGATCAGCCCGACGGTGTCGAGGTCGAGGCCGGAGACGCTGACATCGGTCGCGAACGCGAGGATCGCGCCGACCGCCAGCAGAAAGAGACTGACGGCGATACCCATCAATTCCTCCAGTACGTCGGCGGAGTTCCGCAGGTCGTGCAGACTCGGATACCCGGCCCGCCCGGGGCGCTAATCACCCGGAATTCACCGGCGGGACGTCATGCGCGGCGCCCGGACGGGTACCAATCGATAGCGGGCATCGCAGCCACCGCCCACGGGCGAGTCCCGGCCGCGCGAAACCCTCGGCCCGCAGGAGCACGAGCACCACCCGCGGTGTCACCGCGTGCTGACGCGTGCCCGACGACGTCCTGCGCCGAAGGAGGAAGAACGCTGTCCCGCATCCCGACAGTTCGCTCGCTCCACCGCGATGCCGTCCTGTTCGTCCTGGTCGGCATCTCGGTCGGGGTGGCCGGACACGAGCTGCTGGTGGCCCTGCTGGCGTGGGGCCTGATCCCGGCCGTCGCCAACACGGTGCAGGCCGTCATCACGCTACAGCTGAACTTCGCCGGCAACGCGCTGCTGACCTGGCGGAACCGGGTCTCCCGCTCGGACCGCCCGCTGCGCTCGCGCTGGCTGCGGTTCCAGGTGGCCCGGCTGTCCAGCCTGCTGCTGTCGGTGGCGGCGTTCCCGGTGCTGGCGCCGGTGATCGGCACGTCGCCGGCGTGCTGGCTGCGTCGTCGGGATCCGGCAGATCGTCCCGATGCACCGGCAGGTCCGGATCGCGCTCGCCGAGTGGTTCCGGGCGCACCGGATCAGCCTGCTGATCGCGGTGCCGCTGCTGGTGCTGGTCGGCGCCGTGCACGCGAAGGGCATGTCGAACTACCCGGACTGGGTCGACGACCCCGGCACGTACCTGTCCCAGGCGTGGTCCTTCCAGTACGAGCGGGCGCTCTCGCCGTACTCGTACTTCTACGACCACACTCCGGCCGGCTGGATGCAGCTCGGCGCGTGGTCGATGCTCACCGACGGCTTCGGCCGGCACGCGACCGCGATCGGCTTCGGCAACGAGTGCATGCTCATCGCGAAGGTGATCAGCGCCGGCCTGCTCTACGTGCTGGCGCGCCGGCTGTCCGTTTCCCGGGCCGGTGCCGCGGCGGTCGTGCTGCTGTTCGGGCTCTGCCCGCTCGAGCTGGTCTACAGCCGGTGGACGTTCCTGGACAACATCGTCACGCCCTGGCTGCTGCTGGCGTTCGTGCTCGCGTACTCGCCGCGGCGCAGCATCGGGGCGGCGATCGGCTCGACGGTGTCGTTCGCGATGGCCGCGCTGACCAAGGAGACGGCGCTGATCCTGCTGCCGGCGTTCGTCTGGGCGTTCGCGCAGAACCTCGACCGGCGCAACCGGTCCCAGCTGGTCACGGTAGCCGCGTTCTGCGGGCTGCTGCTGATGGTGCTCTACCCGCTGTACGCGCTCTACAAGGGTGAGCTGTTCACCGCGCCGGACCGCAACACGCTGCTGGGCACGGCCCGCTGGCAGCTGCTGCAGCGGCAGGGCACCGGGTCCTTGCTCGACGCGCACAGCAGCACGGCGGCGCGGTTCGGCGACTGGCTGCAGTACGACCGGATCGTGCTGCTGAGCGGTGTGGTCGCGGTGCCGTTCGCGTTCTTCGTCAAGCGGCTGCGGCCGGTCGCGCTCGCCCTGGCCATCGGCTGGCTCGCGCTGCTGCGCGGTGGCTACCTGCCGTACATGCACGTGCTGACGCTGCTGCCGTGGAGCCCGCTGCTCGTCGTCGGCGTGCTGGAACGGGCGGCCGGCAACGGCCGGTTGTCCGGCCGGCTGCAGCCGTTGGCCGGCTGGCGGGCCGCGCCGGCCGGCCGGCTGGTGCGCGGGCTCGCCGGCGGGCTCGCCGCCGTGGCGCTGGTGACCACCGTGGCGGTGTGGACCCCGTCGCTGAAGCAGATGACCTCGGTGTCCACCGAGCCGCCGCTGCGATCGGCGGAGTGCTGGGTCGCCGACAACGTCCCGCGGAACAAGGTGCTCGTCGTGCACGACGCGATCTGGGTCGACCTCGTGCAGAAGTACGGCTACCGGCCGCAGCCGATCATCATCTACAAGCTGGACACCGACCCGGCCGTGCGTGCCTCGCTGCACCGGATCGACTACCTGGTCCTGCCCAACTGGTATTACCAGACGCCCGACGGGGGATCGAAGTATCCGACCGCGGTCGAGGCACGCAAGCACGCCGTTCCGGTCGCCCGGTTCGGCAGCGGCGACGGCGGCGTGACGATCTACCGGGTGAGCACGCTGTGGCGGCCGCGGTGAGGCGGGCGGCGGTCCGGCTCGGCGCGCTGGCGGCGCTGGCCGGATGCCTGCTCGGCTGCGCCCGGCAGCCGGACCTGACCCTGCACCCGGATCGGCCGGCGGTGACGTACCGGCCACTGAGCCACCCGTTCCGGGACGCCCGGCTGGCCGTCGACCCGGACAGCGAGGCGGCCCGGTACGAGCGGGCCAACGGCGCCGACTGGCTGCAGCCGATCGCCGGGCAGCCGCAGGCGCGCTGGATCAACAGCCCGCAGGACCTCACCACACTGCCGGAGCTGCTGCAGCCGGCCCGGGCCCGAGGGGCACTGCCGGTGCTGGTGGCGTACTGGGTCCCGGACCGGGGCTGCTCCCACCACAAGCAGGGAGCGCCGTCGGCGGCGGCCTACCGGGACTGGATCGGCGCACTGATCAGCCGCCTCGGCTCGACCAGAGCGGTCGTGGTGCTGGAGCCGGACGCGCTGCCGGCGGACTGTTTCGACGCCGCCCGGGCCCGGCTGATGGCCGAGGCGGTGCGGCGGCTGGAGACGGCCGGCCAGTCGGTCTACATCGACGCCGGGCACGCTGCGTGGAAGTCGACCGGCGACACCGCCGAGCGGCTGCTCGCGGCCGGCATCGCCGACGCCGAGGGGTTCGCGGTCAACGTGTCGAACCGGCAGACGGCCGCCGCCAGCGTGGCCTGGGGTCGGGAGCTGTCCGACCTGGTCGGGCACCGGCCGTTCGTCGTCGACGTGTCCCGCAACGGGATCGGGCCGCCGCCGGACCGCAAGGACAGCAACGAGGAGTGGTGCAACCCGGCGCACCAGGCGCTCGGGACCCCGCCGACCACCAGGCCCGACCTGCCGGGCGTCGACGCGCTGCTGTGGATCAAGCGACCGGGGGAGTCGGACGGGAAGTGCGGCGGGGAGACGTCCTACTTCTTCTCGGCCCGGCAGGCGCAGGGGTTGATCGAGCACAGCCCGCACGTGACCGCGGCGGCGCGCCAGCACGCTGCGGCGGCGACCGCGCCGCCGTCGGACGGCCGGCCGTGACGGGCCCGCCCGGTGCCTGGGGATCGGTCGCCGGGCGGGCCCGCCCCCATGGGAAGCGGCCGACGCCGCTGCCATGACGCCGGCGGCCGGTGGCAGGGTGGTGGCGTGGACGAGACGGGCGTGCCGCTGCACCCGCTGCTGGCTGGCCGGTGGAGCCCGGCCCGGTTCGACCCGGAGCACGTGGTGTCCGAGGCCGAGCTGGCCTCGCTGGTCGAGGCGGCCCGGTGGGCGCCGTCGGCCGGCAACTCGCAGCCGTGGTCGTTCCTCGCCGGCCGGCGCGGCGACCCGGTGCATGCGCGGCTGGTCCGGCACCTGGCCGGGAGCTCGGCCCGCTGGGTCCCGGACGCGGGCCTGCTGGTCGCCAACCTCTGCCACCGCTACGTGGAGGACACCGACTGGGACTACTCCGAGTTCGCCCTGTACGACCTCGGCCAGGCGGTGGCGCACATGACTGTCCAGGCCCAGGCGATCGGCCTGTCGGCGCGGCAGTTCTGGGCCTTCGACCGGGACGGCGTTGCGGCCGAGTTCGGCGTGCCGGCGTACTGGGAGGTGACCACGATGACCGCGTTCGGGCAGGCCCCGCGGGCGGCGGGCATCGACCGGGAGCGGCGCACGGTGGAGGAGATCAGCTGGACCGGGTGACCGCGTGTGGGCCGGATCACAATCGGTTGCAGCGTTGCGGAGACGCGAAGTCCGGGTCGGCAGCGTCGCCGGCACTGGGCCCCTCGCTGGCGTGCCCGCCGAATCGGATGCACACCGTGACGGCGCCGCTGTCGGTCGACTACGGATTCCGTCGTCCCGGATCCCCGGCCGGCCGATCGGGTCCCGCGCGGCCCGCTCGCGGCGGCTGCGGTCAGATCGGCCGCGTGGCCTGCGGATCCTGTCGTCGAGGGCGCACACACCCGCTCTGACCTGTCCGGACACGTCTGCCAGCGCCGGTTGGGGGCGGCAGCCGGGAAGATGGTTCGAGGTGCCGGTAAAGGCTCGTTACCTTCTCGATGCAATCATTCACCCGGGTGGGGGTTATCCGCTAACCCCGGATATGCCTTACTGGGCGACGAGGTCATATGCCCGATTACGTATTGTGACCGACGCCACAATCGATTGCTGGGGGGCTCATGGGCAGGACGACGACGGTCGCCCTTATCGACGACCATCAGACCCTACTCGATCTGCTCACCTTCGCCATGGCGAGCGAGGCCGACATCGAGGTGGTGGGCACCGCCACCACCGCGGCGGACGGCCAGCGGCTGGTCGACCGGACCAGACCGGACGTGGTGCTGCTGGACTTCGCCCTGCCGGACGTCGACGGGGTGACGCTGGCCGCGACGCTAGTCGACCGGCACCCGAGCGTCCGGGTCGTGATGCTGACCGCCTCCGAGGACGCCGAGCTGATCAGCCGGGCCGCCACCGCCGGCGCCTCCGGGTTCGTCGCCAAGTCCGGCGCCCTCGACCAGGTGCTCGACGCCGTCCGGACCGCCCGCAGCGGGTCGATGATCGTCGACCCCATCTTCCTGGCCCGGCTCGGCTCGTCCGGGCGGGCCCGCGGGCAGGCGGAGGAGCAGGGCGGCCCGCGCCGGCCGGTGCTGACCCCGCGCGAGCAGGAGGTCCTCGAGCTGCTCGGCCGCGGGAAGGACCCGCGCACGATCGCCCGGGAGCTGTCGATCAGCCTGCACACCTGCCGCGGGTACGTGAAGAGCACGCTGGCGAAGCTGGACTGCCACTCCCAGCTCGAGGCGGTGGTGACGGCCGGGCGGCTCGGGCTGCTGCGCGGACCGGTGATGCAGCCGGCCCTCGGCGGCCGCCCCTCGATGGCCCGCCGCTAGTCGCCGCCGGCCGGCCGGTCACGACCCGGCGCGCCAGCTGCCGATGCGGTTCCGGTCCGGGCTGAAGCCGTGCGCGACGCCCCAGAGCACCGCCTGGGTGCGGCTGGCCACCCCGATCTTCCGGTAGACCGTGCGGATGTAGGACTTGACCGTGTTGGGGCTCAGGTACGTCAGCTCGGCGATCTCGGCGTTGCTCATGCCCTGCGTGATGAGCGCGAGCACTTCCGACTCGCGGTCGGTCAGCCCTTCCGTACGGCCGGGCCAGTCCAGGCCGACGGCGCTGCGGCTGCGCCGCGGCGGGGGCTCGCTGACGACGACCTCGCCGGCGTGCACGGCCTCGAGCGCGGCGACGAGCTCCCGGGCGGACAGCGTCTTGGACAGGTAGCCGTGCGCGCCCTGCCGGCGGGCGTTCTCGATCAGGTGCGGGTGCAGGTTCCAGCTGTAGACGACCACCCGGCGCGCTCTCGGGTTGGCCACCAGGGTCGCCACCTCGTCGCGGTCGGACTCCGGCTGCGCGAACGAGTCGTACAGGACGACGTCGACGAGGTCCGCCACCGGCTCGTTGGCGTCGATCTCCACGATCAGCGCCCGGTCCCGGTAGCGGTCGAGCATGCGGGCGAGCCCGGCGAGCACGACGTCGTAGTCGTTCACCAGCGCGACGGTGATCGGGGGCACCCCTGCACCGTAAACCTCCCTAGGGGTGTAGTGGACCCGCCCCTGGGGTGGTTCGTTCGGTACAGCACACGTCCGCGCTGCTGAGGAGGCCCGGCATGGCTGCCGCCGACGCGGGCGAGCCCGACGACGCCGAGCTGGTCGCCGCGGTGCGGTCCGGCGACCTCGAGGCGTACGGCCTGCTCTACCGGCGGCACGCGGGCGCGGCCCGCACCCAGGCGAAACAGCTGGTCCGGTCGAGGCCGGACGAGGAGGACCTGGTCGCCGAGGCGTTCGCCAAGGTGCTGGACGCGATCCGCGCCGGCGGAGGTCCGGACCAGGCGTTCCGCGCGTACCTGCTGACGACCGTCCGCAACACGCTGCGCGACCGGCTCCGGCGGGATCGGCCGTTGCAGTGGACCGACGACCCGGGCCGTTACGCCGCCGGGCTGCCGTGGGAGGACCCGGCGGTCGCGGCCCTGGAGGCGACGCTGGCGGCCCGCGCGTTCCACCGGCTGCCCGAGCGCTGGCGGGAGGTGATCTGGCGCACCGAGGTCGAGCCGGCACCGCGGCCGGAGGTCGCGTCGTCGCTCGGGCTGTCGCCGAGCGGGGTGGCGGCGCTCGCCTACCGGGCCCGCGAGCGGCTCCGGCAGGCCTACCTGCAGGAGCACATCGGAGCCGGAGCCGGAGCCGGAACGGCTGGGCCCGGAGCGGCCGGGGCCGGGGCGGCCGGGGTCGGGGCGGCCGGGGCCGGGGCGGCCCGGGCCGGGGCGGGCGGGGCCGGAGCGGGCGGGGCCGGGGCGCAGCACCGGGCCGCGGTCGACCGGCTCGGGGCGTGGACCCGCGGCCGGTTGAGCGGCCGGCAGCGGGCCGGCGTCGAGGCGCACCTCACCCGCTGCCCGGACTGCCGGGCACTCGCCCGCGAGCTGGCGGACGTCAACGGCGGGCTCGACCGGGAGCCCGCCGGACGCCGGGAGCCGCGCGACGCGGCCTGACCGCGGCCGCCCGCCGGACCGCGGCCGGCTGGCCTAGGGTGCCGGGCGTGGCCGGGGTCGACTGGGAGTGGGACGCCGAGCAACTGCGCCGGCACGGCCACCGGATGATCGACCTGCTCGTGGAGCACCTGACCACGGTGGCGGACCGGCCGGTGTTCCGGCCGTACCCGCGCGAGCTCGCCGAGGCCCGGCTCGCGGCGCCGCTGCCGGAGCAGGGGCGCCCGGCCGACGAGCTGCTGGACGAGATCGCGGCGACCGTGCTGCCGTGGCCGCTCGGGAACGGGCACCCGCGATGGGCCGGCTGGGTCAACGGGCCGCCGAGCCCCGTGGCGGTGCTCGCCGACGCGCTCGCCGCGGCGATGAACCCGTCCGTCGCCGGCGGCAACCACGCCGCCACGTACGTGGAGAAGCAGGCGGTGCGCTGGCTCGCCGAGCTGCTCGGCCTCCCCGGCTGGGGCGGCCTGCTGGTCAGCGGCGGATCGGCGGCGACCGTGCACGCGCTGGCCGTCGCCCGGCACCGCGCCACCGGCGGCACGGTCCGGGAGAGCGGACTCGATCAGGCCACCGCGCCGCTGACCGTGTACGCCTCGGACCAGGCGCACAGCGCGGTGGCCAAGGCGGTCGAGCTGCTCGGGCTCGGCGCCGCCGCGCTGCGGGTGCTGCCGTCCGACCGGGACCGCCGGCTGCCGGTCGACGCGCTCGCCGCCGCGCTGGCCGCCGACCGCGACCGCGGCGCCCGGCCGATGGCGGTCGTGGCGTCCGCGGGCACGGTGAACACCGGCGCGATCGACCCGCTGGCGGCGATCGCCGAGGTGTGCGCGGCGTACCGGGTCTGGCTGCACGTGGACGGCGCGTACGGCGCGCCGGCCGTGCTCGATCCCCGCTACTCGGCCGAGCTGGCGCCGATGGCCGCCGCGGACAGCCTGGCCGTCGACGCGCACAAGTGGCTGGCCGTCCCGTACGAGGCCGGGGCGGTGCTGGTGCGGGACGAGGACGGGCTGCGGGCGGCGTTCAGCCGGGTCCCGGCGTACCTGCGCGAGGACAGTGACCCGGACGGGGTGACCTGGCTGCCGTGGTTCAGCGAGTACGGCACCCAGCAGACCCGCGGGTTCCGCGCGCTCAAGGTCTGGGCGGCGCTCGCCCACCACGGCCGGGCCGGGTACGCGCGGACGATCGGGCGCGACCTCGACCTGGCCGAGCGGCTGGCCGCCCGCGTCGAGCGGACGCCCGGGCTGGCGCTGACCTCCCGCGGGCTGAGCGTGGTCACCTTCCGCCGTACCTCACCGGGCGTGCCGGCCGGCGAGCTCGACCGGCTCAACCGCGACGTGCTGCGCCGGGTCCAGCTCGGCGGCGAGGCGTTCCTCACCGGCACCGAGCTGGACGGCGCGGTCGTGCTGCGGGCGTGCATCACCAACCCGCGGATGCGCCCCGAGGACGCCGACCGCCTCGTCGCCGCCGTCGAGCGGGCCGCCGGTCAGACCGGGCGGTAGTCGCGGGCGATCGCCTGCTGGATGCGGGTGTAGTCGGCGGCCGGGTCGAGCCCGAGGACGCCGGCCCAGGCGGGCACCAGCTCTGCCTGGTAACTATGGCCATGCCCGGCGGGCGTCGAGCCGGCCACCATCATGTCCGTGGTCAGCTGCCAGAAGGAGGCGAACGACGTCCACCGCATCGGCCGCACGTCCGCGCCGACGCCCTCGTGCATCCAGTCGGGTTCCTCGACGAGCAGGTTCGGCGACCACCAGGGGATCGGGTCGGAGGCGTGCTGCACGTATGCGACCCGGGGCGCGTCCCAGCTCGCATAGGCACGTCCGTACAGGTCGTGGCTGAGCTCGGCCGGCTGCGTCGCGAACCGGATGTGGGTGCCGTCGCCGACCACCGGGGCAACCTCCGGCGAGCCGCCCCGCCGCGCGTCGGCGATCGACCGGGCCAGCGGGGTGAAGTTGGGCGTGCCGACCCAGACGGCGCCGTCGATGCGGGCGAGCATGTCGGCCGCGTCGCGGAACGCGGCCTGGCCGCCGTACGCGCCGAGCGACTCGCCGCCGAGCAGCAGCCGGGGCCGGCTGGCGGCGGGCCGGCGGGACAGCTCGGCCTCGACCCTGCCGAGCAGCGCCCGGCCGGCGGCGGCCGGGGTGCGCCGGTCGGACAGCAGCGCGACCGGGCTGGGCAGGTAGGAATACTGCATGGCCGCGATCGCCGAGTCGCCGCCGGTGAGGTACTCGATCGACGACGCCGTCCACTCGTCCACCCAGCCGCGCCCGGTGGTCGTGATCAGCGCCAGCACGCCGCGGTCGAACGCCCCGGTCCGGCGCAGTTCGGCGACGACGGCGTCGGCGACCTGGTCGACGGAGCGCCCGCCGGACAGCCCGGCGTAGACCCGGATCGGCTCCATCGCCGGCTTGCCGGTGGCGGCGGAGATCGCGGTCGGGGTCGACCCGTCCGCGACGAACGCCTGCCCGTTGCGGCCCAGCGACCGCCAGGACTCCGCCGACCCGGGGCTGCCGGACCGCAGCGGCGAGGCCGGCGCGGTGCGGCCCTCCGGGGTGAGGCCGTTGACCACCGCGGCCTTGTCGGCGGCGTAACCCATCGCCTTGCGGTAGACGAGCGAGTTGGACAGCACCAGGACCACGGTCGCCACCAGCAGCGCGGCCAGCGCTGTCGCCACCCAGGGATGGAAGAACCGCTGACCCACCTTGGATCCCCGGCGGACCAGCGCCCGCAGCCCGCGGGCGGCCAGGATCACCAGCACGAACACGAGGACCGTGGCGGCCAGCCCCAGCAGCAGGGTCAGTGCGCCCGGCGGCGACTTGCCGACGATCCGAGCGGTGTCCCGGTTCCAGTGCAGGCTGCGCAGCCACACCAGGACGACGACGACCGTGAGAATGGCCCAGCCGGCCCGGCGCAACCATCGCGCCGGCACCGGGGCCATGCTGATGCGGATTCCCAAGGCGTCGCGGAGCTTCCGCCAGCACCAGGCGGCGAGCAACCCCAGGCCGTACCCGTACGCGGCGCTCAGGCCACTGGCGATGCCCTGCATGTACCAGCTGCGGGGGATCAGGCTCGGGGTGATCGAGGCGAGGAAGAACCAGGTGGCGACCAGGATCGCGGCGGTCCGGCCGGGGTGCGCCGGCGGTCGCGGCGCGGCCGTCGCGCCCGCCGGCACCTGCTCGGGGACGGCGCGCGGTTCGGTGCCGGTGGTCATGTCGCCGACGGTCGCAGCGGCGTACGGGCCGCGGAAGGCGGCGGACCGGCCGGGTGGGGGCCGGGTTTCTGGTCGGCCGACGGCCCGATCGGGATCTCGGCCCGGACGCGGGTCCCGCCTCCCGGCGGCGTCTCCACCCGAAGCCGGCCGTCGAGCGCCTCGACCCGGTCGGCGAGCCCGCGCAGCCCCGAGCCGCGCCCGGGGTCCGCGCCGCCGACCCCGTCGTCGCGGACCTCGACGAGGAGCATCCCGCCCACCACCGCGACGTCGACGACCGCGGAGCCGGTGCCGGCGTGCTTGCCGGTGTTCGCCAGGCATTCGCAGACGACGTAGTACGCGGCCACCTCCACGTTCTCCGGCAGCCGGGGGATGTGGTCGACGTGCAGTTCGAGTGGCATCCCGGTGCGGGCGGCGACCGACTCCAGGGCGACGGTCAACCCGTGGCCGCTGACCACGGCGGGGTGGATGCCGCGGGCGATGTCACGCAGCTCCTGCACCGACACCGCGACTTCCCGCCGGGCATGCTCCAGCCGGCTGCGCGCGTCCGGGTCACCGTCCAGCGCACCCTGCAGCAGGCCGAGCTCGAGCGACAGCGCGATCAGCCGCTGCTGCGCGCCGTCGTGCAGATCGCGCTCCAGCCGGCGCCGTTCGTCCTGGGCCGCGGCGAGCAGCCGCGACCGGGAACCGCGCAGGTCCTGCAGCCGGGCCAGCAGCTCGGCCTGCAGCCGGCCGTTCTCCAGCGAGATGGCCGCCGCCGCGCCGACCGCGGCGACCAGCTCGGGCTCTTCCCGCAGCGACGGGTGGTAGAGCAGCGCCGCCAGCGGCTCGCCGCGCTGCTCCACGACCGTCACGCCGCGGTCGCCGGCCGGCCCCGGCAGGGTGACCGGCTCGCCGTCCGCGCCGGCCCAGCTGCCGTACTGGGGCAGCCAGTACGCGACCGTGAGCGAGTCGTCCCGCAGCGCCCGAGCGATGAGGTCACGCAGGTTGGGCGCCGGATCGATGCTCAGCCGCACCACCATGTCGGCCACACCCGAGCGGGCCAGGCGGGCATCGAGCAGGCCGAGCAGGAAGACCAGCGGGGCCAGACCGACGACGCCGAACGTGACGAGCCGGAGGATCTCGAAGCCGGGCAGCTGGAACGTGCCGGCCACCAGCAGCGCGGCCACCATCACCAGCGCCGCCCCGAACGAGTCGACCAGCAGCGCGATCCGCCGCCGCGGCGCCGGCCCGGCCGCGCGAGCGCGGCGGGCCAGCGCGACCACGCCGACCAGGCACAGCCCGGCCAACGCCAGCAGTTGCACGTTCTGCACCGACTCGGCCAGGTCGGGCCGCCGCACCACGGCCAGCAGGTGCCGCTCGTCGAAGCCGCCGAGGGTGAGGACGAGCACCTGCACGACCACAGCGGCGACGTACCCGGCCGCGACGATCAACCGCCTGCTCCCGGTGACCCGCCCGGTCGGGTACGCCAGGAAGACGTGCAGCCAGACGGCCGGCAGCAGCAGGTCGCTGAGTTGCCCGATCGTGTTGAGCGCGGGCTGGTCCGACCACTGCAGCGTGGACAGCGGGGTGACCAGTCCGGCGGCGATCAGCAGCGGCCCGAACCGGCTGTCCGGCCGGCGCCGCCACGCGATCATGCCGGCGACGACGAACGGGACGGTGGTCCAGCCGAGCAGCACCAGCCGCAGCTCGCGCTGGTAGACCTCCTGCCCGCCGTACCCGAGGGCGACCGCGGCGGCGCTGGCCGCCACGGTCGCGAGGCCGAGGCCGATGAGGGGGAGGGCACCGGGCGGCGCGCCGGGAGCTGGTCCCGCAGCGACCCGCCAGCTGGCCATGCCGGGCTCCTCCCCGCGGAAACCGGCGCCGATCAGCACGGCGCGGCGCCGTGCTGATCGAACGATACGCGCTCCTACCGGCCCTCGCGGCGGGTGACGAGCGGCAGCACAATCAGCAGCACGCCGCCGATCAGCAGCACGCCGCCGCCGACGAACAGCCCGATGGTGGCGCCGCGCAGCACCGGCAGGGCGCCGCCGACGTCGACGTCCGCGTGCACGCCGGCGCTCCCGTCGGCGTTCATCACCAAGACCGTCCAGTCGCCGGTGGCGACCTGCCACTCGATCGTGCGGGTGCCGGTGCCGGAGTCGCTGCGCTCCCAGAAGGTCTGCTCGCCGGGCGAGCCGGTCGGGGCGCCGCCGGCGTGGTTGGTGTAGTCGGTGCGAACCGGGTCCACGTCGAGGTCGCGGACCGCGTCGTAGCCGACCCCGCGCAGGTATGCGTCCACGTCCTGGGTGCGGGCCAGGCCGAGGAAGACGGCCTTGTCCGCGTCGTCGCCGGTGGCCCGGATCCGGACGGTGCCGAGCAGGCCGCGGGCGTACGCCTGGTCCGGTCCGCGGATCTGCACGCCTACGCCCGGCACCACCACGGCGTACGCGTCGGAGTCGACCGGCGCGGGGCCGGAGGTGACGAAGCCCGCCGCGTCGCGGGAGTGCCCGGCCGCGGCGAGGGCCGCGCCGCCGAGGAGCAGGACGAGCGCGATCAGGCAGAGGATAGCTCCGGCGACGATGGCGACGATCCGTCCGGCACCGAGCGGTCGGCGGGGTGACGTCGGCGGCGGGCCGGCTGGTGCGGGTGCCGCGCCGGCATGCAGCGAGGGCTCCGACATGGCGACTCCTTGGTCGGTCCGGCAGGGCCCGACCACCGTCGCAGCGCGCGGGGACCGGCGGACAGGTGGCTGGCCGGTGGCTCGGCGGCCGGTTTTCTGGTGTCCGCGCGCGCGATACCGTCCGGTCGGGTCGGACGGGGGAGGACCGGCGTGCGGGTAGCGATCGCCGAGGACAGCCTGCTGCTGCGGGACGGCCTGGTCCGGCTGTTGACCAGCGCCGGCATGGACGTCGCCGTGCAGTGCGCCACGGCGGCCGAGCTGCTGGTCCGGGTCCGCGACGATCCGCCGGACGTGGTGATCGTCGACATCCGGCTGCCACCGACGCACACCGACGAGGGCATGCGGGCCGCGCTGCAGCTGCGCGAGCAGCATCCCGGCGTCGGCGTGCTTGTGCTCTCGCAATACTTGGAGTTCGGCCTGGCCAGCCAGCTGCTGGGCGACTCAGCGGAGGGCGTCGGCTATCTGCTCAAGGACCGGGTCAGCGACGTCGACGAGTTCGTCGCTGCGGTCCGGCGGGTGGCGGCCGGCGGCTCGGCCATCGACCCCGAGATCGTCTCCACGATGCTGCGCCGGCAGCGCCGGGACGACCCGCTGCAGCGGCTGACCCCGCGCGAGCGGGAGGTGCTCGCGCTGATGGTCGCCGGCAGCTCCAACCAGGGCATCGCCGACGCGCTGACGATCACGCTTCGGGCGGCCGAGAAATACGTCTCCAGCATCTTCGGCAAGCTCGGCGTGCCGGCCGGCCCGGCCGACTCCCGCCGGGTGCTGGCGGTGCTGCAGGTGCTGCGGTCCTGACCTGCCCACCTCAGCCCAGCAGCGCCCGCAGCCGAGGCCCGGACAGCTCGGCCTTGTCGATGAACCCGCGGGCGCCGCTGCGCTCGACCAGCCGGCCGTAGTCGGACCGCGGCCGGCCGGAGACGAGCACCACAGCCGGCGCGCGGGGCCCGGCGGTCAGCTTCCGGGCCAGCTCGAAGCCGTCCGAGTCGGGCAGCTGCACGTCCAGCAGCACCACGTCGGGTCCCAGCTCCCGGGCCAGCCGGAGCGCCGCGGCGGCGTCGGCCGCGCCGGCCACCACGTCGAACCCGGCCGCCGACAGCACCCGCCCGGCCGCGTCCCGGAACGGTGCGTGGTCGTCGACGATGAGCACCCGCGGTGGCACGGCCGGCCCAGCGCCCCTCAGCCCGGCGCCCCGGCTCAGCCCTGGCCGAAGGCGGGGTCGAACGGCTCGTGGTCGGAGCCGCACCGGCTGCCCCGAGCCGGCGTACGCAGGTGCACCAGGTACGCGCCGAGCGCGGCGTTCACGCAGACGCTCGGATCGTTCACGGTCAGGTGCCCGTACCCGTCATGGACGAGCAGCACCGCGTTGCCCAGCCGGCGCTCGGCGATCCGCGCGCTGACCAGCGGCGTGTTCGGCTCGTATCGCATGTTGATCAGCAGGATCGGCGTGCCGGTGCGCCGGTCGAACGGGCCGTCGTAGCGGGTCGCGCTGCGGACGGGCCAGGACGCGCACGGGGCGCCGACGACCCAGCCGAGCGCCCTGCCGCCGATCCGGCTGATCCTGGTCAGCCGGTGCACGACCGCCGGCCACTGCGCGGCGGTCTGCCGGGACGGGGCGTCGGCACAGGTCAGCGCCGTGTTCTGCTCGAACCCCAGCCGAACCGCGTCCGAGCTCAGGCCCGCGGTCAGCAGCGTGAGAACGGTCGCGTCGCCCTCGAGCGCCAGCTCCAGCCCGGCGGCGGCCTGCGGCCAGTCGGCAGGGGACGCCGGCACGTTGAACTTCGCGGCCGTCACCAGCTCGCCGTACGTCAGCAGACCCGCCGGCGTGTCGATCGGCGCTCGGCGCAGCTGGGCCAGGAACGCGTCCACTCGGGGTGCCACCGGGCCGTGTCCGGCCAGCGCGCAGCGGTCGGGGCCGGCCGCCTGGCACAGCGACAGGAACTTCGACCACACGAGGTCGGCGTCGGTCAGCCCGGTCGCCAGCGCGGCCGCCAGGCCGTGCCGGTACACGATCGGGTCGACGATCCCGTCCAGGGCCATCGCGCGGACCCGGCCGGGGAACATGTTCGCGTACGTCTGGCCCATCAGGGTGCCGTTGGACTCGCCGAAGAACGTCAGCTGCCGGTCACCGACCAGTCGGCGCAGGTGGTCGAGGTCGCGCACCTGGTCGGCCATGGAGAGGTGTTCCAGCAGCGCGCCGTTGCGCTGCCCGCACCGCTGCGCGAGCTCGACCGTCTTGGCCAGGTAGCGCCGCTCGTCCGCCCGGGTCGTCGGGACCAGCACGTCGTCCCAGAACGCCGCCCGCTCGGCCGCGGACGCGAAGCAGGACACGGGGGTGCTGCGGTGGCTGCCGCGCGGGTCCCAGCCGACGATGTCGAACCGGCCGCCGGTGAGCGCGTCGAAGCGCGCGCCGCGGGAGGCGACCTCGTCCACGCCGGAGTCGCCGGGTCCGCCCGGGTTGACCAGCAGCGAGCCGATGCGGTGCGCCGGGTCGGTGGCCAGGTGCCGCAGCACCGACAGCGAGATCGCCGGCCCGTGCGGGCGGGACCAGTCCAGCGGGACCGGCACCGTCGCGCACTCCAGCCGGTCGCCGCACGGCGTCCAGCGGATCCCGGCGGCGGAAGTGGCGGCGGGAGTGGCGGCCGCCGTCCCGACCGGCGCGAGGACGGCACCGAGCAGGGCAAGGACCACCGCGCCGAGCAGGAACCGCGGTCGGCGGGGGGACGAGCGCATCGCAGCCTCCGTGGGCCGGGGAGCGCCGGGCGGGCCGGCGCGGCGGTCCGGATCCGGGCCGCGCGGTCACCGTCGCAGCGGCGATCGGGAGCGGACAGGAGGCTGACCCGTCACCGCGGGGACGGGTTTCTGGTGTGTCGGGCGGACACCCGGCCGAGGCCGCGCCGGGCGACGGGCGGAGGATGGGGCAGGCGATCCGACGGGAGGCGGTCGTGGGAGGCATCGCGGCACTGGCGGCAGTCGACCAGCACTACCTTGACCAGGCCCGGCAGATGCAGGCGCTGTCGTTCACCGTGCACATACCGCTGGTCTGCTTCGGGATGGCATTCCCGGTGCTTGTCCTGTTCTGCGAGTGGACCGCGTTGCGGACCGGCAGCGAGGTGCACCTGACCGTGGCCCGGCGGTGGAGCCGGGTGATGGTTGCGCTGTTCGCGATCGGCGTGGTGACCGGCACGATCCTCTCGTTCGAGATGGGCCTGCTCTGGCCGCACTTCACCGGCACGTTCGGCTCGGTGTTCGGGCTCGGCTTCGCCGTCGAGGGCTTCTCGTTCTTCGTCGAGGCCATCTTCATCGGCATCTACGTGTACGGCTGGGACCGGCTGTCCCCGCGCTGGCACCTGGCCAGCGGAATCCCGATCGCGATCACCGGCGTCACCGGCTCGTTCATGGTGATCAGCGTGAACGGCTGGATGAACCACCCGCAGGGCTTCCGGATCGTCGACGGCCGGGTGACCGACGTCCACCCGGTGCGGGCGCTGTTCGCGAACACCTTCATGTGGCACGAGTTCGTGCACATGTACCTGGCCTCGTTCATGGTCTCCGGCTTCGTCCTCGCCGCCTGCTACGCGGTCGCGCTGCTGCGCGGCAACACCAGCCGGTACGTCCGGGTCGCGCTGACGGTCCCGCTCACCGCGGCCGCCGTGGCCGCCCCGGTGCAGGTGCTGGTCGGCGATTGGGCCGCCCGTACGGTCGCCGAGCACCAGCCGGTCAAGCTGGCCGCGCTGGAGGGACTCGGGCACACCACCACCGGCGCTCCGGTGCACGTCGGCGGCTGGTACTCCGACGGCGAGGTCCACTTCGGACTGCCGATCCCGCGGCTGCTGTCGATCCTGGCCGCGCACGACCCGAACGCGACCGTCCGCGGGCTCAGCTCGTTCCCGGCCGACGTGCTGCCGCCGGTCAACGTGGTCCGGCTGGCGTTCCAGACCATGGTCGGGCTCGGGCTGGCGATGGCCCTGCTCGCGGTCTGCTACCTGTGGGTGCGGTTCCGCCGCGGCCGGGCGCCGCACTCGCCGTGGTTCTACCGGGCGGTCGTGCTGGCCGGCCCGGCCGCCGTGACCGCGCTCATCGCCGGCTGGGTCACCACCGAGGTCGGCCGCCAGCCCTGGGTCGTGTACGGGGTGATGCGCACCGAGGACGCCGTCACCGGGGCCAGCGGCATCCCGGTCGGCTACGGCGTCCTGGTCGTCGTCTACGCCGGCTGCGCGGCCGCCGTGTGGTGGATCCTGCGCCGGCTGGCCGGCAAGCCGTTCCCGGAGCGGCCGTCGCAGGTGCCGGAGGAGGTCGGCTCGCCATGACCTTCCTGCAGCTGCTGCCGATGCTGTTCGTCCTCGCCGGCGTGATCCTCTACACGGTGCTGGCCGGGGCCGATCTCGGCACCGGTGTCTGGCAGCTGTCCACTCGCGACCACGACCTGCGCAGCCGGGTGTACGCCTCGATCGCGCCGGTGTGGGAGGCCAACCACGTCTGGCTGATCTTCGTGCTCACGGTGCTCTGGACGTCGTACCCGAGCGTATTCGCCGCGGTGTCCATCACGCTGGTCGTGCCGCTGTTCCTGGCCGCGGTCGGGCTGATCCTGCGCGGCACCGCGTACGCATTGCACGGTGCCTCGAGCGGGCCGGACGACCACCGGGAGATCGACGCGGTGTTCGGGCTGTCGTCGGTCTTCACGCCGTTCGCGCTGGGCGCGGTCGTGGGGGCGATCGCGTCCGGTCAGGTGCCGCCGGGCGGCGGCGGCGACCAGTGGAGCAGCTGGCTCAACCCGACCTCGATCCTGGTCGGCGTGCTCGCGGTGGTGCTGGGCGCATACCTGGCCGCGGTGCAGCTGTCCGCCGACGCGGTGCGGGTCGGCGACGCCGCGGCCGCGGCCGCCTTCCGGCGCCGGGCACTGGCCAGCGGGGCGCTCGCCGGCGCGGTCGCCGTCGGCGGGCTCGCGGTCGTGCACGCCGACGCACCGCGGCTGTTCCGCGGGCTGACCCACGGCGCCGGGCTGGCCTGCGTGATCGTCTCGGTGCTGCTGGGGCTGGTGGCCCTCGGCATGGTCTGGCGGCGCCGGCTGGACCCGGCCCGGTACGCGGCCGGCGCGGCCATCGCCGCGATCGTCGCGGGCTGGGCGGTGGCCCAGCGGCCGGACGTGCTGCCCGGGCTGACCGTGGCCGAGGCCGCGGCGCCGACCTCGACCCTCGTCGCGGTCGTGGTCGCGGTGGTCGCCGGCGGGATGATCGTGTTCCCGTCGCTCGGGTTGCTGTTCGGTCTGGTGCTGCGCGGGCGGCTGGACCGGCCGCGGCGGGCCGAGACCACCGCCGTCCGGGCCGGCCGCCGGAACCGGGCCGGCCTGCTCGGTCGGATCGCGCTGGCCTGCTTCGTCGCCGGCGCCGGGTTCACCGTGTTCGGTCCCGCCCCTGCTCTGCTCGCGGTCGGGATCGTGCTGCTGCTCGTGGCCGCCCCGCTCGGCTTCCTGGCCGCGGTGCCGCCGGCGCCGCCGGAGCCGGTCGCGGACGCGGAGCAGAGCGGCTGAGAGAAGGGACCGCCGGGCCTCCACGCAGCCGCTGCCGGTCCCGGACACGTTGTGCCGGCTGCCGTCGGTGCGGTATGCCGTGGTCGTGGTCGACCCAGCCGGCGCCTGACCCACCGACCCAGAGCGCACTGCGGCCTTCCCCCGCGGTGCGTTCTGCTGTGCTGCGGTCCGACGGTGGTCCAGGGCCGCTCACACCGCGCCGGAGCGAGGGAAATGTCGGTGCCAGGGGCCATCATGATCCGGAGTGAGGGGAGGGGCGCGTGAAGTACGAGACGGTGGCCGAGGCCTATCGCGACCTGGAGGCGGCGACCGGCCGGCTGGCGCTGGTCGACCGGCTGGCCGAGCTGGTCCTGGCGACTCCGGACGAGGAGCTGGCCCGGGTGTGCTACCTGTGCCAGGGCCTCATCGCACCGGAGTTCGCCGGGATCGACCTCGGGCTGGCCGAGAAGATGGCGATCCGGGCGGTGGCGTCGGCGGTGGGTGCCGAGCCCGACGCGGTCGCCGCCGCGGTGCGCACCCAGGGCGACCTCGGCGAGGCGGCCGAGGCGCTGCTGCCCGACCACGCGCCGAGCCTGACCGTCGACCACGTCGTCGACACGCTGTACGAGATCGCCGCGGCGGAGGGCCCGGGCTCGCAGGGCCGCAAGCTCGACCTGCTGGCCGGTCTGCTCGGCCGAGCCACCCCGCTGGAGGCGCGCTACGTGCTGCGCCTGGTCACCGGCAACCTGCGACTCGGCATCGGCACGCCGACGATTCTCGACGCGCTGGTCCGGGTGCACGCCGGCGGCAAGGCCGACCGCCCGGTGCTGGAGCGCGCCTACAACATCTGCTGCGACCTCGGCGTGGTGGCCGAGACGCTGGCCCGCGGCGGGCTGCCCGCGGTCGAGGCGATCGAGGTGCGCCCGGGCAACCCGGTGCGGGTCATGCTCGCGCAGCGGCTGGCCGAGGCCGACGAGATCCTGGCCCGGCTCGGCGGCGAGTGCGCGGCCGAATACAAGTACGACGGCGTCCGGATCCAGGCGCATCGCACCGCCGACGGTGAGATCGAGCTGTTCACCCGCGGGCTGGAGCGGATCAACAACCAGTTCCCCGACCTGGTCGAGGCGATCGACACGGCGCTCGGCCCGCGGGCGGCGATCCTCGAGGGCGAGGCGGTGGCCTACGACCCGGCGGCTAACGAGCTGCGGCCGTTCCAGGAGGTCATGTTCCGCCGGCGCAAGCACGGCATCTCGGAGGCGGTCCGCGACGTGCCGGTCAGCCTGTTCTGCTTCGACCTGCTCTACGCGGACGGCGAAGACCTGACCCGGGTGCCCTACCCGCAGCGCCGGTCCCGGCTGGCCGACGCGCTGACGCTGTCCGACCGGATCCGGCTCACCGCGATGGTCGAGGTGACCACGCCGGAAGCGCTCGACGCCACGTTCGAGCAGGCCATCGCCGACGGCAGCGAGGGGCTGATGTGCAAGTCGGTCGGGCCCGACTCGGGCTACCGGGCCGGCAACCGCGGCTGGCAGTGGATCAAGCTCAAGCGTGACTACCGCAGCGAGCTGTCCGACACCGTCGACCTCGTCGTGGTCGGCGCGTTCACCGGCCGGGGCCGCCGCCGCGGGCTCTACGGCGCGGTCCTGCTCGCGGCGTACGACCCGGACGCCGACCTGTTCCGCACGGTGGGGAAGTGCGGCACCGGGTTCTCCGACGCCGACCTGGCCGAGCTGTCGACCCGGCTGGCGCCCTACCAGCGCGACGAGAAGCCGGCCCTGGTCGACTCGCGGCAGCCGGCCGACGTCTGGTTCGAGCCCGGCCTGGTGCTGGAGGTGCTCAGCGCCGAGCTGACCCTCTCGCCCAACGCGACCGCCGGGTGGGGGCAGATCAAGGCCGACTCGGGGCTCGCGATGCGCTTCCCGCGGTTCACCGGCCGGTGGCGCGACGACAAGGGCCCGCAGGACGCGACGACCACGACCGAGCTGGTCGACCTCTACCGGCAGGCGCGGCACGGGGCCTGACCGGAGCCGGGGGTAGCGTCGGACGTGTGACCGACTACGCGGATCTTTCGGCTTTTGTCGCCCTGCCGCGCGTCACCGGACTGGCGTTGAGCCAGGACGGGTCGCGGCTCGTCGCCGCCGTGCAGCGGCCCGACCGGAAGGGCGCCCGGTACGCCTCCGCGCTGTGGGAGGTCCCGCTCGGCGGCGGCGAGCCGGTCCGGCTGACCCGGTCGGAGAGGGGCGAGTCTGCTCCGGCGTTCCTGCCCGACGGCTCGCTGCTGTTCACCTCGGCCCGGCCGGAGCCGGACGGGGACGGCGACGACGAGGAGTCCGCTCTCTGGCTGCTGCCGCCGGCCGGGGAGCCGCGGGTGCTGGCTCGCACCGCGGGCGGGCTGTCCGGGCCGGTGGTGGCGCGGCATGCCGGCGCCGTCCTCGCCGCCGGCAGCCGCCTCGCCGGCACCACCCCGGCCCCCGGCGCCGCCGGCACGGTCCCGGGTGCCGACGAGGTCGGCGAGCTGGACGAGCAGCGGCGCCGCACCCGCAAGGACCGGAAGGTCACCGCGATCCTGCACACCGGTTTTCCGATCCGGCACTGGGACCACGAGCTCGGCGCCGAGTCCCCGCGGCTGTTCCTGGTCGAGGCGGACGGGCCGGCGCGGGACCTGACCCCGGATGCCGGCGTCGCGCTGACCGAGGCCGACTACTCGATCAGCGCCGACGCGGTCACCGTCGCCGCCTCCTGGCGCACCCGCGAACCCGGCGGCGCGTTCACGCGCGGCGTGGTGCTCGTCGACGTGGCCAGCGGCGAGCGGACCCTGCTCGCCGACCACCCGGACCGGGAGCAGTCGAGCCCCCGGATCGCCCCGGACGGCTCGCGGGTCGCGCTGCTGTCGACCACCAGAGGCGCGTACGACACGCCGCAGGAGTTCGAGCTGCGGATCGTCCCGGTCAAGGCCGGCGAGCCACCGGTCGCCGTCCCGATCGGCGATCTCTGGCCGGGGGAGTGGGTCTGGTCGGCCGACTCGCAGACCCTTTACGTCGCCGGCGATCTGCACGGCCGCGGCGCGGTGCTGGCCGTCGACCCAGCCAGCGGCGCGGTCCGCCGTCGCCTCGCCGCCGACGCCTCATACTCCTCGCTCTGCCCGGCGCCGGACGGTCGCTGGGTCTACGCGCTGCGCTCGGCCGTCGACGCCCCGCCGGTGCCGGTCCGGCTCGACACCACCGCCGACGACCAGCAGCCGGTGACGCTGCCCACGCCGGCCCCGGCGCCGGCGCCGCCCGGCCGGCTGACCGAGGTGGCCACCGAGGTCGACGGCGCCACCGTGCGGGGTTGGCTCTGCCTGCCGCCGGAGGGCACCGGCCCGGCCCCGCTGATGCTGTGGATCCACGGCGGCCCGTTCTCCTCGTTCAACTCGTGGAGCTGGCGGTGGAACCCGTGGGTGCCGGTCGCGCACGGCTGGGCGGTGCTGATGCCCGACCCGGCCCTGTCCACCGGCTACGGCCCGGACTTCATCGCCAGGGCGTGGCCGCACCGGGCCGGCCGGGTCTGGGCCGACCTCGAGGCGCTGCTCGAGGCCGTGGTCGAACGGTCCGATGTGGACGGTGCGCGGACCGCCTGCCTCGGCGCGTCGTTCGGCGGTTACATGACCAACTGGGTGGCCGGGCACACCGACCGGTTCGGCGCGATCGTCACGCACTCCGGCACCTGGGCGCTCGACCAGAAGAACGACACCGCCGACGTCGCGTACAACTGGCTGAGCTGGTTCGGCCGGCCCGCCGACCATCCGGACTGGTACGCGGAGAACTCGCCGCACCACTTCGCCGACCGCATCCGCACGCCGATGCTGATCACCCACGGCAACCGGGACTACCGGGTGCCGGTCAGCGAGGCGCTGCGGCTGTGGTGGGACCTGGTCAACCGGTGGGACGGCGACCCGGCCGAGCTACCGCACCGGTTCCTCAACTTCACCGGCGAGAACCACTGGATCCTGTCCCCGGCCAACTCCGAGATCTGGTACGAGACCGTGCTCGGTTTCTGCGGCCAGCACGCCCTCGCCCGCCCCTGGACCCGCCCCGACCTGTTGTAGGCACGGCCCCCTAGTACCGAGGCGTCCGGCGCACGGCGCCGAGGAGGAACGCGACGCCGAGCACGCTGCGCGGCGTGTATCCGGCCCGCCACAGTCCACCGTGGACGGCCGAGTACGCCTCGTCCTGCCAGGGATGTGCCCGCTGCGCCGGTGCGGTGTTGAGGTCGCGGACGAGCAGCGCGGCGAGCAGCGTGCTGGCGGTCGCCGGCTCGAACACCTCGATGCCGAAGTGGTGCGCGCCGTTGAAGGCGGCTGCCAGCACCCGGTGCTTGACCACCGAGCGGGTCCGGGCCGACGGCGCGACGTGGAACGAGACCGGCGTCCCGGCGGCCCGCGCCACCGCTGCCCGCCACCGCTGCACCCGCTTCGCCAGCGCGTAGTTCGGTCCCTGCTGCGGGATCAGGCTGTCGTTGACGCCCGGGTCGGCGCCGGGCTCGTACGGCGGCAGGAACAGCTGGCCGCGGCTGACCGCGCGCAACGGCGGGCGCAGCAGGGTGCCGGCCGAGCGCCGGTGGTGCCGGCGGGTGGCGTCGGCGACCGCGTCCGCCGGCACCGCGAACGTGTCGGTCGGGGTGGCCAGGAACGCCAGCGTCAGGTCGTCCCGCCGCTGCCGCAGCCGCCGGCCCAGCACGTCGGCCGCGCCGGACAGCCGCAGGTGCAGCCCGCCGTCGGCGTACGCGTAGGTGCCGAGGACGAGCCGTCCCGGCAGTCCGGCGAGCCAGTCGGCCACCGCCGGCACCTCGGTGAGCAGGTCGGCGCCGTCGGTTCCGGTGCGGGAGTCGGTCGGGATCAGCAGCCGGCCGGCGCCGGCCCCGGCGGTCCGCCGCAGCCGCTCCCAGAGCGCGGGGACCGGCAGGTCGACCGCGGCCACGGTGGCTCCCCAGCGCAGCAGGCTCGGCACCGGCGCCATCTCGGCCCCGGCTCCGAGCGCGGCGACCGTCACGCCGTCCAGCCGCAGCCACTCCGGGTGCGCGAGCACGTCCTCGACCGGCTCGGCCAGCGACGGCTCGGCCACCCCGGCGGCGATCCAGGCCCCGACCTGGCGGCGGATCTCGTCCCCGCGCAGCCGCCGCCCGCGGTACGGCAGGACGAGCTCGCGCTCCGGTTCGCCCTCGCCGGCCACCTCGGCGGTGCGCAGGGACCGCCCGGCCGGCTCGGCCAGCGCCGCCGGCAGCGCGTCCTCGGTGCCGTCGGCGCGGGCCAGCCGCAGCTGCCGGTCCAGCTCCGCCAGGCCGCTGTCGGCCACCGCGAGCCAGCTCTTCGGGTCGGGCAGACCGGCCTCGATCAGCCGGCGGAAGTGCGTCGGGTAGTCCGACCGCCATGCCGTCGACCGCTCGACCGCGGCCGCGCCCGGCTCGTCGACCGGGCGCAGCGCCGCCGCCAGCACGGCCTGGCCGAGCGCGGTCGTGCTGCGCCGGCCGTCCGGTCCGGCCGCCACGACCACGCCAGTGAGCTCCCGGTCCGCCATGCGCACCTCCCGGTCCCCGTCATGATCCCCCGCCGGCCGCGGCGCGGCCAGATGCTCCTCCCGCCGCCCGGCCCCGACCCGCTCCCGCCACCACCGCGGATCGCGCCCGTACCCGCCTCGACCAACGACGACACCGTCCCGGGCCGGACGGCACGGTGCCCCGCAGCCCGGAGGCTGCGGGGCACCGCGTTATGTGACGGTGGTGCTAGTTAGTTGCGCACCACGATCGGGATGGCGAGCTTGACGCCGCCTCGGGTGGACTCGAGGCTGATCGTCCGGCTGGCCGGCGGCTGCGGGCCGACGAGACGGAGGCTCCAGCCACCGAGCGCGTCGACGGGAGCCTGGCCGAGCAGCGTTCCGGTCAGGTCGTTGCCGAGGTGGACCTTGATCGTGTTGCCGGTGGTCACGGTGGCCGTGCCCTGGATCCGCCACTCACCCTTGCTCTGGCGGAACTCGACCTGGCTCGTGTCGAGCACGTCCGCGACCGGGCTGATCTGAACGGTCGCCACGTCGGATCCGCCCGGGCCGGTGACGGTGAGCTGGAAGATCACCGGGTCGGCCGTGTTCGGCATGGTGAACGTGGGCTTGACCGCCGTCGTGCTGGACAGGTTCGCCGTCACGCCACCGGTCTGCTTCCACAGGTAGCTGGTGGCGCCGGTCGAGCCGGAGCCGTCCAGGGTGACCGTCGCGCCGGCCAGGACCGTCTGCGGCGGACCCGCGTTCGCCCGCGGCGGGGCGATCGCGGCGACCGTCACGACCTCGTCGGTCGTCTTCGGGCCGCCAGGACCCTGCACGGTAAGCCGGAAGGTCAGCGTGGTCGACGTGGCAGGAGCCGTGAAGCTGGCGATCGACGTGTTCGCGTTGGACAGCGTCACCGCGGGCGTGCCGGCGACCTGCGCCCACGAGAAGCCGGTCGCGTTCAGCGACGCCGAGCCGTCCAGCTGGACCTGCTGGCCCTGCTGCACTGTCAGCGTTGCCGGTGCCTGAGCCGTCACCGGCTCCGGCGCGAACGCGGCGCCGGTGACCGTCACCGGGAGGGTGGCGGAGCCGGACTTGGACGAGCTGACCGTGACGAAGCCGGGCGGAACCTGGTCGGTGAGGTCGAACGTCGCAGTGCCCGCGGCCAGGTTGCCGAAGCCGACGACGGTCAGCGTCGGTGGTGTGGCCGTGTCACTCGAGGTCGCATTGACCACGAACTGGCCGGTATCGGAGTTGTACGCGGCCTTCGTCACGACCACTTGATCTGTCACCGTGACGTTCACTGTCGTCGGTGGTCGGTCGGATGTGTTGACGATGCTCACCGATGCCGGTGGGGTGGCGCCGGTGAAGGCGACCCGGCCGAAGTACCGTCCGACGACGCCGGCCTTCAGCGTGGTGGTGCTGATGCCGGTGCCCTTGACCTGGATGACCTGGTCGGGGTTGGTGGTGGCGAACGCGTCGATGAACCCGCCGGTGGTGCTGGTGCGGGTGTAGGTCACCGCGGTCGGCGAGACGCCGGAGTTGGTGGCGACCCGGCCCTGCAGGGTGAACAGGTTGGTCTGGATCGTGTTGACGCCAGGACCGCCGATGTCCGGCCCGTCGATCCGGAAGAAGTTGGTGTTCAGGTCCGAGCCGGTGATCGCGTGCGCGGTGATGCCGTCGCCCAGGTACGAGGCGCCGTCCGGGCCCTTGATCAGACCGGTGTCCCAGCGCAGGAACGGGTTCACCCGGGAGCCAAGCGCGCCCTTGAAGTTGCCGGGGTCGCCGATTCCGACGTCCTCGGTGAAGTTGATGTTCCGGCTCGCCGCGTCGGCGACGTCGAACGCGTCCACCCCGTATGGGTGGGTGATCACGTAGTGACCGGTGGTCGGGGTGGTGATCCGGATCCGGACCCGGCCGAAGACGATCTGCTGGCCGTCGGCCGGTGCCGCGCTGTTGAACGCGGCCTCAAGGTTGTCGTTGAGCACCGCGGTGGTCCCGTTGGGCAGCGCCAGCTGCGACTGGGCCAGCTGGTAGAAGGTCTCCTCCGGGAAGTTGTCCGGGAACGAGACCGGCTGCGTCGGGTCGGGAAGCTCGGTCCCGAGGTTGCACTGCGGGACGTTGATGTCGAGGCAGAGCCCGACGCTGAGGCTGTTCGAGTCCTTGTACCAGACGGGGAAACCGTTGTCCGGGCTCGTCGGACCGACGGCCAGCATCTTCGACGGCGGCGAGGTCACAACGTCCGCGCCGGCCAGACCTTGTACCACGAAGAAGCTGGTTACGACTGTTATCGCAGCGGCAAACCCCGCGACGGCTTTGCGCCGCGGCGATCCGCGTAACAACTGGACTGCACGCATGTAGGAAAGTCCCCTCCCGGGAGCGGAACGGTGAGCACTTGCACGTTCCGGCGTACGGCTTGAGGCCGGTAGACCCTTGCTGAGGGGTTCGAACCCCTAATCCTCGGGGGACCCATGGAAACCTAAGACTCATCCCAATGGAGGACAGCCGGAAATCGGACTCGCCGTACCGAATCCGCTCCCTGGGGACGCCTACAGGCGTTTGAGCACGCAAACGAAGGCAATCGGTCCAGCCCAGACGCGCACTCACACTAAAGAATCGCACCAGGTTCTACGCCGAACAGCGTCCCGACGCAGCCGAAAGGCCTAGCCAGGCCCTGGCTCCCACGGATGCCCAGCCGGACGATTCCATGATCGGCGCAGCCCTCCTGCACCACCCCGGTGCGACCGGGCATGGCGGCACGCACACGGCCGAGTGGGTCGGCAAGCTCCGCAGCGGGGGTCATGGAGCGGACCGGACGGGCGGTCATCCCTTGCCCGGGCGGTCGGTGGCCGGCGTCCCGCGAGGGGGCCGCCGGCATCGCCCGTCTCCGAGTGATGTCGGCGGCCGGCCGCGCTCGCTCCGCTGTCAGACGACCGTCACGGTGACCGGTCCGAAGCTGGCCGTCTGCAGGCTCTCCAGGTCCCGCAGCGACGCCGACCCGCTGGTGATCGGCCTGGAGTACTGCACCGTCACCGTCTGTCCTGAGGTGACCGCCGCGCCGTCGAAGGTCAGGTCCAGCAGGGCCAGGTCGGGCGGCGAGTCGTCGACGACCTGGACCGCGGTCACGATCCGGGCGACACCGTCGACCGTGACCGTGAAGCGGTTGTTCGCCGGGATGCCCGGCCCGTTGTCCAGCATCTCCTGGTCCATCAACAGCAGCGCATCGGTGGTGCCGACGTCCACCTCGCTCTCACCGCTGAACGCCGGCGGGCTGTCGGGACGGCCAGTAGGGTTCTGCGCCGCCGGGCCGAAGCCGGTCCCGGACGGATTGGTCCAGAATCCGCTGTTGGTGCAGGTCAGCGGCGTCGGCGAGCTGCGCGTGGCGGTGTAGCTGATCCCCTGTGTCAGGTTGTCGGTGTTGGTGACAACTCCTGCGGTGGCGAACCCGCCCTCGGCCGGGTTGAACACGAGAGGCGGGAGGACGCCGGGCGACAGGCTGATCGGGTCGCCCAACCGGCCGCCCGTGACGGCGCCGAAGCCCTGCCGCGTCGCGGCGAGGAACCCGCGCGAGCTCACCGGCGAGACCCTGGCCGACCTCGTGGCGAGCTCGGCGGTCCGCGCCTGCCCGGACCAGAAAGTCGCGGTGTCGGCGCAGCTGCACCGGCCGATCCCGCCCGGGGTCGCGGCCTTCCTCTACCGGTGTGCGCGGGAGTGCGCGGTCAATGTGGCCAAGCACGCCGCCGCCGACACGGTGGACATCACCCTGGACAGCGACGAGGCTGGAGTGCGGCTGGTGGTCCGGGACGACGGCGTCGGCATCGCACCGGGTGCGCTGGACCGCGGCGACGGGCACCTCGGGCTGGTGCTGCTGCGCGACGCGGCGACCGATCTCGGTGGCTCGCTGACCGTCGTCGGCGGGCCTGGCGGCACGGTCGTGACGGTCGGCCTGCCGCCCGCGTGACGACCGTACGGTCTGACGTATGTCCGTCTGCTGGTCATACAATCTGGCTTCTGTGGAGAGGTGATGACATGACCTACCCCGTCAACCTGCTGATCGCCGGCGAGCTCCGGCCGGGCCGCGGTGCCGGGCGCAAGGTGGAGAACCCGGCCACCGGCGAGGTGCTGGTGGAGGTCCCGGACGCCGACCTCGGCGACGTCGAGGCCGCGGTCGACGCGGCCCAGCGGGCCTGGCGGGAGTGGGCCGCGGTGCCCGACCCGGACCGCGCCGCCGCGCTGCGCCGGCTGGCCGCGCTGCTGGAGGCGGACAAGCCCCGGCTGGCCTCGATCATCACCGCCGAGCTGGGCAAGCCGATCAACGAGGCCGAGGGCGAGATCGCCGGCACGGTCGGCTTCGTCACCCACGCGGCCAGCCTGCTGGAGACCCGCACCGACGAGATCCGCTACACCGGCACGGCCAACGAGGAGATCTGGACCCGCCGCCGGCCGCACGGCGTGGTCGCCGCGATCGTCCCGTGGAACTTCCCGTCCGCGCTCGTCACCCGCAAGCTCGGCCCGGCGCTGGCCGCCGGCAACGCGATCATCCTCAAGGCGGACGAGAAGACCCCGCTGTCCGCGCTCGCGATCGCCGAAATCGTGGCGGGCTCGGGGCTGTTCCCGGCCGGGCTGGTCAACGTCCTCACCGGGCCCGGCGAGGTGATCGGCGCGGCGCTCGTCGAGAGCCGCGGCACCAACCTGATCACCATGACCGGCAGCTCCGAGGTGGGCAAGGAGATCCTCGCCACCGCGGCCACGCAGGTGAAGCCGGTGCACCTGGAGCTCGGCGGGAAGGCGCCGTTCATCGCGCTCGCCGACGCCGACCTCGAGTTGGCCGTGGCCGACGCGGTCGCCTCCCGGCACCTCAACAACGGTCAGGTCTGCATCGCCAACGAGCGGACCTTCGTGCACGAGGCGATCTACCCGGAGTTCGTCGACCGGTACGTGGCCGCCGTACAGGCGCTCAAGGTCGGCGACCCGACCCGGCGGGACACCCAGATCGGGCCGAAGGTCAGCGGCCAGGAGCTGGACAAGACCCTCGGCATCCTGTCCGCGTCGGTGCAGGCGGGCGCGACGGTGCTCACCGGCGGCGAGCGGCTCTCCGGCGGCGCGTACGGCAACGGCCACTGGATGAGCCCCGGCGTGGTCGTCGACGTCTCCGACGACATGGGCCTGATGCGGCAGGAGGTCTTCGGCCCGGTCACGCCGATCTCGCGGTTCTCCGACTGGTCGGAGGTGGCCGCCCGCAGCAACGACAGCACCTACGGGCTGTCCGCGTACGTCTACACCAACGACCTCGGCGCGGCCATGCGCGCGAGCCGCGACCTCGCCTTCGGCGAGGTGTACGTCAACCGGGTCGGCCCGGAGGAGGTCAACGGCTTCCACGCCGGCTTCCGGGAGAGCGGCCTGGCCGGCGACGACGGCGCGCACGGGCTGGAGGGCTACTTCCTCAAGCAGACCGTGTACGTCCGATACTGAACTGTCGGACGAGTCGACGACAGGACGGGCGCATGACCGCGGTAACTCTGGACGGCAAGGCCACGCTCGCGGCGATCAAGGAGGAGCTCACCGGGCGGGTCGCCGCCCTCCGGTCGGCCGGGGTGGTGCCGGGGCTCGGCACCGTGCTGGTCGGCGACGACCCGGGCAGCCGGTGGTACGTCAACGCCAAGCACAAGGACAGCCAGGAGATCGGGGTCAACTCGATCCGGCGCGAGCTGCCGGCGACCGCGACGCTGGACGAGGTGCTCGCGGTGGTCGACGAGCTCAACGCCGACCCGGAGTGCACTGCGTTCCTGGTGCAACAGCCGACCGGGCTGGACGAGTTCGCGATCCTGTCCAGGGTCGACCCGGTCAAGGACGTCGACGGGCTGCACCCGTTCAACCTCGGCGCGCTGGTGCTCGGCGAGCCGGCGCCGGTGCCGGGCACGCCGGCCGGGATCATCGAGTTGCTGCGCCGCTACGAGGTGCCGATCGCCGGTGCAGACGTGGTCATCATCGGCCGCGGCATCACGGTCGGCCGGCCGCTGGGGCTGATGCTGTCCCGGCGGTCGGAGAACGCGACCGTGACCCTCTGCCACACACGCACCCGCGACCTGGCCGGGCACGTGCGCCGCGCCGATATCGTGGTGGCCGCGGCCGGTTCGCCCGGGCTGATCACCCGGGACATGGTCAAGCCTGGCGCCGCGGTGCTCGACGTCGGGGTGAGCCGGGTGGACGGCAAGCTCGCCGGCGACGTCGCCCTCGACGTGACCGAGGTGGCCGGCTGGTTCTCGCCCAACCCCGGCGGCGTCGGCCCGATGACCAGGGCGCTGCTGCTGTCCAATGTGGTCGCGGCGGCGGAGCGGCGGGCCGCTGAACTCTCCCGGACGGCCTGAGCCGGCTGGGCCGCGGTCACCGGTCGACCGCGAAGCTCGAACGTCGACGGTCATTCCCCGGCCGGTACGCAGCGCTGGTCTTCGTCATACAAGCATACAACAGTCTGTAACACGACGGGGTAGTATGTGCCCGGTTGACGATCCCTGGAGGGGTAATGGTCAGCGCGGAAGTGTTGCGGGTGGAGCGCACGCCGGCTCCCATCCGGGCGCAGGTGCTCGACAACCTGCGGCAGGCCATCCTGGACCGGCACTTCGCGCCGGGCCAGCGGCTCATCGAGCGGGAGCTGGTCGAGCTGACCGGAGTGTCCCGCACCAGCATCCGGGAGGCGCTGCGGGAGCTGGCCGCGGAAGGTCTGGTCACCACCATCCCCAACAAGGGCACGGTGGTGGCGACGCTGTCGGCCGAGGACGCGCGCCAGCTCTACCAGGTGCGGTCGGTGCTGGAGGGCCTGGCCGGCAAGCTCTTCGTGGAGAACGCGTCGCCCGCGCAGCGGCGGGCGCTGGTCAAGCAGCTGGCCACGATCGACCGGCTGGCGGCCCGGGACGCGTCGATCCTCGAGGCCAAGGACCGGTTCTACGACATCCTGTTCGTCGGCGGCGGCAACATGGCCCTGCACCAGACCGCGGCGAGCTTGCACGCCCGGGTGCGGGCGCTGCGCTCGCTGTCCCTGTCGCTTCCCGGCCGGTCCCGGAAGAGTGTCGCCGAGCTGCACGACATCATCGACGCGATCGAGTCCGATGACGCGGAGAAGGCAGCCCGGGCCTGCCGCCGGCACGTGGCCAACGCCGGCGCCGCGGTCACCCAGGCGCTGTCCGCGCTGACCTGACCCAGCCCCGGACCTGGTGACCCGACCCGGCCGGGGAGGTCACGGCCGGGTCGGGAACCTGACCGGTGACGGGTCCCCGCCGCGGGACCCGCCACCGGAGCATGTCAGCGCTTCCAGAGCTGCTTGCTGGCCAGGTCGGCGCCCTGCGCCATCGCCGCCAGCTTCGCCCAGACCACCTCGGCGTGGCCGACCCGGGAGCCGATCCCGCAGTCGGTGCCGGCCTGCAGGTTCTCCTTGCCCACCACCGAGGCGAACTCGACCAGCCGACCGGCGATGACCTCGGGGTGCTCGACGAGATCGGTGTAGTGGCCGATCACACCGGGCACCAGGGTGTTGCCGTCGGCGAGTTTGACGTCCTCCCAGACCTTCCACTCGTGCTGGTGGCGGACGTTGCTGGACTCCACCGCGTACGCGATCGCGTTGATCTTCATCATGATGTCGGCGATGTCCTTGAGCGGGACGTCGTTGGTGTGGGGCCGGTGCCCGCGGCCCCAGCAGACGTGGAAGCGGATCAGGTCCTCCGGCAGCCCGGCGATCGAGTGGTTGATCACCTCGACCGCAAACTCCAGGTACCTGCGGTAGTCCTCGATCGACCATTCCGGGTAGAACATCCACGTGGTGGCGAACTCGGGCTCGTCCACCTGCAGCACGAGGCCGGCGTCGGTGACCGCCTTGTATTCCTCCCGCATCACCTCAGCCACGGCGATCATGTACTCCTCCTCGGAGTCGTGGAAGCCGTTGCGGGCGCCGGCGCCGAGGCTGAGCGGGCCGAGCGCGGCGATGAAGCCCTGCACGTCGTCGCGGCCCTCGACCGCCTCCAGCATGGCCTCGACGTCCCTCGCGATGGCGTCCTGGCCGGTGTAGCGCACGGCGGACGTGGCGACCTTCTCGGTCTCCGGCTCGGGCGGCGCGCCGGGCGTGCAGAAGCCCGGCCGGACCGGACCGCCGACATAGTCGGCGCCGTGCGCGGCCTTCACGTACTCGCCGTCGTTGAGGATCGTGACACCGCACTCGATCTGCTTGTCGACCACCTCGGCGACCGCGCCGGGGACCCGCGCGTCGATCTCGGCTCGCTTGCTCTCGCCGTCGGCGATGAGCTTGTCGAGGTCGGCAGGGCGCGGGAGGTTGCCACCGTGGGTGGTCAGGATGCGGTCCTCGCTGCGCTTCATCGCCATGCTGCGTCTACCTCGCCTCTGCGGTGGTGGGTGTGCGGACGAACTTCTGGATCTGGTGGAAGGCGAGCTCCTCGCCGACGAGACCGTTCCTGATCGCGTACGTGTAGGTCACCTCGCCGACGTAGAGGTCGCCGCGCGAGTCGATCGCCATCGAGTGCGGTGCGATGAAGTTGCCGGCCGCGCCCTTGTCGTCGACCGAGTCGCCCCAGCGGTCGAGCACCGCGCCGTCGCCGTCCAGCACGGTCATCCGGCTGGGTAGGTCGACGGCGGCGTTGTCGCGGACGAACGAGCGGTTGCCGACCGGCCGCCAGAGCTCGGCCACGTACATCCGGCCCTCGGCGTCCAGCGCGATGCCGCACGGCCGGTTGACGTCGTTCCACTCGTCGAGATACTCGCCGTCCGGGGTGAAGATCTGGATCCGGTCGTTCTCCCGGTCGGCCACGAACAGCCGGCCGTCGGGGGACTGGCAGATCGCGTGCGGAAGCCGGAACTCGCCCGGTCCCTCGCCGACCGCGCCCCACGAGCGGATCAGCTCGCCCTTGCCGTCGAAGTGATGGACCCGGCAGTTGTGGTAGCCGTCGGCCACGTAGATGTCGCCGTTCGGGGCGAGCACGAGGTCGGTGCAGCCGTTGAACGGCGGGCCGGCGTGGGTCACCCCCTCGACCAGGTGGATCGACACCGGCGCGCCCGTGACGTAGCCGGTGTCCGACGGCTGGTCCGGTATGCCGAGGGTCATCAGCAACTCGCCGCCGGCGGAGAACTTCTTCACGGTGTGCTGGAAGTTGTCCACTGTGTACACCGAGCCGTCCGGGCCGACCCTGATCGCGTGCGCGTGCACGAACGCACCCTCGCCCCAGGTCGTCACGAACTCCCCGTCCGGGGTGAACACGAAGATCTGGTGTGGGTAGCGGGTGAACAGGTGCACCAGGTCGTCCGGACCGACCGCGACGCCGGCGACGTCCCGGTGTGACATGCCCGGCGGCAGCCGCTCCCAGTCCAGGTGCGCCTCGAAGCCGCCGGCCATCACCGCGCCCCCTTCACGTCCGGGCCGCGATCGCACACGGCGCCACCGCGGCCGAGATCACCGAGGTGCTGGAGCTGACCAGCACTCTCGGCATCCACGCCTGCAACATCGGGGTGCCGATCCTGCTCGACGTGCTCGGCGAGGAGGGCCGGCGGACCGGGCCGGCGCCGCTGACCGAGCGGCAGCAGGAGCTCAAGGCCGAGTTCACCCGCAACCGCGGCTACTGGCACGAGTTCTGGGACGGCTTCCTCGAGGTCGACCCCGAGCTGTTCGAGGCATACCTCAACCTCTCCTCGGTGCCGTGGAAGACCGGCGTGCTGAAGCCGAAGGTCAAGGAGTTCGTCTACATCGCCTTCGGCGCCTCTGCCACCCACCTGTACGTACCCGGACTGACCCTGCACCTGCGCAACGCGATCGGCTACGGCGCGACCCAGGAGGAGCTGATGGAGGTGCTGGAGATCGCCAGCGTCATCGGCATCCACGCGGCGACCACCGCGGCCCCCATCGTCCTGGAGGAGCTGCGGGCCGCGGGCCTGCTCGACGGCTAGCCAGCGTTCGCTAGGGGGTCGGGGTGATGCCGACCAGGGCGCGGATGAGCTCGGTGAGCGGCTCGGGGTCGGCGCTCGGGGCACACACCACCACGCCGCGGACCAGGTGCCCGGCCTCGGCCGCCAGCTCGGCCGCGATGTCGAGGCCGACCCTGGCTCCGCTCGCCCCGGCCCGCTCCATCCGGTCCATCACCGCCGCCGGGATCGTCACGTCCGGCACCTCGTAGCGCAGGTATTCCGCCTCGTCGAAGGACCGCAGCGGCCGCACGGTCGCCAGCACCGGCACCGCGCCGTCGACCGCGGCCAGCACCTGCTCCAGGCCGGCGATCTCGTACACCGGCCGGGTCAGCAGGAACTGCGCCCCGGCCGCGACCTTGCGGCGCACCCGGTCGCCCTCGGCGGTCAGGTCGTGCGCGCCGGGGTTGACCCGGGCGCCGATCCCGAACGTCACGCCGGAGGAGATCCGCAGCCCGTTGTAGTCGACCCCGGCGTTGAGCGAGGCGAGCAGCTCGATCAGGCCGATCGAGTCGACCTCCCACTTGCCGTCGACGGTCGGGTAGTCGCCCATCAGCGGCGGGTTCCCGGTCTCGCAGACCACCCGGCTCACCCCGCGGGCCTGCGCGCCGAGCAGGTGCGCCTGCAGCGCCATGATCGTCCGGTTCCAGGTGGTGATCCCGGGCAGCGCCGGCACACCGAGCCGGTCCTGCAGCTTGGCCGCGACCTCGACCGACTGGTTGATCGCCGAGCGCTGGCCGCGGCCGGGCATCGGCGGCGCGATCGAGAACAGCTGTGCGCCGCTGTCCCGGACCGCCTCGGCGGCCTCCAGCGCGGCCTGCAGCCCACCGGCTGCGGGCGGCTGCAGCTCGGCGCCGACCACCGGCCCCGGGCCGGCCAGCCAGTCACCCGACGGCTCCGCCGGGACCGGCTCCCGCGGCCGTACGGCGTCCAGCACCGGCCGGGTCGCCCGCTGCTCGCTGGCCTGCACGACCTTCACCACCGCGCCGATGTGCAGCGGAGTGGTGCCGCAGCAGCCGCCGATGAGCCGGGCGCCTGAGGTGACCAGCCGCTCCGCGTACCGCGCGAAGTATTCGGGGTCGACCTCGTACTCCAGCCGTTCCGCGGACACCCGCCGCGGCAGGCCGGCGTTCGGCTGCACCGACAGCGGCAGCGTCGAGTGCCGCGCCAGCTCGGTCGCCACCTCCAGCGAGCCCTGCGGGCCGAGCGTGCAGTTGATCCCGAGCACCGCGACCGGCAGCCCGGCGAGCGCGTCGACCACCTCGCGCGGGGTGTGCCCGGACAGCGTCCGGCCGTCGGCGGCGAACGTCGCCTGGGCCACGATCGGCACCGACGCGTGCTCGGCGGTGACCGTGGCCGCCTCGACCAGCTCGGTGAGGAACCCGAACGTCTCCAGCACGAGCAGGTCGACGCCGGCGCCGTTGAGCGCGGCGATCTGCTCGCGCAGCGCCCAGGTGCGCTCCGCCGCGGAGGTCGTGCTGCGCTGCTGCACGGTGACCGCCGGGGAGACCGAGCCGGCGACGAACACCTCGCGGTCGGTGCGGCCGGCCGCGGTGCGGGCGATCCGTACCCCGGCCGTGTTGATCTCGGCGACCCGGTCGCCGTGCCCGGACGGCGCCAGCCGCAGCCGGCTGGCCCCGAACGTGTTGGTCTGCACGATGTCGACGCCCGCGTCGATGTAGCCGTCGTGGATCGCGCCGACCAGGTCGGCCGCGGTGAGGTTGAGCGCCGGCAGGGCCTGGTCCAGCGAGTTGCCGGCGGCGTGCAGCGCGGTGCCCATCGCCCCGTCGCAGACGAGGATGCGATCGTCCAGCCTGTCGAGGAAGCTGCTCATGCCGGCTCGCCCAATCCGTTCACGATCTCCAGCGCGACCTGCAGCATCAGCCGGTCCGAGTAGGAGCTGAGGCTCAGGCCGGTGATCTCCTCGATCCGCCGGACCCGGTAGGCCACGGTATTCGGGTGCGTGTGCAGCCGTCGAGCGCTGCGCTGCGGGCTGTTGTTCTCGTTGAAGTAGACGGTCAGCGTGGCCAGGTAGTCCGAGCCGTGGGTGCGCTCGTGCTCGAGCAGGTCGCCGAGCACGTCCCGGGCGAACTCGTACAGGTCGGCGACGTCGCGGACGCGTGCCAGCAGCCGGGAGATGCCGAGCTCGGCGAACGTGACCACCCCACCGAGCCCGGACATCAGCATGGTGGTGTCGACCGCGTGCCGCGCCTCCGCGTACGAGGTGCCGATCCGGGCCGCGCCGGTGTACGGGTTGCCGATGCCGGTGGAGACCACGGTGCCGGGGAAGCGGCCCTCGACCGTGGTCTTGCACAGCGTGGCCACCTGCACCAGCCGGCCGGGCGCGGGGTCGTCCACGGCCACCACCGCGACGACCTCGGTGCCGCGGTTGACCACGGTGGCCGCGTGGCAGCGGGTCAGCAGCAGCCGCTCCACCTCCGCGGCGATCTCCGCCTCCCGGCCCGGCGCGGCCGCGGTGGACGCGGGCGCCCCGCCCGGGCCGGCGGTCCGGAACACCGTCGTCATCACCCGGTGCCGCTGGTCCGGCTTGATGCCGAGGTGCCGGGCCCAGTTCTCGAAGTCCGCGTCGGCGCGGTCGCCGAGCAGCAGCAGCCCGTCGAACAGCTCCCGCCGCGCCTGACCTGCCGCGGCGGCCACCACCCTGGCCCGGCCGAGCACGATCCCGCAGATCATCGCCGCGTGCTCGGTGACCATCAGCCGGGTGTCCTCGGCCTGGCCGTCCTCGTCCCTGGTCGCGGTGAGCAGGTAGGCGGCCGCCTCGTCGCCGAGCACGATCGGCGCGACCACCACTGACGGCGCGTCCTCGGCCGCCGCGGGCAGGGTCAGCGCCCGCCGGGTCGCCGCGGCGGTGGCGACCATCCGGGCCAGCGCGCCGCGCTCCGCGGCCAGCAGGCCGGCCAGGTCGTCGGCGCCGGCGCTGGCCAGCACCTCGAGCTGGGCGTCGACGAGCGCGGCGGAGCCGCCGACCCGGTCGGAGACCAGGCTGAGCACGGTCGCCGGGTCGGTGTCCTGGGAGGCCAGGCCGGACAGCTCGCTGTAGATCGTGACGATGTCGCGGAGCACCGCGTTCTCGTCCCGCAGCCTGCGGTCCGGAGGCTCGCTCATGCCGCCACTCCCGCCGCCGTTGTGGATCGGACCAACCGGGTCGTCGAGGGGTTTGTCCCTCGCGACATGTCGGCCGGACCGCCTCGCTGGCTAGTTTCCCAGCACAGCGCCGGAGTGGGAGGGACGAGCCGATGACTGCTCTGGACGACGCGCCGCTCGCCGACAACGGCATGCTCGCCCCGCTGGTCCGGGAGATCGGCCGGATCGCGGCCGTCGCCGAGGACCGCGAGCTCGGCCACCTTGCCGAGATCCGCCGGCTGGAGAAGGAGGTCCGCCGGCTCCGGGAGACCGTCGCCCACCTGCGCACGTCGACCGCGCCGGTGCCGGCGCACCTGCGGGTCGTGGTCGCCCGGGCGATGTGCGAGGTCGAGACGCCCGCGATCTGACCCGGTCGGCACGATCCCCGGCGCGACCGCGTTGACCCGGATGCCGAGCGGCCCGCCATACATCGCCGCCCCGCGCAGCGCGCCGAGCACGCCGTGCTTGGAGATCTGGTACGGCAGGATGTCCGCGCTGCCGCGCAAGCTGGCGATCGACGCGGTGAGCACGACGTTGCCGATGCTGCCCTGGGCCGCGTACTGCCGGAAGGCGGCGCGCAGGCCGAGCAGGACGCCGCGCAGGTTGACCGCGAGCACCCGGTCGAAGTCTTCGACGGCCAGCTCGGGCAGCGGTGCGAAGGAGCCGACGATGCCGGCGTTGAGGTGGTGGTGGTCGATCCGGCCGAACTCGTCCAGCGGCCCGCACGTAGCCGTCCACATCGGACTCCCCGGCCACGTCGGCGACGGCCCAGCGGGCCTGCTCGCCGATGGACTCCGCGACGGTCTTGGCCGCGTCGCCGTCGAGGTCGACGACGAGCACCCGCGCACCCTCGGCTGCGAGCCGCCGCGCGGAGGCCGCCCCGAGTCCGGAGCCGGCCCCGGTCACGACCGCCACCTGCCCCGCGAACCGGGCCATCCCGCCTCCACCGTCGAGGGAATGTCGTCAGACAATCCTACAGTCGTCGGCATCAGCGCCGTCGCTGTTGCCGACCACAACGGGCCGGCACCGAGATTTGGCCCCGGCGACCGTGACCCGTCCCCGGCCCGGCTGTGATCCTGCTCTGGTCCGACAAATCCGAGGTGTCCGGGGAGGGGATCCGGTGCAGGTCGCGACCAGGGCCGGCTGGCCCCGCCCGTACGTGCCGCGACTGTCGGCCCGGCTCAACTACCTGCTCCATCGCCTGCTCACGCCCAACCGGGTCAACCGGCGGCTGGCCCGCTGGCTGGAGACGCACCGGCGGGCCGGGCGAGCGTTCACCGCCACCGAGAAGGCGGTCAAGCAGCGGGCGTTCGGCTGCCGGATGTGCGGCCAGTGCGCGCTGCCGGCGACCGGCTACGCCTGCCCGCAGACCTGCCCCAAGCAGCTGCGCAACGGCCCGTGCGGCGGCGTCTCCCCGGACGGCGCCTGCGAGGTCTACCCGGAGGTGCGTTGCGTCTGGGTGGTCGCGTACGAGCGGGCCGAGGCGGCCGGGCACCTCGACGACCTGTCCCTGCTGCAGCGGCCGGTCGACCACCGACTGACCGGCTCGAGCAGCTGGGTCAACTACTGGCAGGGCCGGGACGAGGGCCTCTGGGCAGACCCCGAGGGCGTCCGGACGCGGCTGCCGATCTGGCCCACCACCGCGAGCGCGGCGTGACCGAGGGGCTGCGGACAGCGATCGAGTCCGGCCGGTTCGCGGTGACCGCCGAGCTCGACCTGCCGCACGGGATCGACCCGGACCGGGTCGACGCCAAGGCCAGGGCGCTGTCCGGCTGGGTCGACGCGGTCAACGTCACCGACAACCCCGGCGCCAGCGTGATGCCCGCGGCGATGGCCGGCTCGGTGCTTGCCCAGCGGGCCGGGCTGGAGCCGGTGATGCAGCTGGTCTGCCGCGACCGCAACCGGATCGCACTGCAGTCCGACCTGCTCGGCGCCGGCCTGCTCGGCATCCCCAACGTGCTGCTGCTCACCGGCGACCACCCGCGCTTCGGCGACCACCCGGGAGCGATGCCGGTCTTCGACCTGGACAGCGTGACGCTGGTCGGCGCGGCGCGGGCGCTGCGCGACTCCGGCCGGCTGCTCGGCGGGCGGACCGTCGCCCCGCCGCCGTCCTGGCTGATCGGTGCCGTGGAGAACCCGTTCGCGGCGCCGCAGCGGTTCCGGGCCGCGCGGCTGGCCAAGAAGGTCGCCGCCGGGGCCGAGTTCGTGCAGACCCAGTTCGTCTTTGACGTGCCGATGTTCGCCCGGTTCATGGCCGACGTCCGCGACCTCGGGCTGACCGACCAGTGCACGGTGCTGGCCGGGATCGGCCCGATCCGCTCGCCCCGGGCGCTGGAGTTCATGCGCTCCGAGGTCCCCGGCATCCACATCCCCGACGACGTGGTCCGCCGGCTCACCTCGGTGCCGTCGGACCGGTTCGCGGCCGAGGGCGTGCGGCTGTGCGCCGAGATCGCCGCGCAGGTCAGGGAGATCCCGGGGGTCGGCGGCGTACACGTCATGGTCTTCGGCAAGGAGGGCCTGGTGCCGGAGATCCTCGAGACCGCCGGGATCGGCCCCCGGGTGGTCGGTGGCCGGCTCGGTGGCCGGCTCGGCGGCCGGCCCGTCGGTCGGGCCAGCGAGAGGGGTACCCGCAATGTTGGTTGAGGTCCGCCCGGTCGCCCGGCTGCGCAGCAAGACCCCGGTCGACGTAGCCGCCGCTCTCGGCCCCGTGCTCGACGGGCTGGCCGCCGACGAGGTCGACCTGTCCCGGGTCCGGATCGTCTGCGACTGGCTGCAATACAAGAACAACTTCCGCAACGTGGTCGACGTCCGTGCGCTGTGCTCGGCGCCGCTGACCGGGTTCGGCCCGCCCGGGCGGTGCGAGCAGGTCGACGGCATCGAGGTCGCGGTCGACCTGCGCCGGGCGCCGGAAGCCGACCTGCGCGTGCTCACCGCCGAGGCGCTGCGGCTGTCCACTTCGGACACTCCGGACGGGGTGCCGCTGGAGGACTGGTGCGCCGGCAGCGAGAGCTGCATCTGGGACTTCAACGGGCTTTACTGGCGGGCCCTCGACCGGTGGGAGAAGGCGACCGGCCGGGCGTACGAGCAGGCGCTGCCCGGCGGCGAGAGCGACGCCCGCAACCTGACCGGGGTCCGCGAGATCATCTCGGCGCTGCTGGACAACTGCGACCGGCTGGTCGAGCGCCGGGCCCTGCCGGACGAGCTGTACGTGCTGGAGCTGGGCGTCGGCAACGGCAACCAGGCCAAGGTCTGGCTGGACGAGTTCCGGCGCCTTGACCGCGAACGCGGGGGCGACTATTACCGCCGCCTGCACTACCTAATGGGCGACTACTCGGCCCACGTCCTCGAACGCGCTCGCGAGAACATCAAGGAGCACCAGGAGCGCTGCAGCACCCTGGTCATGGACGCCCGCAACCCCACGGAGACGCTGGCATTCCTGCGCAGCAAGGCCTTCCTCATCTACATCTCCAACACTTACGACAACCTGCCTACGGACGAGATTGTGCGCATCGGCGGGCACCTGTACCGGGTTGAGGTGCGCGCCTACCTGGCGCCGGCCGCGGCCAACACACTCGCCGAGGAGTTGGGCGTGCCGGCGGATGACCTGCCGGACATGGTGCACCGGCTGGCGCAGCTTGGACCGGAGCTGCTGGCCCGCTCGGCGCCGGACCGCTTCCC
>DATBFW010000141.1:0-36302 GCA_036558285.1 Mycobacteriales bacterium | reverse complement strand
TCGGCGAGCCCGGTGATCGAGCTGCGCACGGTGATCGCCGCGTTCGCGGTCGGCATCATCATCACCGCGGTGGCGGCGCTCATGCCGGCGCGGCGGGCGGCCAAGGTGCCGCCGGTGGCGGCGATGCGGGACGCGGCGACGGCTGACCGCCCGCTGGTCAAGCAGACCATCGCCGGTGCGATCCTCGCGGTCGCCGGCGCGGTCGCGATGACCTTCGGGCTGACCGGCAGCGGGCTGGCGATCCTCGGCATCGGCACCGTGCTGGCGTTCCTCGGCGTGGCCCTGCTCTCGCCGCTGGTGAGCCGGCCGGTGACGGGGACCGTGGGGCTGCTGTTCCGGCGCCGGCTGCCCGGCCGGCTCGGCCGGCAGAACTCGCTGCGCAACCCGCGGCGCACCGCGGCCACCGCGGCGGCGCTGATGATCGGGCTGGCGCTGGTGGCGGCGGTGGGCGTGCTCGGCTCGTCGCTGAAGGACAGCGTCCGCAAGATCGCCTCGGACGCGATCGGTGCCGACTACATCGTCAGCCCGACCGCGGTCGGCATCGACCAGGCCGCGTTCAAGGCCGTGCAGGACACGCCGGGCGTCGCTGAGGTGACCGGGCTGCGCGGCGGCGAGGCGACCATCGCCGGCGCCGACGAGTTCCCGACGTCGCTGAACCGGGCGGCGCTGGGCACCACCGTCGACCTGTCGATGAAGTCGGGCAAGGCCGCCGACCTCGGCCCGGGCGACACGCTGATCTCCGACGACGTTGCCGACGACAAGCACCTGTCGGTCGGGTCGACGGTGCCGGTCACCTGGGAGGACGGCCAGAAGAGCACGCTGAAGGTGGCCGGGGTCTACCTGTCGAACCAGCTGATCGGCAACTACCTGGTCGACGACTCGGCCGCGGTCCACTTCAAGCAGCAGCTCTACTTCGCGGCGCTGGTCAAGGCCGCGAACGGCACCGACGCCACGGCCCTGCGCGGGCCGCTGGACCAGGCGCTCGCCTCGTACCCGAACCTGCAGGTGCAGAACGAGTCCGAGTTCGTCGGCGACGCGACCAAGCAGATCGACCAGCTGGTGCAGTTCTTCCAGCTGCTGCTGGCGCTGTCGGTGGGCATCGCGATCCTCGGCATCGTCAACACGCTGGCGCTGTCGGTGCTGGAACGGACCCGGGAGCTCGGGCTGCTGCGGGCGGTCGGGATGAGCCGGCGGCAGGTCAAACGGATGGTCCGGGTCGAGTCGGTGCTCGTCGCGGTGTTCGGCGGCCTGCTCGGCCTGGCGGTCGGGGTGATCTTCGGCGCGGCGCTGCAGCGGGCGCTGGTCAGCCAGGGCGTGACGGAGCTGTCGTTCCCGATCCCCCAGCTGGCGCTCTACCTGCTGCTGGCGGCGGTGGCCGGGGTGCTGGCGGCGTGGCTGCCGGCGCGGCGGGCCTCGAAGCTCAACGTGCTGCAGGCGGTCGCCGCCGACTGACCATCGGGGGTACGCGGCGCCGGGCGGGTCGTCACGACCCGCCCGGCGCCGTGCTGTCCCCATGCGCCGCTAGGTTGGCGGCTCCTGGGTTTCCGCCGCGCCGGAGGAGGCAGCGCCGTGAGCAAGGTCCGGCTCTACATGTCGATGTCGGTGGACGGGTTCATCGCCGGCCCGGGCGACGACGCCGAGCACGGGCTCGGGGTCGGCGGGGAGCGGCTGCACGCCTGGTTGAGCGAGGGCGGCCTGGAGCCCGGCTCGTACCGGCCGACCAGCGGGCCGAGCGCGGCGGTGTTCGACGAGATGCTGGCGACCGGGGCGGTGGTCGTCGGCCGGCGTACGTTCGAGTTCGCCGGCGGGTGGGGCGGCGACCACCACGACGGCGTGCCGATCTTCGTGCTCACCCACGCGGCACCGTCGACGCCGGCGCCCGGACACGCGAGCTACGTCACCGATGTCGGGTCGGCCGTCGATCAGGCCAAGGCCGCCGCCGGCGGACGGGACGTCATGGTGCACGGCGCGTCGGCCGCGCAGGCGCTGCTCCGGGCCGGGTTGATCGACGAGCTGGAGCTGCAGCTGGTGCCGGTGCTGCTCGGGCAGGGGCGCCGGCTGTTCGACGACAGCTCCCCCGACCAGCAGGAGCTGGAGCTGCTGCGCAGCCTGGAGGGACCGGGCGTGCTGCACCTGCGCTACCGCGTGCGGTCGGCGGGCTGAGGCGATGGCACGCATCCGGCTGGACATGACCATGTCCTTGGACGGATACGTCGCCGGGCCGCGGGACGGCGTGGACGAGCCGATGGGCGTCGGCGGGTTCCGCCTGTTCAACTGGCTCGACCGGCGCGACGAGCCGGGACCCAACCGCGAGGTCTACGACGAGCTGATGGCGACCCGCGCCGTCGTAACCGGCCGCCGCACGTATGAGAACGCGGGTCGCTGGCAGGGCGACCACCACGACGGCGTGCCGATCTTCGTGCTGACCCGCACGGTCCCGCAGGAGCCGCCGCCGGGCAGCGTCAGGTACGTCACCGACGTGGCCGACTGCGCGGCGCAGGCCCGCACGGCGGCCGGCGACGACGACGTGATGGTGCACGGGGCCGGTGCCGGGCAGGCGCTGCTGCGGGCAGGACAGCTCGACGAGCTGGAGCTGCACGTGGTGCCGGTGCTGCTCGGGCAGGGGCGGCGACTGTTCGACCACCTGCCGGCGGAGCAGGTCGAGCTCGAGCTGGTCCGCCGGCTGACGCCGCCGGTCGAGGACCCGGCCCAGCGCGTGATCCATCTCCGTTACCGCATCCACCACCGCTGACCCGCGCCGCCGGCGCCGTGGCACTGTACGGTCCACGACCGTGGATCCGTCGGCCGCGCTCGTGGCGTTCGTCGGCGTGTCGGACCTCGACCGCGCGGCCGGGTTCTACGGCGGCACGCTGGGGCTGCAGCTCGCCGACGAGCGGCCGTTCGCGCTCGTCGCGCGGGTCCAGGGCACGATGCTGCGGGTCACCGAGGTGCGGTCGGTGGTGCCGGCGCCGTAAACCGTGCTCGGCTTCGTGGTGGCGGACATTGCCGCCACGGCGGACCGGCTGGTGGCGCTCGGGGTCGCGTTCACCCGGTACGAGGGCATGGAGCAGGACGGGCGCGGCATCTGGACGGCGCCCGGCGGGGCCAGGATCGCCTGGTTCTCCGACCCCGACGGCAATGTCCTCTCCCTAACCCAACTCCCCTGACCCGCCCGCGGCCGTGGCCCGCGCCGGGGGTCAGGCGGCGCGGGCGATGAGGGCGGTGAGGTCGGCGACGGTGATGCCGACCAGCGAGTCGGCGAAGGTGCGGCCGGAGCCGGGTGGCACCGGCAGGTCGCCGCCGGGGACGACGAGCACGGTGCAGCCCGCCGCGGCCGCGGACGCGACCCCGGTCGGCGAGTCCTCGATCGCGACAGCGCGGGCGGGCGCGACGCCGAGCAGCGCGGCCGCCCTCTCGTACGGGTCGGGAGCCGGCTTGCTGTGCGCGACCTCGTCGCCGCAGACCGACGCGTCGAACAGCTCGTCGACCAGCCGCCCGAGCGCGATCTGGGTCAGCGCCCGCTCGGTGTTGGTGACCAGCGCGCTCGGGATCCCGGCTGCCCGTACCGCCTCGACCAGCTCCCGGGCGCCCGGCCGCCAGACGAGCCCGCGGGCGAACCGCGCGGCCGCCTCGGCGACGAGCTTCTCCCCGCTGGCCACCGGGTCGGCGTCGGGCCGGCCGACGTCGCGCTGCACGATGTCGACCGACGCGGCGACGTTCGTGCCGAGCGTCGCCCGGCGCGCCGCGTCGGACAGCGACCCGCCGAGCCAGCGCGCCAGCTCCCGCAACGCCTCGTCCCAGACCGGCTCGGAGTCGGTGAGCGTGCCGTCCATGTCGAACAGCACCGCGGCCAGGCACCGGCTCACGTGGCGAAGTATTTCGCCTCGGGGTGGTGGACGACGATCGCCGACGTCGACTGCTCCGGGTGCAGCTGGAACTCCTCGGACAGCTCGACGCCGATCCGGCCGAAGTCCAGCAGCTCGCGCACCTGCCGCTGATCCTCCAGGTCTGGGCAGGCCGGGTAGCCGAACGAGTAGCGCGCGCCGCGGTAGCCGAGCTTGAAGAACTCCTCGACGTCGTCGGGGTCCTCGCCGCCGAAGCCGAGCTCCTCCCGCACCCGGGCGTGCCAGTGCTCGGCCAGCGCCTCGGTCAGCTGCACCGACAGCCCGTGCACCTCGAGATAGTCGCGGTAGGCGTTGGCTGCGAACAGCTCCGCCGCGAACTCGCTGATCCGCTGGCCCATCGTGGCCACCTGGAAGGCGATCACGTCGGTCTCGCCGGAGTCCTGCGCGCGGAAGAAGTCGGCCAGGCACAGCCGCCGGTCCCGGCGCTGCCGCGGGAAGGTGAACCGGACCCGCTCGGTGCCGTCGTCGCCGAGCACGATCAGGTCGTCGCCCTTGCTCACGGCCGGGAAGTAGCCGTAGACGACGGCCGCCTCGAGGATGCCCTCGGTCTGGAACCGGTCCAGCCAGTAGCGCAGCCGCGGCCGCCCCTCGGTCTCCACCAGCTCCTCGTACGAGGGGCCCTTGCCGCCGCGGGCGCCGCGCAGCCCCCACTGGCCGAGGAAGGTCGCCCGCTCGTCGATCAGCGAGGCGTAGTCGGCGATCTGGATGCCCTTGACCACCCGGCTGCCCCAGAACGGCGGCGTGGGCACCGGGTTGTCGGTGGCCACGTCGGAGCGGGCCGGCAGCGTCGCCTCCTCCGCCTCCTCCGCGGCCCGGCGCTGGGCGGCGATCCGCAGCGACCGCTCCCGGCGGGCCTTGCGCTCGTCCCGCTTGCGGTCCTCCTCGGCGGTGCCGACCGCGCCGGCCAGGTTGGGCTCGGCCGAGCCGTCCGGGGTGGCGGCCGCCGGCACGCTGCCCCGCCGGGCCGCCATGAGCGCGTCCATCAGCCGCAGACCCTCGAACGCGTCCCGCGCGTAGCGCACGTCGCCGGCATAGACCTCGGACAGGTCGTGCTCCACGTAGGCCCTGGTCAGCGCAGCCCCGCCCAGCAGCACCGGGTATTTCTCGGCCACGCCGCGCTGGTTCATCTCCTCGAGGTTTTCCTTCATCACCACGGTCGACTTCACCAGCAGCCCGGACATCCCGATCACGTCGGCATCGTGCTGCTCCGCGGCGTCGAGGATCGCCGAGATCGGCTGCTTGATGCCCAGGTTGACGACCGTGTAGCCGTTGTTGGACAGGATGATGTCGACGAGGTTCTTGCCGATGTCGTGCACGTCGCCCTTGACCGTGGCGAGCAGGATGCGGCCCTTGCCGCCGGAGCCGGACTTCTCCATGTGCGGCTCGAGGTGGGCCACCGCCGTCTTCATCACCTCGGCCGACTGCAGCACGAACGGCAGTTGCATCTCGCCCGAGCCGAACAGGTCGCCGACCGTCTTCATGCCGGCCAGCAGTGTGTCGTTGATGATCTCCAACGGCGGGCGGGTCTCCATCGCCGCGTCGAGGTCGGCCTCCAGCCCGTCGCGCTCGCCGTCGACGATCCGCCGCTCCAGCCGCTCGGACAGCGGCAGCGCGGCCAGCTCCTCGGCCCGGGACTCCCGGGACGAGGAGGCGCTGACGCCCTCGAACAGCTCCAGGAACCGCTGCAGCGGGTCGTAGCCCTCGCGGCGGCGGTCGTAGACCATGTCGAGCGCGACCTCGCGCTGCTCGTCCTCGATCTTCGACATCGGCAGGATCTTCGAGGCGTGCACGATCGCCGAGTCGAGCCCGGCGTTGACGCACTCGTGCAGGAACACCGAGTTGAGCACCTGGCGGGCCGCCGGGTTGAGCCCGAACGAGACGTTGGACACGCCCAGCGTCGTCTGCACCTGGGGATAGCGCCGCTTGAGCTCCCGGATCGCCTCGATCGTCTCGATCGCGTCGCGCCGGGTCTCCTCCTGGCCGGTGCCGATCGGGAACGTCAGGCAGTCGACGATGATGTCCTCGACCCGCATGTCCCACTTCTCGACCAGGTCGCGGATGGTCCGGTCGGCGACGCTGACCTTCCAGTCCGCGGTGCGGGCCTGGCCCTCCTCGTCGATGCACATGACGACGACCGCGGCGCCGTGCTCCTTGATGATCGGCATCGCCCGCGCGAACCGGGAGTCGGGGCCGTCGCCGTCCTCGTAGTTGACCGAGTTGACCACGCAGCGGCCGCCGAGCATCTCCAGCCCGGCCTCGATCACCGGCGGCTCGGTCGAGTCGAGCATGAGCGGCAGCGTCGAGGCGGTGGCGAACCGGCCGGCGGTCTCGCGCATGTCGCCGGTGCCGTCCCTGCCGACATAGTCGATGCAGACGTCGAGCATGTGCGAGCCGTCGCGGATCTGGCCGCGGGCGATGGCCACGCAGTCGTCCCAGCGGCCCTCCAGCATCGCCTCCCGGAACGCCTTGGAGCCGTTGGCGTTAGTCCGCTCGCCGATCATCAGCACGCCCGCGTCCTGCCGGAACGGGACCGACTGGTAGAGCGAGGAGGCGGCGGCCTCGGTGCGCACCTTGCGGCGGACCGGCTCGACGTCGCGGACCGCCTCGACGACCTGGCGCAGGTGCTCCGGCGTGGTGCCGCAGCAGCCGCCGACCAGCCGCGTGCCGTATTCCCGGACGAACGAGGACAGCGCCGCGGCCAGCTCCTCGGGAGTCAGCGGGTAGGTCGCGCCGGTCGGGCCGAGCTCGGGCAGGCCGGCGTTGGGCATCACGGACAGCGGGATGCGGGCGTGCCGGGACAGGAAGCGCAGGTGCTCGCTCATCTCGGTCGGCCCGGTCGCGCAGTTGAGCCCGATCAGGTCGACGCCGAGCGGCTCCAGCGCGGTCAGCGCGGCGCCGATCTCCGAGCCGAGCAGCATCGTGCCGGTCGTCTCGACGGTCACCTGGGCGATCAGCGGCACCTGCCGGCCGGCCGCGGTCATCGCGCGGCGGGCGCCGATGACCGCCGACTTGGTCTGCAGCAGGTCCTGCGAGGTCTCCACCAGCACCACGTCGGCGCCGCCGGCGAGCAGGCCGGTGACCTCCTCCTGGTAGGCATCGCGAAGCATCGCGTACGGCGCGTGGCCGAGGGTGGGCAGCTTGGTGCCCGGGCCCACCGAGCCGATCACCCAGCGCGGCCGATCGGGCGTCGAGTAGCCGTCGGCGACCTCGCGGGCCAGCCGCGCACCGGCCTCGGCCAGCTCGGTGATCCGCTCGGCGATGCCGTATTCGGTCAGGTTGGCGAAGTTGGCGCCGAACGTGTTGGTCTCGACCGCGTCGCAGCCGACTGCGAGGTAGGCGTCGTGGATGCCGCGGACCACGTCGGGCCGGGTGACGTTGAGGATCTCGTTGCAGCCTTCGAGCCCCTCGAAGTCATCCAGGGTGAGCTCGGCGGCCTGCAGCATGGTGCCCATCGCCCCGTCGGCGACCACGGGTCGCTGGCGGAGGGTGGTCAGGAAGCTGGACTCCACGCTCGGGGACATGGTCGAAAAGGGTACCGGGGCGGTGGGGACGCGCGCGTCCGTCATCCACAGGCGGCCCGCGGGTCCACAGTTGCAGCGGTGGTCGGCACCCCGGTCCCGGGTCGGTCGTAGGCTTGGCCGCGTGACCGAGTTCGAGGACTGGCCGGAGCTGACCGCCCCCATGCTGGTCGGCGCCTTCGAGGGGTGGAACGACGCCGGCGACGGCGCCACCTCCAGCGTGGAGCACCTCGAGCTGATCTGGGACGCCAAGCCGCTGGCCGCGATCGACCCGGACGACTACTACGACTTCCAGGTCAACCGGCCGACCGTGTCGCTGGTCGACGGCGTGTCCCGGCGGATCGAGTGGCCGACCACGCGGTTCTCGGTGTGCCGGCCGCCGGGCGCGCCCAACGACGTGGTGCTCATGCGCGGCGTCGAGCCCAACATGCGCTGGCGCGGGTTCACGGAGGAGATCCTCGACGTGATCCGCGAGCTCGGCGTGGAGACCGTCGTGCTGCTCGGTGCGCTGCTGTCCGACACGCCGCACACCCGGCCCACTCCGGTCACCGGCTCGTCCTACGACGTCGCCTCGGCCGAGCGGTGGGGCCTGGAGCACAGCCGGTACGAGGGGCCGACCGGGGTCCTCGGCATCCTGCAGGACGCGTGCGTGCGGGCGGGCATCCCGGCGATCTCGTTCTGGGCCGCGATCCCGCACTACGTGTCCCAGCCGCCGAACCCGAAGGCGACGCTCGCCCTGCTGCACCGGGTCGAGGAGGTCCTCGACGTCGAGGTTCCACTGGCCAACCTGCCCGAGCAGGCCGACGAGTGGCAGAAGCTCGTCGACGAGATGGCCAACGAGGACGACGACGTGACGGAGTACGTGCGCTCGCTCGAGGAGCGGGAGGGCGAGAGCACGATGCCGCAGGCCAGCGGCGAGGCGATCGCCAGGGAGTTCGAGCGTTACCTGCGCCGGCGGCAGCCGCCGCGGTCCGGCGGTACAGGCGGCTGACCCGTCGCGCCGGGCACGTCAGGTAGGCCGTGGCGGGCCGGGGTCGAGCCGGTCACAGGGCGATGCCGAGCAGGGCGTCGACCAGGTCGCGGACGAGACCCGGCGCGGACGTGGACGGGCCGCCGCGGGTGAGGGCCTCGTCCGCCCACCGGTCCACCGCGGCCAGCGCCGACGGCGTGTCCAGATCGGAAGCGAGCCGCTCGCGTACCCGGTCCAGCACCGGCTCGGCCGCCGGACCGCTGTCCAGCGCGACCGCCTGCCGCCACCGGGTGAGCCGCGCCTCCCCCTCGGTGAGTGTGGCCGGAAACCATTCCCGGTCCTGCCGGTAGTGCCCGGCCAGCAGGCCGAGCCGGATCGCCATCGGGTCGGTGCCGGTCTCCCGCAGCCGCGACACCAGCACCAGGTTGCCGCGCGACTTCGACATCTTCTCGCCGTCGAGCCCGATCATCCCGGCGTGCACGTACGACCGGGCGAACGGCCACTCCCCCGTCGCCACCTCCGCGTGCGCCGCGGACATCTCGTGGTGCGGGAAGAGCAGGTCGCTGCCGCCGCCCTGGACGTCGAACGCCGGCCCGAGCCGGGCGAGCGCGATCGCCGCGCACTCGACGTGCCAGCCGGGACGGCCGGGACCGAGCTCGGAGTCCCAGGACGGCTCCTCCGGCCGCGCGGCCCGCCACAGCACCGGGTCGAGCGGGTCCTTCTTGCCCGGCCGGTCCGGGTCGCCGCCGCGCTCGGCCGACAGCGCCCGCATGGTCGCCACGTCCAGCCGCGACTCGTAGCCGAACCGCGGCGCGGCGCCGACGGAGAAGTAGACGTCGTCCTCGACGTGGTACGCCGCGCCCTGGTCGAGCAGCCGCCGGATCACCGGCACGATCTCCGGGATCGCCTCGACCGCGCCGACGTAGTGGTCCGGCGGCAGCACCCGTAGCGCGGTCATGTCGGCCCGGAACAGGTCCGTCTCCCGGTCCGCCAGTTCCCGCCAGTCCTCGCCGTCGCGCTCGGCCCGCTCCAGCAGCGGGTCGTCGACGTCGGTGACGTTCTGCACGTACAGGACGTCGTGGCCGGCGTCCCTCCAGGCCCGCTGCACGAGGTCGAAGGCCAGGTATGTCGCCGCGTGGCCGAGATGGGTGGCGTCGTAGGGGGTGATGCCGCAGACGTATATCCGGGCGGTGCTGCCGGGTGCGGTGGGCCGGACCTCACCGGTCGCGCTGTCGTGCAGGCGCAGTGGCCGTCCCCGGCCGGGCAGCCGCGGGACCCGCGGTCCGGGCCAGGACTTCATGCCAGCCAGCCTACCCAGCGGTGTTGATCATCCGAGGGGAACCGAGATCGGTGTTGTCGACCACGACGCCGGCCCGCCTAGCGGATCGCAGGCGTCGAGGTAGAGCCGGTGCGCGTCGGTGTAGCGGCGGGTCGTCTCGATCGGCAGGCCGTCCCGGACCGACATCCGCACCAGTGAGACCACTAAGTCGACATGAAGGTAAAGGGAGAAATCCCAGTACGGCGCCAGCTCGTCCCGGTGCACGAACACGCCGTCGACGATCAGGACGTCGTCGCGCCCGACCGGCACCGGCGGCAGGTCGAGCGCGGCGTCGGTCCGCACGTCGTGCACCGCGGTGCGGACCGGCTCGCCGCGGCCGAACGGGTCGAGCAGGGCGCCGGCCATCCCGTCGTAGTCGTACGCGTCGAGCCAGTAGCCGACCGCGGAGTCCCGGCCGCGCCAATAGCGGTCCGCCCGCGGCCGGTGGAAGCCGTCCACCGACGCGCGGAGGACCGCGCGCCCGGCCGCGGCCAGCACCGCGGCCAGCTCGTCGGCGAAGACCGTCTTGCCGGCGCCGCCGCGCCCGTCCACGCCGACCCGCGCCCGCCCGCCGGTCGGCACGCGGCCCGCCACCGCCGCGAGCAGATCTGCCCGACTCACCGGGCCGGCAGTCCGCGACCGGCTCTGCCGACCCCGGGCCTGGCGGCCGCCCGCCACCGCCGCGAGCAGATCAGCGCGGCTCACCGCGGCAGCCTGCGACCGGCGGAGGGCCCGCCGCAGCTCAGAACGGCGGCCACGGGATGGCCGGCCAGTCGCCGGACGGCTCCGGGTAGCAGCGCTCGGTCAGCAGCCGGTCGACCCGGCGGCGCACCGCGGCCACCTCGCGCCGGCTCAGCAGCGCCGACAGCGCGTCGTCCACGTCCCCCTCCAGCCGGGCCCTGAACTCCGAGAGCACGTCGACCGCGTCGTCCGGCAGCGGGTCGCCGGCCCAGGACCACAGCACGGTCCGCAGCTTGTCCTGCTGGTGGAACGACACTCCGTGGTCCACCCCGTAGACGTGCCCGCCGACCATCGGGATGAGGTGCCCGCCCTTCCGGTCGGCGTTGTTGATGACCACGTCGAACAGCACCATCCGGCGTAGCGGCGGCAGGTCGTCGCGCACCAGCCGGGCCAGATCGACGGTCTCGTCGCCGTCCATCCAGAGCTGGACCATGCCCTCGCCGAGCGGCCCGTCCCGCAGCACGGTCGGCGGCACCACGCTCCAGCCCAGCGCCTGCGAGACCACGTACGCGGCGAACTCGCGCTCGGCCAGCGTCCCGTCCGGGAAGTCCCACAGCGGCCGCTCGCCCCGCACCGGTTTGTAGACGCAGCCGGCGGTCACACCGTCGCCGGTGAGCTCGCAGTAGAGCGTGGTGTTGCTGGCGTCGACGAGCCGACCCTCGATGCTCATCGTCCCGGTGCGGAGCAGCTCCAGAGCCTCGGACAGGTCGAGGGTCACCGGCTGCTCATCCACGCTTCCAGTCTGACCCGTCGGTGTTTCCGGCGCAGGGCCGGTGCCGCATCGGCCCGGACGCGGCAGGTCAGGCCGCGGACGCGCGACGGTAGCCGTTCTGCCGCGGGCAGATGTGCCCGGCCGCGTCGAGCGGCAGCCCGCACAGCGGGCACGGCGGCCGGCCGGCCGAGACCACCCGGCGGGCCCGCTCGACGAACGCGCGCGCCTCGGCCGAGGTGATCCGGACCCGGAGCACGTCCGGGCCTTCCTCGACGTCCTCGAGGATCGTCGACTCGTCGGCCGGCTCGTCGCCGGCTGCCTGCGCCTCGACCACGACGAGCTCGGCGTCGCCGTCCCAGGCCAGGCCCATCGCGCCGACCCGGAACTCCTCGTCGACCGGGGTGTCCAGCGGCTCGTTGTCGTCGTCGGCCGCCGGGCCCTCGGTCACCGGCACGCCGAGGCGCCGCTGCACCTCACCGAGCAGCTCCTCCAGCCGGTCGGCGAGCAGGGAGACCTGGACCTTCTCGAGCGACACGCTGACGGTGCGGCCGGAGCCGCTCGCCTGCAGGAAGAACGTGCGGTCACCCGGCTGGCCCACCGTTCCGGCAACGAAACGGGAGGGCCGGTCGAAGAGGTGTACCTGTCGAGGCATCGGCTCCTCAGCCTACTCCGGGTGCACCAGCCTAGATGATCACCCGGGTCCGGCGCCGCCGCCGACCGTGGCCTCCGCGGACGGCTTCCGGCGCCGGCGCCGCTTCGGCGGCAGCAGGGCCGCCACGTCGCCGCCGGTGTCGTTCACCCGCAGCACGAACGGCCTGGTGTCGGTGTAGCGGACGACCGACACCGAGCACGGGTCGACCACGATCCGCTGGAACAGGTCGAGGTGCAGGCCGAGCGCGTCGGCCAGCACCGCCTTGATGATGTCGCCGTGGCTGCAGGCCAGCCAGACGGCGTCCGCACCGGCCGACACGGCGATCCGGGCGTCCCACTCGCGCACCGCGGACACCGCCCGGGACTGCGCGCCGGCCAGCGCCTCGCCCTCCGCCCCGGGGAACACTGCCGCGGACGGGTGGGCCTGGACGACCCGCCACAGCGGCTGCTTGGCCAGGTCCTTGAGCGGCTTGCCGGTCCAGTCGCCGTAGCGGACCTCGGCCAGCCGGGGCTCGAGAGACGACACCAGCGAACGGCCGGTCAGGACGGCCTGCGCGGTCTCCACGCATCGCTCCAGCGGGCTGGTCACGACCGCGGCGAGCGGCACCGGCACCAGCCGCGCGGCCATCGCCTCGGCCTGCGCGCGGCCGCGCTCGTCCAGGTGCACGCCCGGCGTGTGCCCTGCCAGCACCGGCCCGGTCATCGCGGTGAGCCCGTGCCGGACGAGCAGGACCGTCGCCACCGGCTCACTCTAGAGTGCGGACCGGCCGCCGGCCGGGTACGGGACCGGTGTGGCAGACGAGGAGAGCACCGGCACCGTGCTCGTGGCGCTGGCCGCCAACGTGGCGATCGCGGTGGCGAAGATCACGGCGGGGCTGATCGGCGGCTCGAGCGCGATGCTGGCCGAGGGCGCGCACTCGGTCGCCGACACCACCAACCAGGTCTTCCTGCTCACCTCGCTGCGGCTGTCCCGGAAGGCACCGGACGACACCCACCCGTTCGGGTATGGCAAGGAGCGGTTCTTCTGGTCGCTGCTGGCCGCGATCGGGATCTTCGTCTCCGGCGCGGTGTTCTCCATCTTCGAGGGCGTGCACGGGCTGCTGTCCGGCGAGTCCGAGGTAGGCGGCTACCTGCTCTCGTACGGGGTGCTGCTCATCTCGTTCGTGGCCGAGGGCACCTCCTGGCTGAAGGCGGTCCGGCAGCTGCGCACCGAGGCGCGTGCGGCCGGGCGCGGCATGATCGAGCACGTCCGGCTGTCCTCCGACCCGACCGTCAAGACCGTGTTCTCCGAGGACACCGCCGCGCTGGTCGGCCTCCTGCTGGCCGCGCTCGGGCTCGGCCTGCACCAGCTGACCGGGCAGGCGTTCTGGGACTCCGGGGCCGCGATCGCGATCGGCGTGCTGCTGGCCGTCGTGGCCTACCTGCTGGGCCGGGACACCAAGGAGATGCTGATCGGCGAGGCCGCGCCGGCGCCGGTCCGCGACGGCATCCGCGCCGAGCTGGCCGACCACGCCGAGGTCGACCGGGTGCTCGACGTGCGGACCATGCTGCTCGGGCCGGAGGCGCTGCTGGTCGCCGCCCGGCTGGACATGGACGACGCGCTCGGCGCGGCCGAGGTGGAGGACTCCACCGACGCGATCTCCGCGGGGGTGCGGGAGAAGTTCCCGCAGGTCCGGGAGATCTACCTGGACGTCACCTCCGGCGGTGAGCGTCAGGTCGCCGAGACCACCCCGGACGCGAGCAGCAGGAGCAGCAGCAGCCCGAGGCCGATGCGGTAGGCGATGAACACCAGGAAGGTGTGCCGGGCGACGAACCGCAGCAGCCAGGCCACCGAGAAGTAGGCGACGACGAAGCTCACCGCCGTCGCGACGATCGTCGCCGGCCAGCCGACGCCGGTGGAGATGTCGTCGGCCGCCGTGTACGCCTGCAGGATTCCGGCAGCGGTCAGCGCCGGCACCGACAGCATGAACGACAGCTTGGTCACCGCGACCCGGTCGAACCCGAGCAGCAGCCCGGCGGTCATCGTCGCGCCCGACCGGGACACTCCCGGCACCAGCGCGAGGCACTGGGCCAGCCCGATGATCAGCGTGTCCCGCCAGGTGATCTCGCTCTCGCCGTGCTTCTGGGTCGCGGTGCGGTCGGCGTAGAGCATCGGCAGGCTCCACAGCACCAGCGCCCCGGCGACGAACCAGAGGCTGCGCAGGGTCGTCTCGATCGCGCCCTGGAACAGCAGCCCGACGATGCCGATCGGGATCGAGCCCAACACGACGGCCCAGCCGAACTTCCAGTCCGGGTCGGCCCGCCAGCCGGCCCGGAACAGCCCCCGGATGATCGCGAACACGATCCGGCGGAACTCGTCGCGCAGGTAGATCAGCGTCGCCAGCACCGCACCGGTCTGGATGATCGCGGTGAACGCGGTGACGTCGGCCGCGTCGATCTGGTAGCCGAGCAGCCGCTCCAGGATCGTCAGGTGCCCGGTGCTGGACACGGGCAGGAACTCGGTGAGCCCTTCGACGGCGCCGAACAGGATGGCGGAGAGCAGGTTCACGCGAGACCGGCGCGCTCGACGGCGCCGACGAGGACGCGCAGCGACTCGACCCGGTCGGCGACCGTCTGCCCGTACGGCGAGACGCTCACCGTGGTGACTCCGACCGCCGCCAGCTCACCCAGCCGGTCGGCGATCCGCTCCGGCGGCCCGAGCAGCGAGGTGCGGTCGATGAACTCGTACGGCACGGCGGCGGCCGCCTCCCGCTGCTTGCGGTCGAGGTAGAGGTCCTGGACCTCGCGGGCCTCGGCCTCGAAGCCCATCCGGCGGGCGATGTTGTTGTAGAAGTTCTGCTGCCGGGAGCCCATCCCGCCGACGTAGAGCGCCGCGTACGGCCGGACCGGGTCGGCGCAGGCCCGCGGGTCGGGGCCGATCGAGACCGGGAAGGTCGCCGCCACGTCGAAGCCGTCCAGGCTCAGCCCGGCCTTGGCCCGGCCGGCGCGCAGCGGGTCGAGATAGTCGCCGGCCCGTTCGGCGGACAGGAACAGCGGCAGCGCGCCGTCGGCGATCTCGCCGGCCAGCTCGAGATTCCGCGGACCGACCGCGGCCAGGTAGACGGGCACCGTGTCGCGGACCGGGTGGATGATCATCTTCAGCGCCTTGCCCGGGCCGTCGGGCAGCGGCAGCGTGTAGTGCTCGCCCTGGTACGCCAGCGTCTCCCGGCGCATCGCGGCCCGGACGATCTCGATGTACTCCCTGGTGCGTCCGAGCGGCTTGTCGAACCGGACCCCGTGCCAGCCCTCGGACACCTGCGGTCCGGACACGCCGAGACCGAGCCGGAACCGGCCGCCGGACAGCGTGTCCAGGGTGGCTGCGGTCATCGCGGTCATCGCCGGGGTGCGCGCCGGGATCTGCATGATCGCGCTGCCGATGTCGATCCGGGACGTCCGGGCGGCGAGGAAGCCGAGCACCGAGACCACGTCCGAGCCCCAGGCCTCGGCCGCCCACACCACCGCGTAGCCGAGCCGGTCGGCCTCCTCGGCCATCGCCAGGTTGGCCTCGTCGTTGCCGGCACCCCAGTACCCGAGGTTCAGTCCGAGTTGCACCGGCCGACCTTAGCGGCCCGCCCTCGCCGCCGACCCCGGGTTGCCGGGGCCCGGCCGTCGCGGCCCGCCGACATGCCGGGGGTGCGCAGGTCGCGCCCACCGGATGAACTAGGTTGCGCGGCCATGGAGCAGCGCCCGGTCGGCAGCAGCGGCCTGGTCGTGTCCCGGCTCGGGCTCGGCACGGCCACCTGGGGCCGGGACACCGACCCGGACGACGCGGCCGCCCAGCTGGTCGCGTTCCGGGAGGCCGGCGGGACGCTGCTCGACGTCGGCCCCTGGTACGTGTGCGAGCAGACCGAGCCGCTGATCGGCCGGCTGCTGCAGGACGTGGTCCCGCGCGACGAGCTGGTGCTGGCGGTGAAGTCCGGCGGCCCGATCGGCCCGGCCGCGGCCGCCCGCGGGTTGTCCCGCGGCGGGCTGCTCACCGCGCTGGACAACTCGATGATGCGGCTCGGGGTGGACTCGGTCGACCTCTGGCAGCTGCACGGCTGGGACCAGCGGGTGCCGATGGAGGAGGTGCTGTCCGCCGTCGACGTGGCGATCTCCAGCGGCCGGGCCCGGTATGCCGGGGTGTCCAACCTGCCCGGCTGGCGGACCGCCGCCGCCGCGGCCTGGCAGCGGGCCTGGCCCGGGCGCGCGCCGCTGGCCGCCACCCAGGTCGAATACTCGCTGCTGGAGCGCGGGGTCGAGCGCGAGGTGCTGCCGGCCTGCGGCTGGGCCGGCCTCGGCCTGCTGGCGTACTCCCCGCTCGGGCGCGGGGTGCTGACCGGCAAGTATCGGCACGGCGTGCCGTCGGACTCCCGGGCCGCCTCACCGCACCTGCGCGACTTCGTCGGCCACCACCTCACCGACGCGGCCGCGCGGATCGTCGAGGCGGTCGCGACCGCGGCCGAGGGCCTCGGCACCTCGCCGCTCGCCGTGTCGCTGGCCTGGGTCCGGGACCGGCCAGGGGTCAGCTCGTCGATCCTCGGCGCCCGTACGGTCGGGCAGCTGGCCGGCTCGCTGGCCGCCGACACGACCGTGCTGCCGGCCGAGATCCGGCACGCCCTCGACGACGTCTCCGCTCCCCCGGCCGGCTACCCCGAACGGTGAGCCGCGGCCGCACCGGCGCCACCCGGCGCCGCCGCCGTCGCTCAGCTGCCGGCAGCCCGTACACGTCGAGGACCCGGGGCGAGGCCTCCGACACCGCCACCACGTATCCGTTGCCGACGCTCATCGACCGCGCCTGGCCGCTCCACAGGCTGGCCACCACGCCGCCGGTGCCGCTGTTGAGGACCTGGCCGGTCGGCAGGTAGAGCAGCGTCGCCGCCGCCGCGCGGACGTTGACGGTGATCCCGCTCGGGTCGTCGTCGGGTGTCCCGGCTCGGTGCGAGCTGATCGACGATCCGCGGCGCGACCGGGCACGCGCGGCCGGTGCGGGACCAGACCGGCGCGCCGGTGGCGGCGTCGAGCACGTGGATCGTCAGCCCGTTACCCACGGACGAGCCGGTGGCGAGCACGCGGTTGCCGTCGACCACCAGGCCGTTGATCCCGCCGACCCCGGGGTCCGTCCACAGCGGCGCGCCGGTGGCCGCGTCGAACGCGTAGGGTCCGGCGAGTGGGCGATCCGGTCTTCGAGGCCTTCTGCGCGGACGGGCTCTGGCCGGGGCTCGGTCGCACCCTCACCGAGGCGCTCCCGGCGGCCGGGATCGCCGGCCCCGACGACGTGACCGCCGAGAAGCTGGCCGCGCTGCCCAAGGTCGGCACCATTCGCGCCGGCCGGCTGCTGTCCGCCTGGATCGGCGCCGCGCACGTGTACGAGGTGACCCAGCTGGTCGTCCCCGCCGGGTTGCGGGCGCGGGTCGCCGCCCGGGCGGTGGACGCGTTCGGCGACGATGCCGCGCGCCGGCTGCGCGACGACCCGTGGCGGCTGCTGGAGCTGCCCGACGTCCGGGTGGTCGAGGCCGACCGGGTCGCGGTCTCCGCGCTGCCGGGCGTACGGCGGGACGACCCGCGCCGCGGCCGGGCGCTGGTCGCGCACGCGCTGAACCGGGCCGCCCGGGACGGGCACACCGTGCAGCCGGTCGAGCTGGTGCTGGCCGCGCTGGGCGCCGAGGGCGTCGCCGACCCGCCGGGCGCGGTTGCGGCCGCGATCGAGGCCGGCACCGTGCACGAGACCGACGGAACGCTGTCGCTGCAGCGGCTGGCGATGGCCGAGAGCGCGGTGGCCGAGGCGGTGGCCCGGCTGACCGCCACCGCCGAGCCGATCGAGCCGGAGGACCCCGGCGACGCGGTCGACGACCTGGACGACACCCAGCGCGGCGCGGTGGAGACGGTGCTCCGGCACGGGGTCAGCGTGCTCACCGGCGGCCCCGGCACCGGCAAGAGCCGCACCGTCGCCGCGCTCGTCCGGCTGGCCGAGAAGCAGGGCCTCGCGGTCGCGCTGGCCGCGCCCACCGGACGGGCGGCGAAGCGGCTGGAGGAGCTCGGCGACGCGCCCGCGGCCACCCTGCACCGGCTGCTCGGGGCGCAGGGCCGTACCGGCGGGTTCGCCCGCGGCGAGGACTGGCCGCTGGACGCCGAGCTCGTCGTCGTGGACGAGACGAGCATGCTCGACGTCGAGCTGGCCGCCGCGCTGCTCGAGGCCTGCGCCGACGGCACCCACCTGCTGCTGGTCGGCGACCCGGCCCAACTGCCCTCGATCGGGCCCGGGCGGGTGCTGGCGGATCTCATCGAGTCCGGGACAGTGCCGGTGACCGAGCTGACCACGCTCTACCGGCAGGCCGCCGGCGGCGCGATCGCCCGGCTGGCCACCGCGGTGCGGGCCGGCGACCTGCCGCCGGTGGACGCGCCGGACCGCGAGGTCGTCCTGGTCCGGGCCACCGGCTCGGCCGAGGCGGCGCACCGGGCGGTGCAGCTGGTCACCGACTCGATACCCGGCCGGCTCGGCATCCCGGCCGCGGACGTGCAGGTGGTGACGCCGGTGCACAAGGGGCCAGCCGGCACGGTCGAGCTCAACCGGGTGCTCAAGGCGGCGCTCAACCCCGGCCGCGGCACCGTCTCGGGGTTCGACCCCGGCGACCGGGTGGTGGCGACCGCCAACCACCTCGAGGCCGAGCCGACCGGGTTCGCCAACGGCGAGGTCGGCGTCGTCACCGAGGCCAAGGACGGCACGGTGACGGTCGAGTTCGCCTCCGGCCCGGCCGCCGTGACCGGGCGCGCGCTGGCCGACCTGCGGCACGGCTGGGCGGTCACCGTGCACCGCGCGCAAGGCTCGGAGTGGCCCGCTGTGGTGGCCGTGCTGCCGCCGGAAGCGGGCGGGATGCTGTCCCGACCGCTGGTCTACACGGCGCTCACCAGGGCGCAGCGGCATCTGTCCGTGGTGCCGGCGGTGGGCCGGGCGCTGGCCCGCGCCGTGCGGGACGTCGGCGCCCGGCCGCGGCGGACGAGGCTGCGGGAGCTGCTGTCGGACGAACTTCAGGAATCCGGCGGCTGACTTCCTGTGGACGCGGGGGCAGAATCGCCGGCATGTCATCTTCGACCGCGGCGCCGACCGCGGACTACGAATACGTGCCGGTGCGGATCCCGCCCGGCACCGACCGCGTCACCGCGGCCGTCCAGCTCTCGCTGCACGCCGAGTACGGCGGCTGGGAGCTGTCCACCGTCCGGCTGCGCGCCGACGGCACCCGCAAGGTGACGTTGCGCCGGCGCCGGACCACCGGGAGGGTCCCCCTCCCCCGCCCTGCGCTCTAGCTCCAGGGCAGCACGACCACCTTCCCCACCGTCCCGCGGGACGCCAGCCGAGCCAGCGCCGCCGGCGCCTCGGCCATGGGCACCCGCTCGGACACCAGCGGCCTGATGCCGCCGGCCGCGTACAGCCGCGTGAGCTGCTCGTGCGCGTCCGCCACCACGGACGGGTCCACCGAGCGGTAGAGGCCCCAGTGCAGGCCCACCACGGAGTAGTTCTTCACCAGCACGTGCCCGGCCGGGACCGACGGGATCCGGCCCGAGGCGAAGCCCACCACCACCAGCCGGCCCTCGAACGCGACGCACCGCCGGGACGCGTCGAACACGTCCCCGCCGACCGGGTCCCAGACCACGTCGGCGCCGCGCCCGCCGGTCACCTCCTTGACCCGGGCCACGATGTCCTCGGACCGGTAGTCGATCACCTCGTGCGCGCCGAGCTCCCGGCAGACCGCGACCTTCTCCGGCCCGCCCGCGGTCGCCACCACCCGCGCCCCGGCCGCCAGCCCGACCTGGATCGCGGCGGAGCCGACGCCGCCGGCGCCGGCGTGCACCAGCAGCCACTCGCCCGCCTGCAGCGCCGCCCGGCGGTGCAGCCCCACGTACGCGGTCTGGTACGTGATGAGCAGTGCGGCGGCCTCGTCCGCGGGCATCCCGGCCGGCGCGTCGAACGCCGCCCGCTCGGGCAGCACGGTCAGCTCGGCCAGCCCGCCGCGGGGCAGCGGCGGCCCGCCGATCACCCGCCGGCTGTCGCCGACCACGGTGCCGCAGACCTCGAGGCCCGGGGTGAACGGCAGCTCCGGGCGCTCCTGATACTGCCCGGCCGCGAGCAGCACGTCCGGGAAGTTCAGTGCGCACGCCTCGACCCGGACCAGCAGCTCGCCCGGACCGGCGACCGGGTCGGGCAGCTCGACCAGCTCCATCGCCTCCGCCGGCGAGCCGAGCCGGCGGACCTGCCAGGCCTTCACGACCGCGGTCCGGGCACGCCGCGGAACAGGTACGGCCCGGGCTCCCGGCCCGGCTGCACGAACCAGGCCTCGCCCGGCTTGCCCGCGTCGAGCAGGGCAAGGAACGCGTCCCCGACGTCGTCCGCGGTCAGCAGCGGCAGCGCCGCGACCAGCTCGTCCCGCATCGAGCCGAGGATCGCGGTGTCGGCGAACCCCGGGCACAGCGCGGTCACCGTGACGCCCTGCCCGGCCAGCGCCGGCGCGACCGCCCGCACGTAGCCGACCACCGCGGTCTTGGTCAGCGTGTAGAGCGGGTCGGCCGGCATCGGCACCAGCCCGGCCAGCGACGCGGTCACCACCGCCCGCCCGCCGGTGCCGCGCAGGTGCGGGACGGCGGCGTCCAGCCCGTACACGACCGCGTCCTGGTTCACCCCGACGATCCGCCGGTACGCGGCCAGGTCGAGCGGGTCGGTCGGGCCGAGGCCGGAGCCGATGCCGGCGTTCAGCGCGACCACGTCCAGCCGGCCGTGCGCGTCCACCGCGGCCTGGACCGCGGCGACCGTGTCCTCCGGCCGGCTCACGTCCGCGCGGACCGGGGTGCCACCGACCTCGGCCGCCACCTCCGCCGCGCCGTCCGCGTCGACGTCGGCGACGACGACCGCATACCCGCGCGCGGCCAGCCGGCGGCTGAACGCCCGGCCGAAGCCGCCGCCGCCGCCGGTGACCAGCGCGACCGGGGCGGTCACCGAGCGGGTCATGATGCGGCCACGAAGCGCTGCAGCACCCGCACGCCGAACCGTAGCGCGTCGGTCGGCACCCGCTCGTCGATGCCGTGGAACATCGCCGCGAAGTCGAGGTCGGCCGGCAGCAGCAGCGGCGAGAAGCCGAAGCAGCGCATGCCCAGCCGCTCGAACGACTTGGCGTCCGTACCACCGGACATCGTGTACGGCACCGGCAGCGCCGCGTCATCCTCCGCCCGCAGCGCCGCCGCCATCGCCTCCACCAGCGGCCCGTCGAAGTCGGTCTCCACGGCCTGGTCCCGGTGCACCCACTCGCGGACGATGCCGGTGCCGACCAGCGCGTCCAGCTGCCGCTCGAACTCCTCCTCCTGGCCGGGCAGGAACCGGGCGTCGACGACCGCGCTGCCCGCGCCCGGGATCACGTTCGACTTGTAGCCGGCCTCCAGCATCGTCGGGTTCGCGGTGTTGCTCAGCGTCGCGCCGACCATCCGGGCCAGCCCGCCGAGCCGGCCGATCAGCGCCTCGATCTCGTCCCGGTCGGCGGCGTCCACGTCGATGTCGACGCCGAGCTGCTCGGCCAGCGCCTCCAGGAACTGGCGGACAGTCTTGGTCATCACGACCGGGAAGTCGTGCCGGCCGATCCGGGCCACCGCCTCGGCCAGCCGGGTGACCGCGTTGTCCTCGTGCCGCATCGAGCCGTGGCCGGGGCGCCCGCGCGCGACCAGCCGCAGCCAGGCCAGGCCCTTCTCGGCGGTCTGGATCGGGTACATCCGGACGTCGTTCGGGAGCGTGACGCTGAACCCGCCGACCTCGCTGACCGCCTCGGTGCAGTCGTCGAACTCCTCCGAGTGGTTGTCGACCAGGAACCGGGCGCCCTTGACCCCGCCGGCCTCCTCGTCCGCGACGAACGCGACCACGACGTCGCGCGGCGGCCGCTCACCGGTGCGGGCCCACTGCCGGACCATCGCCAGCAGCATCGCGTCCATGTCCTTCATGTCGATCGCGCCGCGGCCCCAGATGCAGCCGTCCCGCTCCTCCCCGGAGAAGGGATGCACCGACCACTCGCCCGCGTCGGCGGGGACCACGTCGAGGTGGCCGTGCAGCAGCAGCCCCGGGCGGGACCGGTCGGTGCCCTCGATCCTGGTGACGACGCTGGCCCGGCCCGGCTCCGACTCGTACACGCGGGCCGCGACGCCCACGTCGTCCAGCTTGCCGACGACCCACTCGGCCGCCGCCCGCTCCGAGCTGGTCGGGTTCGACGTGTCGAAGCGGATCAGCTCGGAGCAGAGCTCCGCGACCTCATCCTGGGCGCTCGTCATGTCGTATCCCTACCACTCGGGCCCAGTTGGGACGCGATGCCCCGGGCCGGTAAAGTGGTCGGGCACCGATGTCCGGGTGGCGGAATGGCAGACGCGCTAGCTTGAGGTGCTAGTGCCCTTTAACGGGCGTGGGGGTTCAAGTCCCCCCTCGGACACGATCCTTTGCCGCCCCCTGCTCACCGATCGTTGATCGGTTCGCCGGGGGCGGATTCGTCAGTCATTCCGGGGAGCGGCCCCGGACCCCCGGAGCGGCTCTCGGGCTTGCCAGCGCTGGGGGCGCTGGCGGCCTCGCTTTGCGCTGGCCCCCGCCGCTGGCGGCCGTCGCTGCCCGGGACGGCCCGGTTGGCAGCGCTCGGCGCCGGCGGTCTCGCTTGCGCGGGCGCCGGCCGCTGGCAGCCCTCGTTACCCCCGGACAACTCTGCTGGCTGCGCTCGGCGCGGGCGGCCTCGGTTGCGGGGGGCGCGCCGGCCGCTGGCCGCCGCGGCCGGTCCTGGACGGCTCGGCGGGCGGTGGTGGGGGCCGGGAGACTGTTGGGGTGGACTACGACGCGGAGCTCCGTCGGTTTGACGAGGTGGTGGTCCCGGCGTGGGGGGTCGGGCCGCGCGACCGGGTAGTCGACATCGGATGTGGAGGCGGGTGGACGACCCGGGAGGCGGCCCGCCTGGCCGTCGGCGGTTCCGTGCTCGGGGTCGATGTGTCCGCGGCTGCCGTTGCGCGGGCGCGGCGGGTGGCGCGGGACGAGGGGCTGCCCAACGTCGCGTTCGAGTGCGGTGACGCTCAGGTGCACCCGTTCCCGGAGGGTGGTTTCGACCTGGCGATCAGTCGGTTCGGGACCATGTTCTTCGCCGATCCGGTCGCCGCGTTCGGCAACCTCGGGCGCGCGCTGCGGCCGGACGGGCGGCTGGTGATGCTGGTCTGGCAGGCCAGGGAGCGCAACGAGTGGGCCGTCGCCCTCGACCGGATCCTCGGCGGCGACGCGGACTCCCCGGACGCGTTCTCGTTGGGCGATCCGGCCACGGCGACCGCGATCCTCGATGCGGCGGGGTTCGCCGGCGTCGCGTTCACCGACGTCCGCCGGCCGGTGTACTACGGCCCCGACGTCGAGTCCGCAGTCGGCTGGGTCGGTGGCTTCACCAGCACGAAGGACGCCCTGGAACGGCTGGACGAGTCCGCGGCCGCGGACGCGCTCGGTCGGCTGGCCGCGCTGATGGCGCACCACCTCGGCGGCGACGGGGTCTGGTTCGACTCCCGGGCCTGGATCGTCAGGGCGACCCTTCGGGCAGGTTCTGCACGTGCTGAAAGCCGAAGCGGCCCTTGATGCACAGGTGCCCGTGCGTCACCGAGTGGTCGGAGGGCGAGGTCACGTTGACGATCTGGCCCTGCTGCACGTGCAGCTCCAGGTTGCAGCCGACCCCGCAGAACGAGCAGATCGTCGTGGTGACGGTCTCTTCCTCCGGGTCCCACCTGCCGGCCTCGCGCAGCTCGTGCTCCCGTACGGACTTGAGCGCGCCGGTCGGGCACACCCCGATGCAGTTGCCGCAGTAGACGCAGGCGGACTCGGGCAGCGGGTTGTCCAGCTCGGTGGCGATGCGGGCGTCGAACCCCCGCCCGGCGGCGGCTATCGCGAACGTGAACTGCGCGTCGGTGCCGCACGCCTTGACGCACTTGTAGCACATGATGCAGCGGCTGTAGTCGCGTACGTACAGGTCGTTGTCGATCTTGACCGGCTGCGCGACGGTCTCCGCGGTGGCCCCGTCCGGGGCGTGGTGGTGGCCGGCCTGCCGGGAGTCGCGGTCGGTGGACAGCGGTCCGGGCGGACCGTAGCGGCCGGCGTCCACGTCGTAGTCGGCCATCCAGCGCTGCACGTCCGCGCTGGCCTGGGACATGTCGGCCGACGACGCGAGCAGCTCCAGCACCATCCGCCGGCTGTGCCGGACGCGCTCGGTGTCGGTCCGGACCTCCATCCCGTCCTCGGCCTTGCGCGCGCAGGACGGTACGAGCGCCCGGCTGCCCTCGACCTCGACCACGCAGACCCGGCAGGCGTTGATCGGCGTCAGGTTCGGCCCGTAGCACAGCGTCGGGGTGTCCGCCGCCGGCATCGCGTCGAGGATCGTGGCGCCCTCCGGGACGCGGACCTCGGCGCCGTCGACGGTCAGCGTGACCAGCCTGCGGATGCCGCCGAGCAGCACGGGTTCCGTCGTCGCGGTCATCGCACCCTCCCGTTCGGACTCGTCGGGGCGTCGAGCAGCCCGAGGGCGAGCGCGGAGCGGACGGCCGCGGGGGCGGTCTGCCCGAGCCCGCAGATCGACGCGTCCACCATCACCCGGGCGAGGTCGTCGAGCAGCGCCAGCTCGGTGTCCCGGGAGCCGAGCGGCGCCCCGCGGGCCAGCCGGGCCAGCGCCTCCTCCTGCCGCACGGTCCCCACCCGGCAGGGCACGCACTGCCCGCACGACTCGTCGCGGAAGAACGCGGCGATCCGCCGCAGCATCGCCGGCGTGTCCACCGACGTGTCGAGGGCGAGCACGACGCCGGACCCGAGCGTGGCCCCGATCTCGCGGGTGCCCTCCAGCGTCAGCGGGACGTCCAGCTGGTCGGGTGATACGAACCCGCCGGCCGCGCCGCCCAGCAGCACAGCCCGCAGCTCGCCGCGCACCCCGCCGGCCAGGTCCAGCAGCTGACGCAGGGTGGTGCCGAAATCCACCTCGTACACGCCCGGCGTCGGCACGGCGCCCGCGACGCAGAACAGCTTCGTGCCGGTGGAGCGGCCGGCGCCGATCGACGCGAACGCCGGCCCGCCGATCCGCAGGAGCTCCAGCACGTTGTAGAGCGTCTCGACGTTGTTGATCACCGTCGGACGGCCGAACAGGCCGCGGACGCTGGGGAACGGCGGCTTGTTGCGCGGTTCGCCGCGGTGGCCCTCGATCGAGTTGAGCAGCGCGGTCTCCTCGCCGCAGATGTACGCGCCGGCGCCGCGGCGCAGCTCGACGTCGAACGTGAAGTCCGCCCCGAGCACGTCCGTGCCGAGCAGCCCGCGGGCCCGGGCGGCTTCGATCGCGCCCAGCAGCCGCCGCGTCGCCAGCGGGTATTCCCCGCGGATGTAGAGGTAGCCGCGCTCGCAGCCGGCGGCGTATCCGGCGATCGTCATCGCCTCGATCAGGCCGAACGGGTCGGCCTCCATCAGCACCCGGTCCTTGAACGTGCCGGGCTCCGACTCGTCGGCGTTGCAGATCAGGTAGTGCGGCCGCTCCGGCGCGCGCGCGACCCCGTCCCACTTCACGCCGGTCGGGAACGCCGCCCCGCCGCGGCCGGTGAGCGCCGCGTCGGTGACCTCGGCGATCACCCGGCTTGGCCCGAGCTCGACGGCCCGGCGCAGCGCCGCGTAGCCGCCGTGGGCGCGGTAGTCGTCGAGGCTCTCCGGGTCGACCAGCCCGACCCGGCGCATCAGCCGCAGGCCGGCACGGTCGCCGCCGGTCTGCGGCGCGCTCACCGTGGCGTCGGCGAAGGCGGCGTCGGCGTCCGCCGATCCCGACTCGGCCGGCCGGGACAGCTCGGCGGTCACCGCCTCCGCCGTCGCCGGCGCGAGGCTGACGTCCGCGCGGCGGGTGCGCTGCACCAGCACCGCCGGAGCCCGCTCGCACAGGCCGAGGCAGGGGCTGCGCACCCAGCAGGCGTCGGTGCCGGCGCCCTGCGGGCCCATCTCCTCGGTGAGCCTGGTGGCGATCTGCTCACCGCCGTTCGGGCCGCAGACGATGTCGTCGCAGACGTGGACGACCTGCGGCGCGCGCTGCTCGACCGCGAACATCGCGTAGAACGTGGCCACCCCGTACACGTCGGCGGGCGGGACCGACAGCATGCGGGCGACGTGGTTGAGCGCGCCCGCGCTGATCCAGCCGCGCTGGTCCATCACCGCGTGCAGGGCGGGCAGCAACAGGTGCCGCCGCCCGCGGGCGGCCTGCCCTGAGTCGGCGAAGTAGGCGTGCTCGCGCACCTCGTCGCCGGTGGCCAGCGCGTGCTCGCGCAGCACGGCCGCCACGGCGTCCTTCTCGGCGGGCGACGCCTGGGCGTCCGACAGGTGCAGGTCCACGCGCTACTCCCCAGCCGCCCGCAGCTTCTCGATCCGGATCGCGGTCGCCTTGAACTCCGACGTCCCCGACTTCGGATCCCATGCGTCGTTGGTCAGCACGTTGACATCGACTTCCTCGGAGAAATGCGGTGTGAACGAGGCGAGCCCCGGACGCAGCGCCGGGTCGAACCAGACCGGCGCCTCGACCGAGCCGCGGCGCGAGACGACCCGCACCCGCTCGCCGTTCGCGATGCCGAGGCTGGCGCCGTCGTCGGCGTCCATCCGCAGCGACTCCCGCCGCCGCAGCGGCGAGGAGTATCCGCCGGTCTGCACCCCGGAGTTGTAGCCGTCCAGGACCCGTACGGTCGTCAGCCGGATGGGGAAATCGTCGGTCAGCTCGTCGACCGGCGGCACGTGCTCGACCGGCATGAACGGCGCCGGCTTCCCACGCTCGGCCGGGTCCTCGGCCCACAACCGGGCGTGCAGCAGCGGCGTGCCGGGGTGGTCCTCCTCCGGGCACGGCCACTGCAGCCCGCCATGCTCGTCGAGCCGGCGGTAGGACATGCCGTGGTGCCACTTCAGCGACACCGACCGCAGCTCGTCCCACACCTGCTCGGCGGTCGGCTGTCCCCAGTCGTGCCCTAGCCGGTCGGCGATGGCGCAGATGATGTGCGTGTCCGGCCGGGCCTGTCCCGGCGGGTCGATCGCCTTGCGCACCCGCTGCACCCGGCGCTCGGAGTTGGTGACCGTCCCCTCGTACTCGCACCAGTCGGCCGCGGCCGGCAGCACGACGTCGGCCAGCTGGGCGGTCGCGGTGAGGAAGATGTCCTGCACGACGAGGTGGTCAAGACCTTCCAGCAGTTCGCGGGCGTGCCCGACGTTGGCCTCCGACTCGGCCGGGTTCTCCCCGATGCAGTAGAGCGAGCGCAGCGCGCCGGTCTCCATCGCCTCGAACATCTCGGACAGGTGCATCCCCGGCTTGGGCGAGATCGGCGCGCCCCAGACGGCCTCGAAGCGGGCCCGCGCCTCGTCGTCGCCGAGGTCGTAGCCACCGGGCAGCTTCGCCGGGATCGCCCCCATGTCGCCGCCGCCCTGCACGTTGTTCTGGCCGCGCAGCGGGACGAGCCCGGAGCCGTAGCGGCCGACGTGGCCGGTGAGCAGGGCCAGGTTGATCAGCGCGAACACGTTGTCCGCGGCGTTGTGGTGCTCGGTGATGCCCAGCGTCCAGCAGATCTGCGCGCGGTCGGCGCGCCCGTACGCGTGCGCCAGCTGGCGGATCAGCTCGGCCGGGACGCGGGTGATCTCCTCGGCCCGGTCCAGCGTGCACGGCTCGACCGTGGCGCGGTAGTCCTCGAAGCCGGTGGTCGCCCGCCGTACGAACGGCTCGTTGACCAGCCCGGCGTGGATGATCTCCCGACCGATCGCGTTGGCCAGCGCGATGTCCGTGCCGACGTCGAGGCCGAGCCAGGCGTCGGCCCACTGCGCCGTGGACGTACGCCGCGGGTCCACGCTGTACATCCGCGTGCCCGACTTCAGCCCCTGCAGCACGTGGTGGAAGAAGATCGGGTGCGTCTCACGCGCGTTGGAGCCCCACAGCACCAGCAGGTCGGCGTGCTCGGCCTCCTCGTACGCCGAGGTGCCGCCGCCCGCTCCCAAGACAGTCGTCAGACCGACGACAGAGGGAGCGTGTCAAGTGCGGTTGCAGGAGTCGACGTTGTTGCTGCCCATCACCGCCCGGGCGAACTTCTGGGCGGCGTAGTTCATCTCGTTCGTCGCCTTCGAGCAGCTGAACATGCCGAACGCCTCGCCGCGGTGCGGCGCGAAGCCGGCAGCTGCCCGATCGAGTGCCTCGTCCCAGCTCGCGGGCCGCAACCGGCCGCCGTCCCGGACCAGCGGCTCGGTGAGCCGGACGTGCCGTGGCGTGCGCAGACCTCGCATCAGCGCCTCCTCTGCACCAGCAGATCCACCAGGTCTAACGATAACGACTGTCGGCGGCGGGGACCGCCGGCCGACTGCCCGATGTCGCCCGGCGGTCCGTGCCGGTCGCTGAGCGGAGCAGCCGCCGGCGGCTGGCGCGGGTGGCGGGGTCAGTCCTCCGGCACGTGGCTCAGGGCGCGGCCGGCGAAGATGTCGTAGGCCACGACTCCGACGACCGCGCCGATCAGTGGCCCCGCGATGGGTATCCACCAGTAGTTCGTGAAGTACTGGCCCTGCCCCGGGAAGGCCAGGTGCCCCCAGCCGGCGATCCAGGTGAAGATGCGCGGGCCGAGGTCGCGGGCCGGGTTGATCGCGTAGCCGGCGTTCGTGCCGAACGACAGCCCGATGACCACGACCACTAGGCCGACGATGTACGGGGTCAGGTTGGCGGCCGGCGCGCTGTTGCGCCGGTCCAGCAGGGCCGCGATGACCGCCAGCAGCATCGCGGTCCCGACGATCTGGTCGACGAATGGTCCGACCCACGACCCGTTGAAGTACTGGGCCGGGAACGTCGCGAAGACCGAGAAGGTTGGCAGCGACTGCGGCCTGTCCGCGAAGTGGTTGGTCAGGTTGAACGCGTTGATCGCAGCGACGTAGAGCGCGTACACGACCGCCGCGGCGGCGAACGCGCCGACGAGCTGGGCCAGCCAGTATCCCGGCAGCTTGCGCCACGGGAACTTGCGGCGCAGCGCGAAGGCCAGCGTCACGGCAGGGTTGATGTGGCCGCCGCTGATGCCGGAGCACACGTAGACGCCGAACACGACGCCGAGGCCCCAGCCCCAGGCGATGATCAGCCAGTTCGCCGGGCCGAACGCCACGCTCTCGCGGCCCGAGCCCGGCAGCCCGACGACGGCCACGGCGACCGAACCACAGCCGAACGCGATGAGCACGAACGTGCCGAAGAACTCGGCCAGCATCTCCCCCGCGTACGTACCGGCCAGCCAGGAGCGCCGCCCCCGGCCCCGGCGGAGCGGCGGGGTGGCCGGTCCCGGCGGGGCCTCAGTGGTCTGAGCGGTGCTGGTTGCGGTGGTCGTATCCGACACGCGACACCTCCTCCGGTTGCCGCAGACTGCCCCTTCCACCCGATCTTTCGCGTTCGGGCCGGAAGAGCCATCCCTGCAGCCGGTTCCTGCGGCGGGGCCGCCGAGGCGGTGCGGTAAACCCGTCAGAAACCGGGGAAGGCCTGGCGCAGCTGGTCGAGGTCGGGGGCGTCGACGCCGAGCGGGGTGTGCTCGGGGTCGAGGCGGCCGGCCACCAGGCGGAGGAACGCCTCGGCCGGCAGCAGGGCCACGGCGGCGTCCGGGGTGACCGCGTCCAGCGGGGTCAGCGTGACGGCCGGGTTGAGGGTCAGCGCGTACGTGCGCGGCGGGTCGGTGGTGACCACCTCCACCGACCGGCCGCCGGGCACCGGCAGTCCCGCGGCGGCGGCGCGCTGCGGCAGGGTGTCGATGAGCAGCTCGACCGCGTCCGGGGCGACCGTGGCGGCCGGGTCGAGCGCGACCGCGATGTCCCAGGTGTGCAGGGCGTGCTCGCTCACCCGCAGTGCGGTCAGGCCGGCGATGTCGACGTCGCTGCCGAACAGGCTGAGCGCGAACGCGTCCTGCTGCTCCGGCTCGAGGTGCTCCAGGCGCCCGATGAAGTGCTCGTTGACCGCGACGCTGTCGGCGAGCTGGCTGCGCGGCGGCAGCTGGTTCCACCGGTCCCAGATCGGCACGAACGCGTCGCCGTCCGGGGCGTCGGCGCCGGCCAGCCCGGCGGTGAGGAACAGCTCGAAGATCTCGGCCTGGCTGCCGAGATGGGAGGCGACCTGCGCGAGCGACCACTCGTCCGCGTACGACCGGAGCATCGCCTGCTCGTCGGTCAGGCCGCCGACGATCGCGGTCATCCGCTCGTGCGAGCGGCGCAGCGCGGCGAGCCAGGTCGGGAAGTCAGCCATCGCCAGTCCTCGAGGTCGCGGGGGTGTCGGCGCACAGTCTCGACCATCGGCCCGCGGTTCTGGGATAGTGATGATGATCTCGCCCAGCTGAGCGGGCCACCCGATCGGGTCGGCCTGGAGGGAGCGCCGGTGGCCAGGATCGTGGTCGGAGTCGACGCGTCGCCGGACTCCAAGGCAGCCCTCGCCTGGGCCGCCGGGGAGGCGCGGCTGCGGCAGGCGGCGCTGCAGGTCGTGTACGCCTTCCACGCGCGGGAGCTGGCCGCGCCGGAATATGTCCCGACCGAGCACGGGCTGGTCGGCGGCGGGGTCAACCCGGCCCTCGGCGGCTACGACGCCGCCGCGGTCGCCGCGCCGGACATGTCCGCGAATCTGGAGGACCGGACCAGATACGAGGACCTCGCCCGCAACACCGCCTCGGACATGCTCGGGTCGATGCTGTACGAGCAGCGCGACGCGCTCGACGGGGTGGAGGTCGAGCGGGTCGTGATCGACGACCGGCACCCGGCCGAGGCGCTGGTCGAGGCGTCCGACGGCGCCGACCTGCTGGTGGTCGGCTCCCGCGGCCGCGGCGGGTTCAAGCAGCTGCTGCTCGGCTCGGTCAGCCACGCGGTCGTGCTGCACGCGACCTGCCCGGTGGTCGTGGTGCCGTCCCGGCGCGAGGGCTGATTCACCGCCCCGCTTTGCGGGCAAGCCCATCGGCGTTCCCGATTGCGAGGAGTACGCCGATGACGTCCAGCACGGCCGACCGGCTCGAGTCGCTCGACGGCGAGAGCGCGCAGAAGGGCGTGGCGGTGGTCACCGGCGGCTCGGCCGGTCTCGGCCGGGCCGCCGCGCGGGCGTTCGCCGCCGCCGGCTACGACGTCGCCGTGCTCGCCCGCGGCGAGGACGGGCTGGCCGGCGCCGTCGCCGACGTCGCCGGGGCCGGACGGCGGGCGCTCGGCATCGCCGTCGACGTCGCCGACCACCGGGCCGTCGACGCCGCCGCCGCGCAGGTCGAGGACCGGATGGGCCCGATCGAGGTGTGGGTGAACAACGCGATGACGTCGGTTTTCGCGCCGTTCCTGGACACCGATCCGGAGGATTTCGAACGCGCCACCGCGGTGACGTACCTCGGCTTCGTGAACGGCACCCGCGCGGCGCTGCGCCGGATGAAGCCGCGCGACCGCGGGGTGCTCATCCAGGTGGGCTCGGCCCTGGCGTATCGCGGGATCCCGCTGCAGGCGGCGTACTGCGGCAGCAAGCACGCGATGGTCGGCTTCACCGAGAGCGTGATCACCGAGCTGCTGCACGACCACAGCAAGGTACGGGTGGCGATGGTGCACATGCCGGCGCTGAACACGATCCAGTTCAACTGGGTGAAGTCGCAGCTGCCGCACCACCCGCAGCCGGTGCCGCCGATCTACCAGCCGGAGGTCGGCGCGGCCGCGATCGTGCGGGTCGCCGAGCACCCGCGGCGCAGCACCTGGGTCGGCCTGCCGACGGCATACACGGTGCTCGGAAACCGGGTCGTCGCGCCGCTGCTGGACCGGTACCTGGCCCGGACCGGGTACGACGGGCAGCAGAGCGCGCAGGACACCCGGCCGGAGATCGGCGAGAACCTGTACGCGCCGGTGCCGGGAGACCAGGGCGCGCACGGCGACTTCGACTACAAGGCGCACGAGCGCAGCCCGGAGACGTGGTTGAGCCTGCACCGCCGCTCGGTGCTCGGCGCCCTCGCCGGTGCTGCGGCCGCCGTCACGCTCGTCGCCCGCGGCCGCCGATGACCGCACCCTCGTGCGCGGCCCACGCAGCGCCGGTGAGCCGGGTACCAGGGGCGGCGCCGGCGCGCAGGCGGTGGAGGTGAGCCCGGCGGCCGCCGTGAGCAAGGGGACGCTGGTCGCGCGGGCGGTGTGGGGCGCCGGGTGCCTTGCGGCGCCGGCGGTGGTCGGCCGCGCCATGGGGCTGGACTCCGGCGACCGGCGGGCGCGGCTGTTGCTGCGGGTGCTCGGTGCCCGCGACCTCGGGCAGGCACTGCTGGCCGCGACCGCTCCCCCGCCGGCACTGCTCCGCCTCGGCGCCGGCGTCGACGCCCTGCACGCCGCGTCGATGGTCGCGCTGGCCGCGGTCAGCCCCGACCACCGCCGCCCGGCGCTGACCTCGGCGACGCTCGCCACCATCTGGGCGGTGGCCGCCCGCTCGACCGCCTGACGCCGGATCGGTGCTCACGGCGTTGCGACGGTCGTGGTGACCCGGACGACGGCGGGCCGGGGCGGGACCGAGCCGAACCCGAAGGTGACCGGCGGCCGGACCGGCGCCAGCGGCCCGAGCGGCCGGCCGGACCAGCTGGCCGACATGTCGACGACCTCGTGCAGGTCCCGCACGCCGTACCACTCGGTCCGCCCGGTGCCCGCCGACCCGCGGGTGCGCAGCCGAGCCAGCCGGGCCGGGCCGTCGAGCAGGCTGACCCACGGCGTGGCCCGGGCCAGCGGCGCCGGCACCGTCCTCAGCAGCCGTCCGAGCACCGGCCGGCCGCCGGTACGCAGCCGCATCGCCAGCGGTCCCGCCGCCACGGTCCACGTCGCCTCGTCCGGGCGATCGACCACCACCGGGACGAGCATCACCTCGTCGAACGCGTACGTCGAGCCGACGAAGTCGGCCGGCTCCGGCGCCGGCGCGAGCAACAGGCGGCGCCCGTCCGGCCGCTGCACCATCACGTCCGAGAACGGCCCGAACGGCGAGCGCGGCCAGTGCCCGACCACGATCCGGGTCCCTGAGCCGGTCCCGACGCCGAGGATCCAACCGTCGAACCGCAGCCGCGTCGCCACGCCGCCAGCATTCCCGCGCGCGAGGACGTGACCCCGGGGCGGCCGGGATTGCTGCCGCGATCGGCTAGATGCGGTTGGGGCTGGCGAGCAGGGCGATGCGCAGCGGTGCCGGCAGCGCGGCCAGCCCGGCCTCGTCGTACTCGATCCGGTGCGGTCCGGACCGCAGCGTGAGCGCGGCGGGTCGGGCGGCGACGCAGTGGTCGCAGCGGCCGAGGTGACCGGTGCGGACCAGCCGGCCGCAGGCCGGGCAGCGGTCCCGGACCCGGTGCGGCCGGCGGACCGGATTGCGGGCGAATATCGTCAGCCGGTCCCGCAGCCCGGGCCAGGTCGGGATCGCGACCTCGTCGGTGGCCGTCCAGTTCAGCGTCAGCTCGCGGTGGAACCGGGCCGTGCCAGCCGGTCCGTCGATCCCCTCGCCGAGGTAGAGCAGCACGTCCCCGCGGTATGCCCGCAACACCGACCAGCTGGCCGCGTCGTCCCCCGGCGGCGGCCAGCACAGCAGCAGCGTGCGGTCCCCGTGCCGGCGTACCGCGGAGACCCCGTCCACCCGCTCCACCTTCGTCCACAATGGACCAGCGCCGTGGTAGGGGCTCCCGCCGCCGGCGGCGGGCTCGGTGGCGACCACGTCGGCGCCGCGGTCGCGCAGCAGCGCGGCCCAGTAGCCGGTGCCGGCGCCGGCCTCGACCACCGGACCGGCGTCCGCGATCGTCGCCAGCGCGGCCGGTCCCGGGATCGCCCAGGCGAACCGCGCGACCAGCTCGCGTCGCCGAGCCGGCAGGTCCAGCGCCTGCGCCAGCCCCGGCGAGAGGTTCCAGCCGCCGACCGGCCGCGGCCGCGCCGGCCACCGCCGCTCCGCGCAGCACGGTCCGCCGGGAGATGCCCGGCCGGGTCTCGCTGGGCTCTGTCATGTGGGCCTCCGCCGTGTCGGGTGCGTACGCGACGGGCCGTCACGCACGCCGGGATGGCCCCCGCTCGCCGTGGCGGGCGGTGGGTGATCGATGAATTGGGTCCAGAGGTGCCGCTTGACGTAGGGGTCTTCATCTGCGGACAGTGGTCCGGCATACGGACACTGGGGTGTCATCACAATGGAGTCGAGCTGTGTGGCTGTCAAGGCTCACAGCCGAAACGCAGGCCCACTTCCGCGGTCTACTGTTCGTGCAGCGGACAGGCCGGGGTTCCGGTCGCGCGGGGGGCGGGGAGGAACGCGGATGGCCGGTCGAGGAGAGGGCCCCGAGTTCATCGAGGCGCTGGCCCGCGGGCTGGACGTGCTGCGCGCCTTCGGCGCCGACCGGCCGCGGATGACCCTGGCCGAGGTCGCCGCGGCCAGCGACCTGGCCCGGCCCACGGCCCGGCGGATCCTGCTCACGCTGACCGAGCTCGGCTACGTCCGCTCCGACGGCAACGTGTTCAGCCTGACCCCGCGGGTGCTCGAGCTCGGCATGGCGTACGTCGGCTCGCTCGGGCTGTGGGAGGTGGCCCGGCAGCACATGCGCGACCTGGTCGCGATCACCGGCGAGTCGTCCTCCATCAGCCAGCTCGACGGCAGCGACATCGTCTACGTGGCCAGGGTCGCCGTGCCGAAGATCATCGCGCTGCGGGTCGAGGTCGGCACTCGGTTCCCGGCCGTGGTCTGCTCCCAGGGCAAGGTGCTGCTGGCCGCGCTGGACCCGGACGACGTGCCGGACGTGCTGGCGCTGCCGAGCCGGTCGGGCATCGTGCCACACCGGACGTACCGGCCGGCGGAGGTGGAGCCGATGCTGCGGGAGGTGCGCGCCCGCGGCTGGGCGCTGGCCGACGACGAGCTCGCCCCCGGCATCCGCTCGGTCGCGGTGCCGGTCCGGGACGGCAGCGGCGCGGTCCGGGCGGCGATGAACGTGACCGTGCACTCGGCCGAGACCAGCGTGCGGACCCTGCTGGAGCGGCACCTGCCGCCGCTGCGCGAGGCGGCCAGCGCCGTCAGCGCCGACTGGGCGGCCTGGCAGGCCCGCCCGCAGGAGGAAGCGGGCGACCAGCCCACCCGGACACTCGTCCGGTAAGCGGATCCGGGCGGCCGCCTACACTGCCCTCCGGCCGGTACGGAATCCGCAGGTTGTGCCGGCCGTCACGGGCACCCGGCCGTGTCTGCCGGGGCCGTATCGATTACCGTCAGGTAACAGCGTTTGCGACTACCGAGGACCCCGCCGCGAACTGTTCGAGAAGGGGCGCCACAATGCCCGATGCTCCCGCTTCAGGAACCCTGAGCCTGCACCACACCGACGGAAGCGCACAGGACCTGACCGTCGTGCACCCCACCGAGGGCGCGCCCGGCGTCGACATCTCCGGGCTGTTGTCCAAGGGCGGCCTGGTCACCTACGACCCGGGGTTCGTCAACACCGCGAACTGCTCGTCGAAGATCACCTATATCGACGGCGACGCCGGCATCCTCCGCTACCGGGGCTACTCGATCGACCAGATCGCCGAGAACGCCAGCTTCACCGAGGTCAGCTACCTGCTGCTGTACGGGGAGCTGCCGACCGAGTCGCAGCTGGCCGAGTTCACCGACAAGCTGAAGCGGCACACGCTGCTGCACGAGGACTTCAAGGGCTTCTTCGACGGCTTCCCGCGCAACGCGCACCCGATGCCGGTGCTGTCCTCCGCGGTGTCCGCGCTCTCGACGTACTACGAGGATTCGCTCGACCCGACCGACCCGGAGCAGCTCGAGCTGCCGATGCTGCGGCTGATGGGCAAGCTGCCGACGATGGCGGCGTACGCGTACAAGAAGTCGATCGGGCAGCCGTTCCTCTACCCGGACAACTCGCTGAGCCTGGTGGAGAACTTCCTCCGGATGACCTTCGGGCTGCCGGCCGAGCCGTACGAGGCCGACCCCGCGGTCGTCCGGGCGCTGGACATGCTGTTCACCCTGCACGCCGACCACGAGCAGAACTGCTCGACCGCCACCGTGCGGCTGGTCGGGTCCGCCCAGGCCAACCTGTTCGCCTCCGTCTCGGCCGGCATCCACGCGCTGTCCGGCCCGCTGCACGGCGGGGCCAACCAGGAGGTCATCGAGATGCTCGCGCGCATCCGGGCCGAGGGCGGCGACGTCAACAAGTTCGTGCAGAAGGTGAAGTCCAAGCAGGACGGCGTGAAGCTGATGGGCTTCGGGCACCGGGTCTACAAGAACTACGACCCGCGCGCGGCCATCATCAAGAAGACCGCCGACGAGATCCTCTCCGCGATGGGCAAGCGGGACGAACTGCTCGACATCGCGACCGAGCTGGAGGGCGTCGCGCTCTCCGACGACTACTTCATCTCCCGCAAGCTCTACCCGAACGTCGACTTCTACACCGGCCTCATCTACCGGGCGATGGGCTTCCCGGACCGGATGTTCACGGTGCTGTTCGCGATCGG
>DATBFW010000140.1:0-2620 GCA_036558285.1 Mycobacteriales bacterium | reverse complement strand
ACCGCTCGGACCGCCTCGGACCGCCTCGGACCGCCTCGGACCGCCTCGGACCGCCTCGGACCGCTCGGACCGCCTCGGACCGCCTCGGACCGCCTCGGACCGCCTCAGGCCGCCTCGGGCTGGCGTCGTTGGTCGTGGAGGTGATGGGTCCTCCGCCTTCGGCGGGGCTCGTTGGACGAGGTCGGTCGAGAACTCACCAGAGCAGACGAGGCAGCGCCCGGGGGTTACGGGGGCCGCCCCCGACGGCGACAGAGCCTGACAGGATGGGCGCATGGGAGAACGGGTTTCGGACCGGGTCGGGTCGATCGCGGAGTCGGCGACGCTCGCCGTCGACGCCAAGGCCAAGGCGCTCAAGGCGGCCGGCCGGCCGGTGATCGGCTTCGGCGCCGGCGAGCCCGATTTCCCGACCCCCGCTCCCATCGTCGAGGCGGCCGCCGAGGCCTGCCGCGACCCGCGCAACCACCGCTACACCCCGGCCGCCGGGCTGCCGGAACTGCGCGCGGCGGTCGCGGAGAAGACGCTGCGCGACTCCGGCTTCGAGGTCCCGGCGGCCCGCGTGCTGATCACGAACGGCGGCAAGCAGGCCGTCTACCAGGCGTTCGCGACGCTGCTCGACCCGGGCGACGAGGTGCTGCTGCCGGCGCCGTACTGGACGACGTACCCGGAGGCGATCGCGCTGGCCGGCGGCGTGACGGTGCCGGTGCCGACCGACGAGACGACCGGCTACCTGGCCTCGGTGGCGGGGCTGGAGGCGGCTCGTACGCCGCGGACGAAGGTGCTGCTGTTCTGCTCGCCGTCGAACCCGACCGGCGCGGTCTACCCGCCCGACCAGGTGGAGGCGATCGGCCGCTGGGCGGTCGAGCACGGGATCTGGGTCGTCACCGACGAGATCTACGAGCACCTCGTGTACGGCGACGCGCAGCACGTCTCGATGCCGGTCGCGGTGCCCGACCTGGCCGACCGCTGCATCGTGGTGAACGGCGTCGCGAAGACGTACGCGATGACCGGCTGGCGGGTGGGCTGGATGATCGGGCCGCCCGACGTGATCAAGGCGGCGGCCAACCTGCAGTCCCATCTGACCAGCAACGTCGCGAACGTCTCGCAGCGGGCGGCGCTGGCCGCGGTCAGCGGCGACCTGAGCGCGGTGCACGAGATGCGGGCAGCGTTCGATCGGCGGCGGCAGACGATCGTGCGGATGCTGAGAGAGGTGCCCGGGTTCGAGTGCCCGGAGCCGCTCGGTGCCTTCTACGCGTACCCGTCCGCCCGCGGGCTGCTCGGCAAGGAGCTGCGCGGCCGCACCCCCACCACGACCACGGAGCTGGCCGAACTGATCCTGGACGAGGTCGAGGTCGCGGTGGTGCCGGGCGAGGCCTTCGGCACCCCGGGCTACCTGCGGCTGTCGTACGCACTGGGTGACGACGACCTGGCCGAGGGGGTTGCCCGGATCCAGAAGCTGGCCACCGAGGCCCGCTGAGCCCGGGCCGGTCCGCGGCGCGGGCCGCCGGGAGCCCCGAACGGCCGCCGGCCGCAAGGCACCTAGCGCGGCAGGGCGCCGGCGTCCTGGAGCACCTTGGTCGACGCGGGCAGCCCGGCCAGCGCTCTGGCCAGGTCGGCCGGCTTCGCGATCCGCCAGGCGTTGGCGTTCACGTAGCAGCGCAGCGCGGCGTCGAACTTGTCCGGCGGCCCGGCGTCGCGGGCCGCGATCAGCGCCGCCGCGCCCTTCCCGTACGTGGTGTTGTAGTACGCCCGCCCGTTGCCGCCGTAGTGCGTGGTGGAGTCGCCGACCTTGCCGGGCAGGTTCAGCGCGCCCGCGGTGGCCGCGGTCGTCCCGTCGATCTCCTCCTCGGCGAAGGTCGCGAACGCCTCGTCCAGCCACGGGTCGCGGGCCTGCGAGTTGCCGACCATCGCGTAGAACCACTGGTGGGCCAGCTCGTGCACGGTGACCACGCGGCTGTCGTCGAGCAGCATGATCGCGCCCGGGTATTCGATGCCCCCGCCGCTGATCGGCAGCCGGGCGAGGTTGATCGACGGGAACGGCGGCGGACCGTACCGGGCGACCAGCTCCCGCACGCCCCGTTCCGCCTCGGTCAGCAGCCGCTGCGGCGTCCTGTCCGGCGCGGTCCCGACCTGCACGGTCGTCCCGGCCACGGTCGCCGTGGCGGTGCGGAACGGGCCGACCGCCACGCTGACGTCCCTGGCCCGGTCGGCAACCGCATGCCAGCGCTTCAACCCGCCCTCGCCGAAGTCCACCGGTGGGTCCTGGGTTCCGCTGGCCAGCACGGTGTACTTCCCGGGTGCCGTGACGGTCAGGTCGGTACGGGCCGCCTCGCTGGTCGCGCTCTCCGCGGTGTACTGCAGCAGCGGCTCCTCGTGCCAGCCGACGCCACGCTCCCAGGCCAGCAGCGGCTGCCCGCTGCCCCACCAGGCGTAGTCCGCTGTCCGGCCGAACCGGTCGAATGCCTGCTTGCCGAGGGTCAGGGTGAACTCGACGTGCGCGGTCACCCGTTGCCCGGCCGGCACCTGCCGGCCCAGCGGCAGCACCAGCAGGCCGCCCTGGGTGCCGGTGGCGGCCCCGGCGGCCTGGAACCGGTACGCACCGCCGCTCGGGTCGGACCGGGCC
>DATBFW010000139.1:0-7852 GCA_036558285.1 Mycobacteriales bacterium | reverse complement strand
CTTCGACTTCGACCTGCCGGACGCGGACATGACCGCGCTGGACGGACTCGACCGCACCGGCGGAACGGCGGACGCCTAACGGCGCCGGACTCGTGGCGCCGCGGTCCGTAGCTCCGGGGTCCGGGATGCCGGGTCCGGGGTGCCGGGTCCGGGGTGCCGGGTCCGGGATGCCGGGTCCGGGATGCCGGGTCCGGGGTGCCGGGTCCGGGGTGCCGGCGTCTGCCGCGTCGGGGTCCGCGGTGCCGGGTCCGGGGTGCCGGGTCCGGGGTGCCGGCGTCTGCCGCGTCGGGGTCCGGCGCCGGGGTCCGCCCCGGCTGGGGTCCGCCCCGGCTGGGGTCCGGCCCGGCTGGGGTCCGGCCCGGCTGGGGTCGGCGGTCTCGGCTCCGGCGCGCTCGGGTCCGCGCGCGCTAGCGCCAGCGGCGCTTCTTCGGCGGGCGGGCCCAGATCGCGATCCGGTCCAGCGCGTCGGCGGTGGTGAGCGGGACCGTGGTGGTGAGCGTGCCGCCGCCGGCCCGCCGCTGCCGCTGCCCGTACCCGCGCAGCAGCCGCGCGATCCGCGGTGCCGCCAGCCCGAGCGCGAGCGTGAACAGGAACGCCTTGAACCGGCGGCTCAGGAACAACCACATGGAGTGGTTGTTCCCCCCGCGCCCGGCCGCACACCACCACCCGGATGGGGGTCGGTGCATGCGCCTACTCGCCGGCACCGCTATCCTCCTCGTCGCGGCCAGGAGCCTCCCCCCGTGGGCTCCTGGCCGCTTCGGCGTTCTCCTGTCGCTCCGGCCGGTCGCCGCCGGTTCCCGGTGGAATCTGGCAACCTGAGAAGCAGCCAAAATCTGCGGCCACGAGGAGGTCAACGGTGACCGAAGCGATCCGGCGGGCGCCTTCGGTGGCGCGGCTGCTGGCCGACCGGGTGGCCGCGACCCCGACCGGGGAGGCCTTCCGCTGGCCCGTGGCCGGCGCGGACGGCGCCGAGACCTGGGAGTCGATGACCTGGGCGCGCACCGGCGAGCGGGTGACCGAGCTGGCCGCGGGCCTGCTCGCGCTCGGGCTGCGGCCAGAGCAGCGGGTGGTCGTCTACTCGGCGACCAGGGTCGAATGGGTGCTGGCCGACCTCGCGATCAACACCGCGGGCGGCGCCACGACAACGATCTACCCGTCCTCCCAGCCGGAGGACGTGCTGCACATCGCGTCCGACTCCGGCGCGGTGATCGCGTTCGCGGAGGACGAGTCCAAGGCCGCGGTGCTGCGCGAGCTGGCCGACAAGACCCCGGACCTCGGCTACGTCGTGCTGCTCGAGGGCGCCGGCAATGGGACTGATCGAGAGCTTTCTCTGGACGACCTGGCCGAGCGGGGCCGCGTGCTGCTGGCGGACACCCCGGACGCGGTCGACACGGTCGTCGCCGGCATCACGCCGGACAAGCTGGCCACGCTCATCTACACCTCCGGGACCACCGGTCGGCCCAAGGGCGTCGAGCTGACGCAGGACAACTGGACGTACGAGGGTGCGGCGGTCGACCACCTCGGCATCCTGCAGCCCGACGACCTGCAGTATCTGTGGCTGCCCCTGTCGCACTCGTTCGGCAAGGTGCTGGTGGCCGCGCAGCTGCAGATCGGCTTCGCCTCCGCGGTGGACGGCCGGATCGACAAGATCGTGGAAAACCTGGCCACGGTTCGGCCGACGTTCATGGCCGGCGCGCCGCGGGTCTTCGAGAAGGTGCACAACCGCGTGGTGGCCTCGGTCGAGGCCGAGGGCGGGATCAAGGCGAAGCTGTTCGACCGGGCGTTCCGTACCGGCCGGAAGTGGTCGGCGGCGCAGCAGCAGGGCCGCAAGCCGGGACTGGCGCTGACGGTCGCGCATGCCGGTGCCGACAAGGTGGTGCTGAGCAAGCTGCGGGAGCGGTTCGGCGGCCGGATCCGGCTGTTCGTCTCCGGCAGCGCGGCGCTGTCCCGCGATGTCGCCGAGTGGTTCCACGCTGCCGGCATGCTCATCGTCGAGGGATACGGGATGACCGAGTCCTCGGCGGCGACCGCGGTCAACCTGCCCGACCGGTTCAAGTTCGGCACGGTAGGGCCGGCGCTGCCCGGCACGGATCTGCGCATCGCCGAGGACGGCGAGCTGCTCATCCGTGGTCCGGGCGTGATGCGCGGCTACCACGGCCTGCCCGAGGCGACCGCCGAGGCGCTCGACGACGACGGCTGGCTGCACACCGGCGACATCGGCGAACTCGACGCCGACGGGTTCCTGCGGATCACCGACCGCAAGAAGGACATGATCAAGACCTCCGGCGGCAAGTTCGTCGCGCCGCAGCCGATCGAGGTCGCGTTCCCGGTGATCTGCGGGCTGGCGAGCCAGTTCGTCGTGCACGGCGACGGGCGCAACTACGTGACCGCGCTGGTGACCCTCGACCCGGACGCGCTGGCGCAGTGGGCGGAGACGAACGGGGTCGCCGAGCGCGACCCGGTCGCGCTGGCCAGCCGGGACGACGTCCGCGCGGTGGTCTCGGCCGGGGTGAAGCGGCTCAACGCCGGGCTGAACCGGTGGGAGACGATCAAGGACTTCCGGATCCTCGACCACGACCTCACCGTCGAGGCGGGCGAGCTCACCCCGAGCCTCAAGCTCAAGCGCCGGGTCGTCGAGCAGCGCTACAAGGCCGTCCTGGACGAGATGTACGCGACCAACGAGCGCTCGCGGGTGTGAGGCCACTCACACGGCATTTTCGACGCACGGTCGCGACGCGCGTACGTTTCGTGATCTCGGGGCAATTTCCGCCCCTCCCTGTGGACCGAGGTGCCCACACCCAGCCCGGGGACCGTTAGCCTGCCCCCCATGCTCGAAGTGGGACGGCTCCGCGCGCTGCTGGCGATGTCCGAGCACGGGGGGTCGTCCGGCGCCGCCCGCGCGCTCGGGCGACCGGCCGGCGACGTCGCCGGGCAGCTGTCCGACTGGGAGCGCGAGCTCGGCCTCCCGCTGGTCGACGGCGACCGGCTGACCCCGGCCGGGCGGCGGCTGGCCGAGCACGCCGGCGCGCTGCTGGGCCAGCTGGAGTCGGCCGAGTCGGATGCGGCCGCGGTGGCCGGCCGGGTCGCCGGCACGCTGCGGCTCGGGGTCGGCGCAGACGCCGGCCGGGTGCTGCTGCCCGAGACACTGGCGACGCTGCGGTCGACCGACGTGCGGCTGCACGTGCGCCAGCTGACCGACGGGTGGGGCGGACTGGACAGCACGCTCGACGCCGTCGTCCTCGGCGAGTACGGGTCGGCGGTGCCGCACCGGCCGGACGCCGCGGTGGAGCGGCGGGAGCTGTTCACCGAGCCGCTGCTGCTGGCCGTGCCGAGCCGGCACCGGGCCACCGGCGCAAGCGTGCGGCTGGCCGAGCTGGCCGGCGAGCCGTGGATCGCCGGCGCCGGCGACACGCTGGTGGCGCTGGAGCGGGCCGCGGCCGGGGCCGGGTTCGCACCGCGGGTGGTCGCCGAGGTAGGCGAGGACGCGCTCGCGCTGACGCTGGTCGCGGCCGGGCTCGGCATCGCCCTGCTGCCCGCGTCGGCCGCTCCGTCGCGGGCCGAGGGCGTGCGGTTCCTGACCGTGCTCGACGGCGGGCTGCGTCGGACCGTGCTCGCCGCGGTGCGGCGGTCCCGGATCGCCGACCCCGCGGTACGGCTGCTGTTCGACGCGCTCGGGGGCGCCGCGCGGCGGGTCGCGGCGGCGGTGCCGGGTGTGACCGCCGCGGCGCCGGCCGGGCCGCCGGCGGGCCGGCCGGGCGAGCCGGGGCGCCGGCCCGACCCGCTGTTCGACCCGCTGCCGCCGGAGCCGGCGCCGCGCAGCAACGGGCGCCCGGACCCGTGGGCGGACCGGGGCCGCCCGGAGGCGCTCAACGGCACCAACGGCACCGGCGCGGACCTGCCGCCGCGCAACGGCACGCCCTCGTTCGGCGCCGGCCCCAACGGGTCGCTCATGCCGACCGACCTGCCGGGTCCCGCGGACTTCTCGGGCAGCAACGGCGCCGACCCCCTCGGCTTCGCCGGCCCGGGCGACCTCCCCGGCCGGAACGGCGCCGATCCGCTGGGTCCGGCCGACCTCTCCGGTCCGGGCCTGCCCGGCCCGACCGGCGCGGACCCGCTGGGTCCGACCGACCTCACCGGCCGGCCCGGCCCGGCGGATCTTCCTGGGGCCCGCAACGGCTCGGCCGGTTTCGGCGGACCCGGAAACCTGCCGGCGCCGGGCGCAGACGACCGTTCAGGTCCTGCGGACCTTCCCGGCCGCGGTGGTCCTGCGGATCTCCCGGGCCGCGGTGGCCCCGGCGACCTGCCCGGCCGTGGCGGTCCTGCGGATCTCCCGAGCCGGGGCGGCCCGGCCGACCTGCCGGCCCGCGGTGGTGCGGGCCTGCCCCGCCGCGGCGGTCCGCAGGATGGCCCGGCCGACCTGGCCGGGCACAGCGGTTCGGGTGAGCTGCCGCCGGTGTCGGGAGCGCTGCCGGCACCCACGCCGCCGGCCGGTGGCGCGACCGGCCCCGGACCCCAGAGCGGTCCGGGACGCCAGAGCGGCCCCGGACGCCAGAGCGGCCCCGGGCCGGACTTCGACGACCTGGCCGGCCTCTCCGGCCTGTCCGGGTTCTCCGGTCGACCCGCCCGCAACCCGGACCCGACCGACGGCGGCGGACCCGCGTCCGGACTGCCCGGCCGTACCGCCGGTGCCTCGGGCTTCGGCGAGCCCGGCGCGCTCCCCCCACCCGGTGCGGTGCCCGGCGCCGAGACGCCCGCTCGCGGCACCTCGCCGTACCGCACTCCCCCGCCGACCGGCGACGCCCCGGACTTCACCCCGGACCTGCCGAGCCGCAGCGGCCCGAACCCGTACCGCCCGGACACCTCGGGTCACCCGGCGCCGGACCCGTTCCGGACCAACGGCGCCGAGCCGGGCCCGAACCCGTACCGCGGGAGCCAGCCGCGCCGCGACTCGCTCGGCGGCTCCGAGCTGTTCGCCGCGCCGCAGCGGCCGGGTGCCGCGCTGCCGCCGCCCGGCGGCGATGCCGGCATCCCCGGACGCCGGTCCCGCATCCGCGGCGGCGACGGCGCCGAGGGCACGCTGCCGCCGGCCCCGGCCGGTGCCGCCGAGGACGTCCGGCTGTCGATCTTCGAAGACCTGCAGTCGGAGTGGTTCGTGCAGCGGGAGGCCGGCGCGAAGGCCGAGTCCTGGCAGATGGCCGCCGACGACGGCTGGGCCGCGGCGGCCCGGCTGGCCGAGCCGACCACCGCCGGCACGACCACCGCGGGCCTGCCGCGCCGCCGTCCGCAGGCGATGGTGGTGCCCGGCGCGGTCGGCGGCTCGATCGCGGGCGAGGCGCCGCCGCCGTCGAGGGAGACGCACCGCTCGCCGCAGGATGTCCGCGGCCGGCTGGCGAGCTACCGAGACGGCGTCCGCCGCGGCCGGCACGCGCAGCGCCCGGCGGAGGAGGAGCGCTAGCTCACGGCAGCCAGGACACGTGCCCGGCGAGCGCCGTGTAGCCGACGAACGAGACGGTGTCGAGGATCGTGTGCGCCACGATCAGCGGCATCACCCGCTTGGTGCGCAGGAAGAACCAGCCGAATACGACGCCCATCAGCGCGTTGCCGATGAACGCGCCGAACCCCTGGTACAGGTGGTACGAGCCGCGCAGCACGGCGGCCAGCCCGATCGCCCAGGGCGCGGTCCGGCCGAGCTGCCGCAGCCGGGTGATCAGGTAGCCGACGACCACGACCTCCTCGAGGGTCGCGTTCATCGCCGCCGACAGCACCAGCACCGGCACCCGCCACCAGACGTCCGGCAGCCCGGACGGCACGATCGTGGCCGAGATCCCCAGCGCGTACGCGGCCAGGTAGAGCAGCAGGCCCGGGATGCCGATGACCGCGGCGAGCAGCGCGCCGCGGCTGAGGTCCCAGCGGGGCCGGGTGCCGTCGACGCCGATGGCGGCCGGCCGGATCCGGTCCCGGGCCAGCAGGTACAGCGCGAGCAGCGCCGGCACCACGCCGAACCCGATGCCGACCAGCTGGTAGACGAGGTCGAGCCAGGCCTGGTTGGGCACCACCGAGCCGTTGAGCGTGGCCTGGCTCTGCGAGAGCGGGATCGGTGCGAGCAGCTTGCGCAGCAGCGACAGCACCGAGTACACGGCGGACGCACCGAGCGAGACCGCGAGGACCAGCAGCACCTCGTTGCGCAGCACCGGCCGGGCCAGCGTGCTCTCCGGAGGCGGGGTCGGGTCGATCGCGAGCCGGCGCTGCAGCCGACGCCACCGGGACGGCCGCGCGTCCGGGACGGATCCGGTCGGATCGGCCGCGACGACCGGCAGCCGGGCCGGCGGGTCCGTACGCGTCACGGGAACCAGTGAAGCAGGAACGCCTGTGCGTCCGCTGTACGCCGGCCGTATGCGGGCAATGAACGGGCCCGGGTCGCTCCCCCCACATCAGCGAACCCGGGCCCGTCAACCGACCGCCCCCACCCACTCGAGGTCACGGATGCGACTGGGCGGGGGCGGTTCTTCGGTGTGCGCTCCTCGGACCTCCCCTCAGGGCCCGAGAAAGCAACGGCGCCGGCGGCAGATCTCCCCACGGCCCGTCGGCCGTGTCGGTGCGGGAGATCCGCACCGCCGACGCCGCCCGGCTCTAGGGGTGGTCGCGTCCCATGAACCGGGCGGCAGCTCGAAGCTACCTTGCTTGCACGCATGGAAGACTAGCCATAGGGGGATGCGCGCGCAAGCAATTCAGGCCACAATGGCGGGGAGTGATCAGTCGGGGGGCCGTCCGCGGTCCCGGGAGTGTCAGGGAGCGCCGAGCCATCGTCCGCCATATCCGCACGGAGTCAGGGCGCGAGTGGGCCGCGTACCTGGAGTCAGCCATGCGCAGCGCCGGCCTCACCCAGGCCGAGCTGGCCCGTCGCAGCGGCCTGGCCGAGTCCATGGTCTCCCGGTGGCTGCGCGGGCTCAACCAGCCCGACGTGCCCAACCTGCGCCGGGTCCGCCCGGTGCTCGGGGTGCCGATGCTCGAGCTCATCGTCGCGGCCGGCTACCTCAGCCTGGAGGAAGCCGAACTGCAGGACGCACCGCAGCCGCCGGCACCGGTGCAGGTCGGGATCTCGACCGAGGGCCTGACCATCGACCAGGTCCGCCAGCTCGAGGGGTTCGCGACGTTCCTGCGCGCGCAGAACGGACCGCGCGCGGTCGAAGCCGCCCCGGCGGTCGAGGAACCGGCCGGGCCGCTGCGCTACGCCGCGTACGGCGGGGCGAAGCTGACCCGGGAACAGCAGGCGAGGGTGCGCGAGCAGGCCCGGCTGGCGCGCGAGGAGGCGGCCCGCTCGGGCCGGCAGGTGGTCTTCCTCGACGACGCGGACGACCAGCGGCGCTGAGCCGGGCAGAGGGGACACCCGGCACCAACCGGACAAGGGCTTGGTGCCGGGGCCCCGGTGTGGTTTCGTAGGCGAGCGATTCCCTTCGTCATGCACGCATCCCCCGGGGGTTCCGTGGTCGACCAGTCCCTGCTGCGGCAGGCCGCCGATCGCGGAGTCACCATCTGCTTCGCCGATCTCGATGGCGCCGACGGGCTGTGGGTCCCCGAAGAGCGCACCGTCCTGGTCAACCGCGGGCTGCCCGAGGCGAAGGTTGCCGAGGTCATCGAGCACGAACTCGCTCACGTCATGATCGACGACCAGCACGCCGACCTGGACGCCGGCAAGGAGGTCGTGGTGGGCCAGCCGCCGGGCCGCCGGCGGGAGGCGGTCGCGCTCGCGGCGGCCCTCGGGCTGGTCGCCGTCGTCGGCGGCGTGATGTACGGAATCCACACCGCACGCGGGCCGACGAAGCTCGACCGCGTCGCTCCCAACCCCAACGCC
>DATBFW010000138.1:0-19635 GCA_036558285.1 Mycobacteriales bacterium | reverse complement strand
CAGGACCATGGCCATGCCCTGGCCGCCGCCGACGCACATGGTCTCCAGGCCGAGGGTCTTGTCGTGCCACTGCAGCGAGTTGACCAGGGTGGTGGCGATCCGGGCGCCGGTCATGCCGAACGGGTGGCCGACCGCGATCGCGCCGCCGTTGACGTTGAGCCGGTCGATGTCGATGCCGAGGTCCTGGTACGACGGGATCACCTGGGCCGCGAACGCCTCGTTGATCTCGACCAGGTCGATGTCCCCGATCGACATCCCCGCGCGGGCCAGCGCCTGGTTGGACGCGCCGACCGGGCCGAGGCCCATGATCTCCGGCGACAGCGCCGACACCCCGGTGGCGACGATCCGGGCCAGCGGCGTGATGCCCAGCTCCCGCGCCCGCACGTCGGACATCACCACCACCGCGGCGGCGCCGTCGTTGAGCGGACAGCAGTTGCCCGCCGTGATCCGGCCGTCCGGGCGGAACACCGGCTTGAGCCCGGCGACGCCCGCCATCGTCACGCCCGGCCGGGGGCCGTCGTCCTTGCTGATCACGGTGCCGTCCGGGGCCGTGACCGGAATGATCTCGCGCTGCCAGAAGCCGTCCGCGATCGCCTTCTCGGCCAGGTTCTGCGAGCGGACGCCGAACTCGTCCATCTGCTCGCGGGTGATGCCCTTGGCCTGGGCCAGGTTTTCCGCGGTCTGGCCCATGGCCAGGTAGATGTCCGGGACCTCGCCGTCGGCGCGCGGGTCGTGCCACTCCACCCCGCCCTGGGCGGCCTTCACCGAGCGCTCCTCGGCGCCGCCGAAGACCGGGTTGCGGGTGTCCGGCCAGGCGTCGGAGTTGCCCTTCGCGTACCGGCTCACGGTCTCGACGCCGGCGGCGACGAACGCGTGCCCCTCGCCGGACTTGATCGCGTGGAACGCCATCCGGATCGTCTGCAGCGATGACGCGCAGTAGCGGGTGACGGTCGTGCCCGGCAGCTCGTCGTGGCCCAGCAGCACCGCGACCACCCGGGCGATGTTGAAGCCCTGCTCGCCGCCGGGCAGCCCGCAGCCGAGCATGAGGTCGTCCAGCGTCGACGGGTCGAGCTGGGGGACCTTGTCCAGGGCGGTCTGGACGATCGTGGCGGCCAGGTCGTCCGGGCGGAAGCCGGTCATGGTGCCCTTGGCGGCGCGGCCGATCGGGGAACGGGCGGTGGCGACGATGACGGCCTCGGGCACGGCGGACTCCCTCGTCAGACGGCCTTCTTGTTACTGGAGAGTAGCGCGTTCGGTGGCGGCGCCGTCCACGGCCGGCAGCAGCGCCTCGGCGATCAGCCGGTAGCCGTCGGCGCTGGGGTGGAACCCGTCCTCGCAGTACGCCGCGGGATCGGCCCGGAACACCGGGCCGACCAGCACGGCCAGGTCGACCGGCACCCCGCCGGCCGTCCTGGTCGCCTCGGCCGAGGCGGCGGCGACCCGGCGCCCGCGCCAGGCCACCACGCCGCGCAGCGGCTGCGCGAAGACCCGGCTGGCCCCGAGGTCGGGGCAGGTGCCGACGACGACCGCGGCCCCGCCGGCGAGCAGCCGCCGGACTGCGTCGCCGAGGTTGTCCCGGACCGCCTTCAGCGCGGTGCCGGAGGTCGCGTCGGTGGTGCCGACCAGCAGCACGGCCACGTCCGGGCGGCCCAGCAACGCCCGCGACACCTGCGGGCCGAGGTCGCCGGTGCCGGAGCCGGCGATCGCCGCGCCGGCCAGCCGCACCCGCCGGGTCGGGCCGGCCAGCCGCCTGGCCAGCACGCCGCCGACGGTGTCCTCGGTGCGGGTCACGCCGACGCCGGCGCCGGTGGAGTCGCCGAGCATGACCAGTCGCAGCCGCTCGCCGCCCGGGTCGCCGAAGTCGCCCTCGACCGGCGGCGCCGACCCGGCCGAGGCGTACCGCCGGCGGGCGGCGGCCCAGACCTCGGCGGCGAGCACGGTGGCACCGGCACCGGCGGCCGCGACGAGACCCCCGAGGGTTCCGCGGGTCAGCCGGTTCGGGTCCACGCGACCAGATTACGTGCTCGGGACCGGCCCGCCGCCCGCCGCCGGCGGATCCGCGCCGGGGCCGCCACGACCCGCTGAGTAGGGTGGTCGCGGTAGTGCGTGGTGTCGACGGGAGGCTCTTTCTGATGGTGCAGCGCACGCTCAACGACGCGCTGGCGGGCCACAAGGACGAGCGCGTCGTGCTGCGCGGCTGGGTGCACCGGCGCCGCCGGCTGTCGGCCGTGTCGTTCCTGATCCTGCGCGACCGCAGTGGCCTCGCCCAGGTCGTCGTCAGCGACGACGCCACCAAGGCGCAGCTGGACCTGCTGCCCGAGGAGACTGTGGTCGAGGTCGAGGGCACGGTCACCGCCAACGACAAGGCGCCCGGCGGGTTCGAGGTCACCGCGCCGTCGATCACCGCGCTGTCCGACCCGGCCGAGACGCCGCCGGTGGAGCTGTGGCGGCCGTCGATGACGGCCACCCTGCCGGTGCTGCTCGACCACGCCCCGGTGCTCTGGCGGCACCCGGCCCAGGCCGCGTACTGGCGGCTGGCGGCGGCGTCGCTGCGCGGCTTCCGCCGGACGCTGGACGAGCAGGGCTTCACCGAGATCCTGACGCCGAAGATCGTGGTCAGCTCGACCGAGTCCGGCGCGAACCTGTTCTCCGTCGACTACTTCGACCGCAAGGCGTTCCTGGCCCAGTCGCCGCAGTTCTACAAGCAGACGATGGTCGGCGTCTTCGAGCGGGTGTACGAGACCGGTCCGGTGTTCCGGGCGGAGCCGCACGACACCGTCCGGCACCTGTCCGAATACAGCTCGCTCGACGTCGAGCTCGGCTTCATCCACGACCACCGGGACGTGATCCGCGTGCTGCGCGACGTCGTCGCCGGCATGGTGGCCGAGATCCGGGCAAGCGCCGAGCCCGCCGTCGAGCTGGCCAAGGCCGACCTGCCCGACGTGCCGGCCGAGATCCCGATCGTGCACTTCAGCGAGGCGCTGCGGATCGCCGGCGCCGACCCGAACGAACCGGACCTGTCGCCGGAGGACGAGCGCGCGCTCGGCCGCTGGGCCCAGCAGGAGTTCGGCTCGGACTTCCTCGCGGTGGAGGGCTACCCGGCGGTCAAGCGGCCGTTCTACACCCACCCGCAGCCGGACGACCAGCGCTGGACCAACTCCTTCGACATCATCTTCCGCGGGCTGGAGCTGTGCACCGGCGGCCAGCGGCTGCACCGGTACGAGGACTACGTGACCGCGCTCACGGCCCGCGGCGAGAACGTCGAGCTGTACGAGGGCTACCTGGAGCCGTTCCGGCACGGCATGCCCCCGCACGGCGGCTTCGCGATCGGCCTGGAGCGCTGGGTGGCCAGGCTGGTGGAGGCGGACAACATCCGGTCGGTCACGCTGTTCCCGCGGGACATCCACCGCACCTCGCCGTAGGGGATCCGCCGTAGGGAATCTGTCCTCCCTAGGGAATGTTGCCGGGCCTCAGATACTTGACTGAACAAGTATCTAAGGCAGGCGGCCGTCACGAGGACGGCCCAAGACCCGGAAGAGGATTGAATGTCCGCTCCGACCACTGTCGATCTCACCGGCACCTGGGACATCGACCCGTCGCACACCCGCCTCGGCTTCGCCGCGCGGCACGCGATGGTCGCCACCGTCCGGGGAGGGTTCGAGGTGTTCTCCGGCACGATCGTGATCGACCACGACAACCCCACGGCCTCGTCGGCCGAGGTCGAGATCGACGCGACCAGCATTGCCACCGGCAACGAGCAGCGTGACCAGCACCTGCGCGGCGCCGACTTCCTCGACGTCGAGAACTTCCCGAGGATCACGTTCACGAGCACGGCGGCCGAGGAGATCGACGCCGACACATACAAGCTCGTCGGCGATCTGACGATCAAGGACGAGAGCCACCCGGTGACCTTGGAGCTCGACTACCAGGGCTCCTCGCCGGACCCGTTCGGCAACACCCGCGCCGGCTTCGAGGGCAAGACCACCATCAACCGCAAGGACTGGGGTCTGAGCTGGAACGTCGCCATCGAGGGCGGCGGCATCCTGGTCGGTGAGAAGGTCAAGCTGGAGCTCGACGTCTCCGCGATCAAGCGCGTCACCCCCGACGCCGAGTAGGCACGTCGGCACATCGCCGATCCCGGTCGGCTCACCGACCGGGATCGACGTGTCTCCGGGCCCGGATCACGACCGGCACCGGGTCGCTGACCGGACGGGGCCGCCGCCGGCGCAGCAGCGCCCACCGGCCCCGCCGGCCGCGCTCCCGGCCGTGCACGTCGCCGCCGCTGACCTCGCTGCCGGGCCGGCCGGCGGCGCGGGCGGCGGCCGAGGCCACCGGGCTCGCGTCGGCCAGCGAGAACAGCCGCCGGTCGGTCACCGCGTCGGTCTCCTCCGGCCACAGCCCGACCGCCGCGCACACCGACGGCAGGGTCACCGAGACCGCCGCCGCGTAGCCGGCCGCGGACGGGTGAAACCGGTCGGCGCTGAACATCTCCTTCGGCCGGGCCGCGAACTCGGGGCCGAGCACGTCGCCGAGCGAGACGGTCCGGCCGCCGGCCTCGACCACCGCGATCGTCTGGGCGGCGGCCAGCTGCCGGCTCCACACCCGCGCCACCAGCCGCAGCGGCTGCAGGATCGGCTCGACCGTGCCGAGGTCCGGGCAGGTGCAGACGACGACCTCGGCGCCCTCGGCCCGTAGCCGGCGTACCGCCCGGCCGAGGTGCTGGACCGCCTCCGACGGCCGGGTCCGCGAGGTCACGTCGTTGGCGCCGATCATGACGACGACGACGTCCGGGTGGTGCTTGCGGATCTTCTCGATCTGCTCCAGCAGCTGGCTGGAGCGGGCGCCGACCCTGGCCGCGGTGACCAGCTGCACCGGCCGGCGGGCCGCGTCGGCCAGCCCGGTGGCCAGCAGCACGCCGGGCGTCTGCCAGGTCTCCTGCACGCCGAGCCCGGCGGCGCTGGAGTCGCCGAGCACGCCGATCGTCAGCGGCCGGCCGCCACCGCTGCCGTACACGCCGTCGCCGACCGGCGGGCTCGCGCTGGGCGGCCCGACCACCCGGCGGGCCAGCTTGGCCTGGCCGAGCAGCAGCCCCCAGCAGGCGGACACGATCAGGCCGACCCCACCACCGCCGTACGCGGCCGCGGCGGCGATCCGTCGCGCCCGAGAAGCCCGACTCACCGATCCCGCTCCCGAGGCGGGATCACTGCCGGTGCCCCTGCGCCAGCGCGCGTACGGCGGCCTTGGCGTCCCGGCGCAGCTCGGGGCCGTGCGCGAACGCGGCCACCTCGAAGTCGAGGTCGGCAAGGTGGTCGGCCGACTCCCGGTTGCGATCGGCGTCGGTGCAGAGGAAACCCGGTGCGTAGCGCACGCCGTGCACGTTCATCACCGCGTCGCCGGTGAACAGCACGCCGGTGTCCTCGTGCAGCAGCGCGGTGTGGCCGGGGGAGTGGCCCGGGGTGTGCACCGCGCGCAGGCCGCCGGGCAGCAGCGACCCGTGCTGGAACTCGAAGGTCACGCCGACCTTGGGGAAGTGGCGGGCGCGGCCGCGCCGGGTCCGCGGGCTGCGGCCGTCGCGCAGGTAGACCGACTCGCGCTCGTGTGCCAGCACGCCGCAGCCGGTCTGCTCGACCAGCGCGGCCAGCCCGCCGGCGTGGTCGGGGTGGGCGTGGGTGATCACGACCCGCCGCACGTCCGCCGGCGCGGCCCCGATCGCCGCCAGGCCGGCCACCAGCCGCTTGCGGGCCGGCGCGAGCTTCAGGCCGGCGTCCACGATCGTCACCCCGCCGTCGGACCCGGTCAGGGCGAACGAGTTGATCATGTCTGCCGGTGCGGTGGGGATCCGCCACACCCCGTCCGCGAGCCGGACCGCAGCCTCCTTCGCCACTCGCCACCTCCGCCCGCGAGGTTAGTCGAGACGACCGACCGGTTCGTGCCTGGACCGGGTGATCCCGGCCGCCCGGACGGGCCGGAGCCGGGCCCGCTCAGGTCTGCCATCCTGGCCCGATGGAGATGCAGTACGCCCGGTCGATGGTCGAGCTGATCGGCAACACACCGCTGGTCAAGCTGTCCGCGGTGACCGCCGGACTCGAGCCGCTGGTGCTGGCCAAGGTCGAGTACTTCAACCCCGGCGGGTCGGTGAAGGACCGGATCGCGCTGCGGATGATCGAGGCCGCCGAACAGTCCGGCCAGCTGCGGCCCGGCGGCACCATAGTGGAGCCGACCAGCGGAAACACCGGAGTCGGGCTGGCCATCGTGGCGCAGACCCGCGGCTACCGGTGCGTGTTCGTGTGCCCCGACAAGGTGTCCACCGACAAGATCAACGTGCTGCGCGCGTACGGGGCCGAGGTCGTCGTCTGCCCGACCGCGGTGCCGCCGGAGCACCCGGACTCTTACTACAACGTCTCCGACCGGCTGGTCCGGGAGATCGACGGCGCCTGGAAGCCGAACCAGTACGTCAACCCGAACAACCCGCGCTCGCACTACGAGTCGACCGGCCCCGAGCTGTGGGCGCAGACCGGCGGGCGGATCACCCACTTCGTCACCGGCCTCGGCACCGGCGGGACGGTCAGCGGCGCCGGCCGCTACCTCAAGGAGGTCTCCGACGGGCGGGTCCGGGTGGTCGGCGCCGACCCCGAGGGCTCCGTGTACTCCGGCGGCACCGGCCGGCCGTACCTGGTGGAGGGCGTCGGCGAGGACTTCTGGCCGGAGACCTACGACCGGTCGATCTGCGACGAGATCGTCGCGATCAGCGACGCCGACTCGTTCGAGATGACCCGGCGGCTGGCCCGCGAGGAGGGGTTGCTGGTCGGCGGCTCGTGCGGGATGGCGGTGGCCGCGGCGTTGCGGGTGGCCGCGCGCGGCGACGCCGACGACGTGATCGTCGTGCTGCTGCCCGACGGCGGCCGCGGCTACCTGTCGAAGATCTTCAACGACGACTGGATGGCCGACTTCGGCTTCCTCCGCACGACCAAGCTGGCGACCGTGGCCGATGTGCTGCGGGAGAAGACCCAGGGGCTGCCGTCGCTGGTGCACGCCCACCCGCAGGACACGGTGCGCGAGGCCATCGACATCCTGCGCGAATACCACGTGTCCCAGATGCCGGTGGTCAAGGCCGAGCCGCCGGTGGCGATCGCCGAGGTGGTCGGCTCGGTGGTGGAGCGCGACCTGCTCGAGCTGCTGTTCACCGGGCACGCCCGGCTGGCCGACCCGCTGGAGCCGCACATGTCCCCGCCGCTGCCCGTGGTCGGCGCAGGCGAGCCGGTGGACGCGGCGGTCACCGCGCTGGAGAAGGCCGACGCCGCGGTCGTGCTGGCCGACGGCAAGCCGGCCGGGGTGCTCACCCGGCAGGACCTGCTCACCCACCTCTCCCGCTGACCCACCTGCCCCGGATAACTTGTGAACGCCGGTTACAGGGAGGGGTTGGCGTGACTGAGATGGATGCGGGCCCGACCGTTGCGGACTGGCTGCGGCGCAACGTCGCCGAGAACGGCGACCAGGTCGCCCTTCGGCGGGTGCGCCCGGACGGGACCGGCCTGGAGGAGTGGACCTGGGCCGAGGTCGGGGACCGGTCGGCCCGGCTGGCAGCCGCCTTCAGCCGGCTCGGACTCGGCCGCGGCGAGCGGCTGCTGCTGTTCCTGCGTAACCGGCCGGAGTTCCACGTCGCCGACCTCGGCGCCGTGCTCGCCGGCGGCACACCGCTGTCGATCTACAACTCCTCGGCGCCCGAGCAGGTCGCCCAGCTGGCCGGGCACAGCCGGTCCCGGATCGCGGTGGTCGAGGACATCGAGTTCCTGGAGCGGCTGCTCAAGGTCCGCGACGAGCTGCCGGAACTGCGCGCGATCGTCGTCGTCGACGACCCGGACGGCCTGCGCCCGGCCGACGTGCACCTGCTGGCCGACCTGTACGCGGACGAACCGGTCGACCTCGCCGCAACGGTCGCAGCGATCGGGCCCGAGGATCTGGCCACGATCATCTACACCTCCGGCACGACCGGCGCGCCCAAGGGTGTGATGCTCACCAACGCCAACGTCCGGGCGGAGTGCGTCGGCTACATGGCGATGGTCGGGTCGACGCCGGACCGGCGCACGGTCTCGTACCTGCCGATGGCGCACATCGCCGAGCGGATGGTGAGCCACTACGGCTGGCTGTGGCAACGCACCACGGTCACCTGCTGCCCGGACCAGAGCACCCTGGTCGCGTACCTGGTCCAGGTCCGGCCGACCGACCTGTTCGGTCCGCCGCGGGTGTTCGAGAAGCTCAAGGCCGGCATCGAGGCCGCGGTCGCGGCGGGCGGCCCGGAGCAGGTGGCCGGGTTCGAGCAGGCAAGGGCGGTCGGCCGGCAGGTCGCCGAGCTGCGGGCGGCGGACCGGCCGCTGCCGCCGGAGCTGGCCGCCGCCTGGGAGCAGCTGGACGCGGCCGTGTTCGCGCCGATCCGCGCCAAGGTCGGGCTCGACCAGCTCTACTACTGCTTCTCCGGCGCCGCCCCGCTGCCGGTCGACGTCATGCACTTCCTGCGGTCGATCGGCCTCCCGTTCTCCGAGGTGTACGGGATGAGCGAGAACACCGGCGCGATGACCTGGGAGCCGTACCGGGTGAAGCCGGGCACCGTGGGTAAGGCGCTGCCCGGGGTCGAGGTCCGCATCGCCGAGGACGGCGAGGTGCTCGCACGCGGCGCGATCGTGTCGCCCGGCTACCTGGACGACCCGGAACGCAGCGCGGAGACCTTCGACGCCGACGGCTGGCTGCACACCGGCGACATCGGCCGGCTCGACGACGACGGCTACCTGTCGATCGTCGACCGCAAGAAGGAGCTGATCATCACCGCCGGCGGCAAGAACATCTCGCCGGCGAACCTGGAGGCGCTGCTCAAGTCGCTGCCGCTGGTCGGCCAGGCGTGCGTGGTCGGCGACGGTCGGCGCTACCTGGTCGCGCTGCTCGTCCTCGACCCCGAGGTCGCGCCGGGCTGGGCGGCCCGGCAGGGCCTGCCCACCGGGCTGGCCGAGCTGGCCGCCACCGCCGAGGTCAGGGCCGAGCTGGAACGCGGCGTAGCCGAGATCAACGACCGGGTCTCCCAGGTCGAGGGCATCAAGAAGATCGCGATCCTGCCGGACGAATGGCTGCCCGACTCGCCGCAGCTCACCGCGACGATGAAGCTCAAGCGGCGCGGCATCCTCTCCGCCTACGCCCCCGTCATCGAGTCCCTCTACACCGACTGAGCCTGCCGTGCCGGAAGCGGCGGAGCCGGTCCAGTCGGCCACCGCGCCGCTGAGCACCCCGACCTGGCTGGCGCATGAGTACGCGCTGACCGGCACCTCGTTCCTGGCCGTGCTGCGCCGACTGCCGGCACTGCTGGCCGAGGCGGCGCGGCTGGGCTGGCGCGCGTCCCGGCGGGACACCGTGCTCGCGGTCGTGCTCACCCTGACCGGTGGCGTGTTCACCGCCGTCGGCGTGCTGGCCACCACCGACGTCGCGGCTGCGCTGCTGTCCGCCGGCCCGACCGCGGAGCGGGTCCGGGCAGCGCTGCCGTCGCTGCTGGCGGTGGGCGCGGCGCTCGCCCTGCGCTCGGCGCTGAGCACCGCCGCGGGCTGGGCCCAGGCCCGGCTTCAGCCGCAGGTGCTGGCTGCGGCAGAGGTCCGGTTCGTCCAGCTGACCACGACCGTCGAGGCGGCCGCGTTCGACGACCCCGGCTTCGCGGACGAGATGCAGCGAGCCAGCGAGCGGGGCACGGCCGCGGCGGCCGCACTGGTCCGGGAAGGCGTCGACCTGCTGTCAGCGCTGGTCGGCGTCGTCGCCGCGGCGGTGGCTCTGTTCGTCGTACATCCGGTCCTCGTCCCACTGATGGTGGTCGCGGCCGCACCGCTCGGCTGGGCCTCGGTGCGCTCCGCCCGGATCCAGTACGCAAGCCTGTTCCGCCGGATCGCCCGCCGGCGGCGGCTGTGGGTGCTGGAAGAGCTGATGGCCGAGCGGCAGACCGCCGCCGAGTTGCGCGCGTACGGAATGCGATCGTTCCTGCTCGGCCAGTACGAGGCGGTGATGGCCGCGGAGACCGCGGCCGACCTCGAGGTCGTCAGCGGTCAGACGGTGTCCCGGGCGGTCGGCGCGGCGCTGTCCGGGGTCGCCGGCGCCGTGGTCTGGGTCGTGCTGGGCTGGCTGATCGCCACCGGGCGGGTGCCGTTGGCGGCAGCGGCGTCCGCGGTGGTAGCGCTGCAGACCGTCCGGCAGTCGCTGCAGCTGGCCGTGCTGGCGGTCAACACGCTGTACGAGGAGGCGCTCTACTTCGCCGACTACACCGACTTCGTCACCCGGGCGGCGGACCGGCTGCCGGCGGCGGCGGCCCGCCCGGCGCCCGGACCGTTCCGGCAGCTGAGCCTCGACCGGGTCCGGCTGCGCTATCCGGGCACCGCCCGGCCGGCGGTGGACGGGCTCAGCCTGACTCTCCGGGCAGGCGACACCGTCGCGCTGGTCGGCGAGAACGGCTCGGGCAAGACCAGCGTCGCTCGGCTGCTGGCGATGCTCTGGTCGCCGGACACCGGCACGGTGCGCTGGGATGGCATCCCGGTCGGTGAGCTGCCTCGGGACGAGCTACGTCGGCACATCGCGGTGGTCGGCCAGGAGGTGCTCCGCTGGCCGTTCACCGCCCGGGAGAACGTCCAGGTCGGCGATGTCGAGCAGGCCGACCCGAGCGGCCGGCTCGCTCAGGACGCTGCCACCGCCGTCGGCGCGGACCCGATGATCCAGGCCCTCGACCGCGGCTACGACACGCTGCTCGATCGGCGGTTCGTCGGCGGCCACGAGCTCTCCGGCGGGCAGTGGCAGCGACTGGCTGCGGCCAGGGCGGCGTACCGGGATGCGCCGCTGCTGATCTGCGACGAGCCGTCGGCTGCTCTGGACGCCCGGGCCGAGTACGCGCTCTTCCGGCAGCTGCGCTCGCGCGGCGGGGACCGGACCACGGTGCTGGTCAGCCACCGGCTCGCGAACGTCCGGCACGTCGACCGGATCTATGTCCTGCACGAAGGACGGCTGGTCGAGCAGGGCAGCCACGACGAGTTGATGGCCGCCGGCGGGCGGTATGCCGAGCTGTTCACCCTGCAGGCGTCCGGGTATCGGTGAGCGGCGTAGCCTCGCGCGGATGGATGAGCGGTACGGGTTCGAGACGCTGGCGATCCACGCGGGGCAGGAGCCCGACCCGAGCACCGGGTCGGTCGTCGTGCCGATCCACCAGACCTCGACGTACAAGCAGGACGGGGTCGGCGGGCTGCGCGGCGGGTACGAGTACAGCCGCTCGGCGAACCCGACCCGGACCGCGCTCGAGGAGTGCCTGGCCGCGCTGGAGGGTGGCGCGCACGGGCTGGCGTTCGCCTCCGGGCTGGCCGCCGAGGACACGCTGCTGCGCACCGTGCTCCGGCCCGGCGACCACGTCGTGCTGCCCGACGACGCGTACGGCGGCAGCTTCCGGCTGATCGCCAAGGTGCTGGCCGGCTGGGGTGTCGAGCACACCGCGGTGCACCTCGGTGACCTGGACGCGGTGCGGGCCGCGTTCGCCCCGGCGACCAAGGTGCTGTGGTGCGAGACGCCATCCAACCCGCTGCTCGGCATCTCCGACCTGGCCGCGCTCGGCCAGCTCGCGCACGACCGCGAGGCGCTGCTCGTCGTCGACAACACGTTCGCCTCGCCGTACCTGCAGCAGCCGCTGGCGCTCGGCGCCGACGTGGTCGTGCACTCGACCACCAAGTACCTCGGCGGCCACTCGGACGTGGTCGGCGGCGCGCTGGTGCTCGCCGACGGCGAGCTGGCCGAGCAGCTGAGGTTCCACCAGAACGCGATGGGCGCGGTGCCGGGGCCGTTCGACTGCTGGCTGGTGCTGCGCGGGGTGAAGACGCTCGGCGTGCGGATGGACCGGCACAGCGCCAACGCGCTGCGGATCGCGGAGATGCTCGCCGCGCACCCGGCGGTGGCGTCGGTGTACTACCCCGGGCTGCCGAGCCACCCCGGGCACGAGGTGGCGGCCAAGCAGATGCGCGGGTTCGGCGGGATGGTCTCGTTCACCCTGGTCGGCGGCGAGCAGGCGGCGCTGCGGGTGTGCGAGCGGACCAGGGTGTTCACCCTGGGCGAGTCGCTCGGCGGCGTCGAGTCGCTGATCGAGCACCCGGCCCGGATGACGCACGCGTCGGCGATCGGCTCGCCGCTCGAGGTGCCGGTCGACCTGGTCCGGCTGTCGGTCGGGATCGAGTCGGTCGACGACCTGCTGGCGGACCTGATCCGGGCGCTGGGCTGACCTGCGGGGTGTGAGGACGCGCCCGGTCGGGAACGCGCAGACCGTGGGCACCGAGCGGCTCGGGACGTACCGGCGGAAGCGGGACTTCGACCGCACGCCGGAGCCGGCCGGCGGCCAGCCGCCCGGTCCGGGGCCGCTGCGGTTCGTCGTGCAGCGGCACCGGGCCAGCCGGCTGCACTACGACCTGCGTTTCGAGATGGACGGGGTGCTGGCGAGCTGGGCGGTGCCGCGCGGCCCGACGCTGGACGCGGCGGTCCGGCGCAACGCGGTGCACGTCGAGGACCACCCGATCGAGTACCTGGACTTCGAGGGCGTCATCCCGGCCGGCCAGTACGGCGGCGGTGACGTGATCGTGTGGGACATCGGTACCTGGGAGCCGGTGAAGACCGACGACCCGGTCGCCGCGGTCGCCGCCGGCGAGCTGCACGCCGAGGTGCACGGGCAGAAGCTGAGCGGCCGGCTGGTGCTGGTCCGCCGCGACCGCGAGCCGGCGGCGAAGGAGCAGTGGCTGCTGCTGCACAAGCGGGACGAGCACGCGGTGCCCGGTTGGGATCCCGAGGACCATCCCCGGTCCGTCCTCAGTGGACGGACGAACGACGAGGTGAAGGCCGATCCGGACCGGCTGTGGCGCTCCGACCTGCCGGCCGCGCGGGCCTCGGTGCCGCTCAAGGCGCCGGTGGTCGATCCTCCGAGCGAGGACGAGCTCGCCGCGCTGGACGCACTGGGCAGCGGCGGCACCTGGCCGGTCTTCGGCCGCTCGCTGCGACTGTCCAACCTGAACAAGGAGATCTTCCCGGGTGGGGTCACCAAGCGGGACCTGGTCCGGTACGCGGCCTGCATCGCCCCGACCGTGCTGCCCTACCTGGCCGGCCGGGCGTTGAACATGCACCGCTTCCCGGGCGGCGCCGACACGAACGGCTTCTGGCAGAAGCAACTGCCCGACCACGCGCCGGACTGGGTGCCGCGCTGGGACAACCCGGACGCCAAGGACGGCGACACCACCACCTACCTGGTCGTGGACGAGCCGGCGGCGCTGGTCTGGGCGGCGAACTTCGGCGCGCTGGAGTGGCACGCCTGGACCTCGAAGACCGACGCGCCGCACCAGCCGACGTACGCGCTGATCGACCTCGACCCCGGACCGTCGACCTCGTTCGAGGACATCCTCACGCTGGCCCGGCTGCACCGCGCGGCGCTGGACCATCTCGGCGTGCGGGCCCAGCCGAAGCTGACCGGACGGCGTGGCATCCAGATCTGGATCCCGATCGCCCGCGGCCCGTCGTTCGCGGAGACCAGGGCATGGGTCGAGCAGCTGTCCCGGGCGGTCGGTGGCGTGGTGCCGGAGCTGGTCAGCTGGCAGTGGACGGTGCGCGACCGGGGCGGCCAGGCCCGGCTGGACTACACCCAGAACGCGATCAACAAGACGCTGGTCGCGCCGTACAGCCCGCGGCCGGCGCCGCACGCGCCGGTGTCGGCGCCGATCGACTGGGACGAGCTCGACGACCCCGGCCTGCGCCCCGACAACGTGACGATTGCGGACGTGCCGCAGCGGCTGGCCGAACGCGGCGACCCGTTCCGTACGGTGCTGGCGACCGACCAGGCGCTGCCGAGGATCAGCTGACCCGGGTCAGCCGCGCAGGGCGGCGCGGGTCAGCCGTGCTTGGCCGGGTAGGTCAGCCGCGCTTGGCGGCCGGGTCGGACGCGGCCTTGTCGAGCTTGGCCGAGTTGAGGCAGCCGGCGAGGCTGGGACCGGCGGGCATCGCCGGCTTCCAGGCGTCGTTGTCGACCACCGGCCGGACCGTCACGTACTCGCTGCCGTCCGCGCAGGCGTCCGTGGTCGACGGGGCCGACCCCGTCGTGGCGAGCAGCACCCCTCCGCCGGTCCCCACCACGAGCGCGGATGCAAGCAGCGCTGCCGGCAGCAGCCGGGGACGGCGGGTCCGTGCGGAACGTACGGGCACGCCTCCAGTCTGCCAGGGGATCCCGCCGCAAGCACGCGGCCTCAGCTCGTCAGCGTCAGCAGTGTCCCCGAGAGGGTTACCCGGCAGCGTGCCTCATGCCTGAGAATGCGCCGAGGGGTGCCGAAGGTTCAGCCGCCGGGTTTCCAGGTCATGAGGACGGCGATGGCGACGTAGCAGAGGCTGGCGACGCCGGCCAGCGCGGCGGCGCGCGGGGCCAGGGCTGCCGTCTCGCCGGCCGTCGTCTCGCCGGCCGCCGTGTCGCCGGCGGCCGTGTCGCTTCCCGGGCTGGCGCTCGCGCGGCGGAGCATCGGCACGAGCAGGGCCAGCACCAGCACGCTGGCCACGACGAACAGGATGATCGAGGCGATCAGCCACCCGTCGGAGAACGAGAACCGGTCCCGGACCAGGCCGAACCCGACGATCCCCACAAGCAGCGAGGCCCAGCCGTAGATCGTCACGGTCCGGCTCAGCAGCCGGACCGTCCCGGCCGAGCCGCTCCGCAGCTCCCGCGCGACCTGGTTCGCCGCCGCCACCAGCGGCCCGATCAGGAAGATCGCCAACACGACATGGATGACCAGAACCGCCCGCACGTCGCGCCAGCCTAGACCGGGTGTCCTGGCCCGGGACGGCCGGGCAGCGAGGGGCGCAGCACCTGCCCGGAGGGTCAGCACCGGTGCCCGAACGGGCGCCATGGCAACCGCGGCGGGAGGTTGCGCGTCCTTCGATCAATACAGGGGGTCGGGTACCCAATCCCGAGGAGGGGGCCACCATGTTCCGTCGTCTCGCCATCGCCATCGCCGCCGCCAGCCTGGCGGTGGTGGCCTTACCGTCGTCGGCCTTCGCGGCCGACGGCTTCAGCCCACCGGTGACCGTCGTCGCGCCGCCGTGCGCGACCACACCGGGCAGCGCCGACGCCGCCTTCGGCGCCAGCACGATCCGCGGGTTCGCCGGGTTCAGCGCCTGCTCGCGGTCGATCTACTACTTCCAGGGCGGCACCCAGGGCTACACCCGGCAGCTGTCGCCGTACCGCGGGGTCGTGCTCGGCGTGGACGCGGACGAGACCGCGACCTATCTCGTCTACCTGATGACCGACGCGGCCGGTCACGCGAGCGGGATCGGGGTCACCAAGCGCTCGCACGCCGGGACGTTCTTCCCGACCCGGGTGCTGTCGACCGCGGCGGGCCACCAGGTCGTGACGCCGACCGCGGACATCGGCGCCGAGGGCGGTCGCTGGTGGGCGGTGTGGACCGAGCAGGTGGGCCCGGGCGGTGAGTTCGCGCCGCAGCAGCTGTTCCAGGCGAAGACGTACGGGACGGCCGCCGACCACCAGCAGATCACCTTCACCGGGTCGGACGTCGACAACACCGAGCCCTCGATCAGCCTGGACGGCAACGGGGCCGTGCTCGCCTGGACCCGGCAGACCGCGCCGCAGCAGCCCGGACCGGCCGACCTCTGGGTGGCCACGAATGCGAACACCGCGTGGTCCAGCCGGGTCTTCAGCTCCGCCGGCACGGACAACCGCACCGCGGACGTGAAGCGGATCGGCGGGTTCACGTTCCTGGCGTTCGTCCGGGACGGCCGGATCGTCGAGTCGGAGAACACCACCGGCGCGTGGACCAGCCACGTGTTCCTCACCCCTGGCGACCGGCCGCGGGTCGGCTCGACCTCCGGCTCGCAGTTCGTGGGCTGGACGGCGGCCAACGGCGTCTTCTACGCCCGCGGCAACAAGGGCAGCCAGTCCTTCGTCGGGCAGACCGTGTCCGCGCAGGGCACCACCCTCGACACGATGGTCACCGCGAACGGCAAGGGCACGCTGCTGATCCGGTCCGGGCTCCGGCTCTACTCGATCACCTCGCTGACCGCCATCTGACCGCACCAGCCCGCGGCCGCCGTGATCACGGCGGCCGCGGCGCGCTGGGTGTCGGCGCCCGCGCGCCGGCCGGAACGGTCAGCCGGCCCGGCGGGTGGGGACGACTGCGCCGGTCGGAACGGTCAGTCGGCCCGGCGGGTGGGGACGACTGCGCCGGTCGGAACGGTCAGCCGGCCCGGCGGGTGCGGCGGCCGCGGCGGGCGCGGAGGTAGTCGCTGACGACGTACTCGCCGAGCCGCTCGGGCCGCGGGGAGAAGACCCGGCCGCCGTTGCGCCGGGCCAGCTCCTCGACGAACCGGACCAGCGCCGGCTCCTCGTCGAGCATGAACACGTTGATCGTCGCCCCGCGCCGGGTGCACCGCTCGACCTCGGCCAGCGTGACCGCGAGCGTCTCCGGCAGCGGTGGCCAGGCGAACTCCGGGTGGCCGTCCCGGGACAGGTGCGCGGTCGGCTCGCCGTCGGTGACGACCATGATCACCGGCTCGCCGTCCCGGTAGCGGTCGAGGTGCCGGCGGGCCAGCATCAGCGCGTGCTGCAGGTTCGTGCCCTGCACCATGTCCCAGGACAACCCGGCCAGCTCGGTCGGCGAGATCACCCTGGCGTAGTTGGAGAACCCGATGATCTCGATCTTGTCCTGCGGGTACGTCGTGGTGACCAGCGAGTGCAGCGCCAGCGCGGTCGACTTGGCCGCGCCCCAGGTCCCGCGCAGCGCCATCGAGTACGACAGGTCGACCAGCAGCGCGACGGTCGCGGAGGTGCGCCGCTCCGTCTCGATCACCTCGAAGTCCTCGACCGCGAGCGTGACCGGCCCGGGCCCGGCCCGCAGCACCGCGTTGCGCACGGTCCGGACGACCTCCAGCGGCTGCTCGTCGCCGTACTCCCAGCCGCGCGAGGAGCCGGTCGGCTCGCCAGCGGCGCCCGCATCCCGGACGTCGTGCGTGCCACGGCCGCCGGAGTCGAGCACCGAGAACACCCGACGCAGCGCTGTCGTCCCCAACCGCCGCACCGCCCGCGCCGTCAGCTCCAGCTGCCCGCCGCTGCGGTTGAGGTAACCCTGCCGCTGCAGCTCCCGCTCGATCCGGCGCAGCGCCTCCACGTCGTCGACCGCCTGCCGGCCGAGCGCCCGCTCCACCAGCTCGGGGTCGATGTCGTCCAGCGACGCGCCCGGGTAGTCCTGGTCGAGCATGGCGTCGAGCTCTTCCAGGTCGGCGATCTCCTGCAGCGCTCCGGTCGCGTCGCCGAGCCCGAGCGGGCGGTCGCCGTCCATCCGCTCCCGGCCGCCCCAGCGCAGGTCCGGCCGGGCCGCCCGCAGCCCCTGCTGCAGCCGTTCCAGCTCGCCGGCCAGCCCGGCGTCGCCCATCGCACCGGCCATCAGGTCGGCGAGTTCCTGCCGCTGCTCGTCGGACAGGCTGTCCAGCAGCCGCTGCTGGGCCGCCGCCCGGCGGGCCAGCGTGTCGACCAGCTCGGCCAGATCGGCCGGGTTCTCCGGGAAGAACTCCCCGTACTCGGCCATGAACCGGTCGAACTGATCCTGGGTGTGCTCGCCGCGCGCATCGGCCTCGAGCATGTCGTTGAGCGCGGAGATCATCTCCCGGATCCGGGCCATGTCCTCGGCGCTGGCGCCGCGCAGCGCGTCCCGCATCCCGCGGAACTGGCTGTCCAGCACCTCCCGCCGCAGCAGGTCCTTGATCTCCTCGTACGCCTGCCTGGCCTCGTCCGAGCGCCACGGGTAGTCCGACAGCTCGCGGACCGCCCGGGCCGGGTCGTCCGGCAGCGCGTCCAGCTGCGCCTCGGCGAACCGGGCCGAGTCGTCCGGGTCGGGGAACAGCTCCCGCCGCTCGGCCGCCAGCGCCCGGTCCAGCAGCTCGCGCACCTGCTCCAGCGTGCCGTCCAGCCGGCCGCGCCGGCGCGCCTGCCTGGCCTGGCGGCGCACCTTGCGGCGCAGCTCGTCCAGCCCGCGCAGGCCGGCTGGGTCACCAGTACCCTGCTGGAGCAGCCGGCGCAGCGCCTCGCCGGGGGAGGCCCCGGCCAGCACGTCGTCGCCGATCTCGTCCAGGGCCCGGCGTACGTCGAACGGCGCCTCCAGCGGGTCGGGCCCGCCGTGCCAGGCGCCGTACCGGAAGCCGGATCGGGCCATGATCAGCCTCCGTAGACCGTGCGGCCGCCGCCGATGTCGTCCTTCGCCAGCCGGCGCAGCAGATGCAGCCCCTCCAGCGCGAACTCGACCGCGGCGGCGGCGAGCCCCACGGCCGACGAGCCCTCCGGACCGGAGGCCGGCTCCAGCCGGGACAGCAGCGCGGCCAGGGTGGGGAAGGTGCCGACCTGGCGCAGCAGCTCGTCCGCCGGCACCAGGTCGCCGGTCTCCACCGACAGCCCTTCGTCGAACTTCGACTGCAGCGCGGACAGGTCCTGGCCGGCCAGCCGGGCCCGGAAGGTGTCCGCGGTGGCCCGGCGCAGCAGGTGCTCGAGCACCTCGGTCTCCCGGCCTTCGTCGGCGTCCTCGAACTCGACCTTGCCCCGGGAGGCCGGCACCACCGCCGGCAGGTCGCAGACCCGGGCGACGGCGAGCTGCTCGCCGGTCACCGCGGCCCGCCGTACCGCCGAGGCGGCCACCGTCTCCACCGACGCGATCGCGAACCGGGCCGAGACGCCGGAGCGCTGGTCGACCTGCGGCGCGTCCCGGACCGCCCGGGTGAACCGGGCGACGACCTCGAGCACGTGGTCGGGTACGACCGGTGCCGGGTGGGTGCCGTCGAGGTCCCAGACCAGCGCGGCCTCCTGCCGGACCAGTTCCAGCTCGTCGGCGAGGTCGAGCGGGTAGTGGGTGCGCACCTCGGCACCGAACCGGTCCTTGAGCGGGGTGATGATCCGGCCGCGCGAGGTGTAGTCCTCCGGGTTGGCGCTGGCGATCAGCAGGATGTCCAGCGGCAGCCGAAGCTGGTAGCCACGCACCTGGACGTCCCGCTCCTCCAGCACGTTGAGCAGCGCGACCTGGATCCGCTCGGCCAGGTCGGGCAGCTCGTTGACGGAGAAGATGCCGCGGTTGGTGCGCAGGACCAGCCCGTAGTGCACGGTCTCCGGGTCGCCGAGCGTGCGGCCCTCGGCCACCTTGATCGGGTCCACGTCGCCGATCAGGTCGCCGACGCTGGTGTCCGGGGTGGCCAGCTTCTCGCCGTATCTCTCGTCCCGGTGCTTCCAGGCCACCGGCAGGGCGTCGCCCAGTTCCTCGGCCAGCCTGCGGCAGCGGACGCACACCGGCGCGTACGGGTGATCGTTGATCTCACAGCCGGCGACGACGGGGGTCCACTCGTCCAGCAGCCCGACCAGGGTGCGGATCAGCCGGGTCTTGCCCTGGCCGCGCTCGCCCAGCAGGACCAGGTCGTGGCCGGCGATCAGGGCGCGCTCCAGATGGGGCAGCACCGTGTCATCGAACCCGACGATGCCGGGAAAACGGGACTCGCCCGACCTCAGCCGGGTCAGCAGGTTGTGTCGGATCTCGGCCTTCACCGAGCGGTGCACGTGGCCACTGGTGC
>DATBFW010000137.1:0-86122 GCA_036558285.1 Mycobacteriales bacterium | reverse complement strand
GCCACCGGCGAGCAGGTCGGCCAGGCCCTGGTCGACGCGCACTTCACCGACTCGGCCGCGATGGACCGGACCGTCGCCCTGATCGGCCGGCAGGTGGTCGGCACGGCCGAGGACGCGCGGCTGCCGACGCTGCCCGGCGCGGTCGCCGCCGGCTACACCCGGGCGCTGCTCGGGGTCGTGCTGTCCGAGCAGGAGCAGATCCGGCTCGCCGCGCTGCACGCGCGTGACCGGGCCAGGGCGGCGCTGCAGGCCAGCGAGGCGCGGTTCCGCGCGGTGTTCACCGACGCCGCCGTCGGGATCGGCATCGGCGACGTCGCCGGCAACATCCTCGACGTCAACCCGGCCCTGATGGACATGCTCGGCTACCCGCTGGCGGAGTTCCGCAAGCGGACGGTGGCCGAGTTCCTGCACCCGGACGACGCGGCGTCGGTCTGGGACGACTACCGCGAGCTGGTCGAGGGTCGGCGCGAGTCGTTCCGGGCCGAGAAGCGGTTCTTCCGCGCGGACGGGGCGACGATCTGGACCCAGCTGACCGTCTCGCTGATCCGCGGCCCGGACGGCGACCCGCGGTTCCAGGCCGCGATCATCGAGGATGTCACCGACCGGCACCGGCTGACCGAACGGCTGGCGTACGAGGCGACCCACGACCCGCTCACCGACCTGGCCAACCGCTCGCTGTTCCTCAGCCGGCTGGCGCACGCGCTGGCCGACCCGACCCCGGGCGCGCGGGTCGGGCTGTGCCTGCTCGACCTGGACAGCTTCAAGGTGATCAACGACTCGCTCGGCCACACCGTCGGCGACCGGCTGCTCACCGCGGTCGCCGACCGGCTCACCGGCGCGGTCGCCGGGTCGGGGACCAGCGCGCTGGTGGCCCGGCTGGGCGGGGACGAGTTCGTCGTGCTGACCCGGCACACCGAGCCGGACGAGCTGGACCAGCTGGCCCGGGCGGTGCTCGACGCGGTCGCCGTGCCGGTCACGATCGACGGCTACCAGCTGGCGGTGACCGCGAGCATCGGCGCGGTCGACGCGCCGGCCGGGCACTCCAGCCCGGCCGACCTGATCCGGGCCGCGGACATCACGCTGCAGCAGGCCAAGGCCGAGGGCAGCGGCCGGGTGGTCTTCCACGACCCGGACCGCAACGCCACCCAGCTCACCCTCTACACGCTGGCCGCGACGCTGCCCGGGGCGCTCGACCGTGGCGAGTTCACCGTGCTCTACCAGCCGCTGGTCCGGCTGGCGGACGGCCAGCTGCACGGGGTCGAGGCGCTGCTGCGCTGGCAGCACCCGCGGTTCGGCACGCTCAGCCCGGACCGGTTCATCGCGCTGGCCGAGCAGACCGGCGCGATCCTGCCACTGGGCCGGTGGATCCTGGCCGAGGCCTGCCGCACCGCCGCGGCATACCGGGACGCGCTGCCGGGGCTGCTGCTCAGCGTCAACATCGCGGTCCGCCAGCTGCAGCATCCCGGGCTGGTCGAGGACGTGACCCGGGCGCTCGCGGACAGCGGCCTGCCGCCGGACCGGCTCCAGCTTGAGGTCACCGAGCACGCAGTGATGACCGCCGACCCGGCCGGCCCGCCGGCGGTGCTGCGCAAGCTGGCCGAGCTCGGCGTCCGCATCGCGATCGACGACTTCGGCACCGGCTACTCCAACCTCGCCTACCTGCGCCGGCTGCCGGTGCACGAGCTCAAGCTGGCCGGCGAGTTCCTGGCCAACCTGCGCGACCCGGCCAGCGCCGACCCGGCAGACCTGCACCTGGTCAGCATGCTCGTCCAGCTCGCGCACGGCCTCGACCTGACCGTCACCGCGGAGGCGGTGGAGACCGCGGCGCAGGCCCGCTGCCTGCGCGAGTTCGGCGCGGACACCGCGCAGGGCTGGCACTACGGCCGGCCGACCACGCTCGACCGGATCGCCGCCGCGCCGTGGCCGGCGCCCGAGCCCGGCGCGAGCTGACCCCGCTGGTCCGTGCCATGCTCCGTCGGCATGACCCTGCACCGCGTGTCCGAGCCCGCCGACGGGGACGAGCGCAGCATCCTGCTCGGCTGGCTGGCCTTCCACCGCAACGCGCTCGAGGCCAACTGCGAGGACCTCGACCCGGATCAGCTGGCGACCCGGTCGGCCCCGCCGTCCGCGCTGTCGCTGCTCGGACTGGTCCGCCACCTCACCGAGATGGAACGCGCGTACGGCGTCTGGGCGCTCGGCCCGAAGGCGCCGCTGGAGTGGGTCTGGGGCGACTACACCGACGGCGGCCCGGAGTGGGACATCGACGCCGACGCGTCGATGGCCGACGAGTCGATGGCCGCCTGGGAGCGGGAGAAGCAGGCCACCGACGAGCGGATCCGGGCGCACGGCGGGCTCGACCCGGTCGGCGGCAACGGCTTCAGCGTCCGCTGGAACCTGCAGAAGCTGGTCGGTGAGTACGCCCGGCACAATGGGCACGCCGACATCCTGCGCGAGCGGATCGACGGCCGCACCGGGGAGTGATCCCACCCTCCGGGCTGAGTTGTCCGTTGCTCGACCTGTGTCAACCGTGGTGAGGTGTTTGAGCACGGGTCGGCATCTCTGCGACCCCCACCGCGGGAGGCGACGGGCGTGACCGGTCTGGCGGACACCGCCCCGGACGGCGCGGGGACCGGCGCCGGCACGGACGGGGCGCGCGGCTCGGCCGCGGTGGCCCCGCAGTCGTACCAGCAGGAGTGGATGGCCGCGGGCAAGCTGCGGCATCCCAACCCGGGCTGGAACGTGCACCTGTTCTGGCGGTTCACCGGCCGGCTCGACCCCGGCGCGCTGCTGGCCGCGCTGGGCGACGTGGTCCGCCGGCACGAGACTCTGCGCACCACCCACGCCGTCGAGGACGGGCAGGCGGTCCAGGTCGTGCACCGGCAGCGGCGACCGGACGTCGGCGTGTCCGACCTGCGCCGGCAGTCGGCCACCCTGCGCGCCACGGAGCTGGACCGCCTGGTCCGGGTCCAGCACGCGCTGGCGCTCGACCACACCCGCGGCCCGCTGCTGCGCGGCCAGCTCGTGCGGGCCGGCGACCAGGACACCTACCTGCTCGTCACGGTCGACCACGCGGTCTGCGACGGCTGGTCGAGCGGCCTGCTGCGGTCCGAGCTCGCCGAGGCGTACGCGGGCGCGGTGACCCGGCGGCCGGTGCGGCTGCCCGAGCTGCCGCTGCGGTACCGGGACTTCGCCACCGCGCAGCGCGCCGCCGCGGCCGCCGGCGAGTACGACGGCCAGCTCGACTGGTGGGCCGGCCGGCTCGACGCCGGCGCGCTCGGCCTGGCCGCCGCAGTGCCCCGGGACGTGTCCGGCTACACCGGCGTCCGCTACCGGCTGGTCGTGCCGGCGGCGGTGGCCGACCGGCTGCGCCGGCTGCCGACGACGATGTTCCTCACCCTGCTCACCGCGCTGTCCGGGGTGCTGGCGCAGCGGACCGCGACCGGCGACGTCGCGGTCGCCAGCCTGGTCGCCGGCCGGAGCCGGCCGGAGCACCGGCGGCTGGTCGGCATGGTCGCCAACCCGGTGGTGGTGCGTACGACGGTGCCGGCGGCCGGCACGTTCGCGCAGCTGCTGGACCGGGTCCGGGCCGGCGTGGTCGCGGCCGGCACCCGGCAGGACGCGCCGTGGCCGCTGGTCGCCCGCCGGGCCGGCGTCGGGGCCGCGGAGATCTGGCTCAACGTCGCGCCGCCGCCGTCGCGGGCCCGGTTCCCGGGCGTCCTGGCGGACACCGACGTGCTGCCGCAGGACGTCGAGGTCGACGTGCCGGCGGCGGCCTGGCGCGGCGAGATGCTGGTCTGCACGGTCGTCGACTCCGGGCCGGGCGCGGACGTGCTGGCGCTGATCGACTACAACGCCCGGCAGCTGACCGCGACGACCGTGGCCGGGCTCGCGGTCGACATCGCCGACCTGCTCGCGGCGGCGGCGGTCGACGTGCGCGCTCCGCTGCCGCCGCTCGGCAGCCGCCCGCCGCTGACGTCCTGACCGGACGAGGCCCGGACGCCGGTCCCGCCGAGGCAGATCGGCGGTGGTGGGATCATGGTCTCGGGGCGTGGGTGCGAGACGGGTGTGAGACGGGATGGCTGGCACAACCTTCCCCGTGCCGGGGCTGGTGACGAGCGCGGACGTGCCGCGCACGGTGGTCGTGACGGGCCACTTCCCGCCCGAGCCCGGTGGTGTGCAGACCTTCACCTGGGAGCTGGTCCGCCGGCTGCCGCCCGACCGGGTGGCCGTGGTCGCGCCGCACCACAGCGCGGCCGGGGCGTTCGACCGGAGGCTGCCGTTCCCGGTGGTCCGCCGGCGGGGCTACCTGCTCACCCGCGACCTGCGCCGGATCGCCGCCGACGCCGGCGCGAGCACCGGCTGGATCCCCGCGCTGGCCCCGATCGGCATGTACGTCCCGCTGCTGCGCCGGGCCGGTCTCGACCGGGTCGTCGCCTCCTCGCACGGACAGGAGCTGGGCTGGCTGCGGGTGCGGCCGACCCGGGAGGCGATCCGGCGGGTCGCCCGCCGGCTGGACGCGCTGACATACCTGACCCCGCACACCGGCCGGCGGCTCGCCCCCGTACTGGACCGGCCGGAGATCCTGCGCCGGCTGGCCGGCGGCGTCGACGTCGACCTGTTCCGCCCGGCGTCCCGGCCTGGCCGCTCGCCCGGGCCGCCCACCGTGATCAGCGTCTCCCGGCTGGTCCGCCGCAAGGGCCAGGACGTCCTGCTGGAGGCGTGGCCGCGCGTGCTGGCCGCGGTCCCGGACGCCCGGCTGGTGCTGGTCGGCGTCGGCCCCATGTTCGACCGGCTTTCCCGCGCCGCCACCGCGCCGTCGCTGCGCGGCTCGGTCCGGCTGACCGGCTACCTGCCGCGGCCGGAGCTGGCCGCCGCGCTGGCCGGCGCGGACGTGTTCGTGCTGCCGTGCCGGGACGACCGCGGCGGCCTGCAGACCGAGGGACTCGGGCTGGCGATCCTGGAGGCGTCCGCAGCCGGGCTGCCGGTCGTCGTCGGCCGGTCGGGCGGCACCGGCGACGCCGTCCGGGACGGCCGGACCGGCCTGCTGGTCCGGGCCGAGGAGCCGGCCGAGCTGTCCGCCGCGCTGGTCGAGCTGCTGCTCGACCAGGACCGGGCCAGGGCGATGGGCCGGGCCGGGCGGCTCTGGGTCGCCGATGCCTGGACCTGGCCGTCCTCGGTCCGCTCGCTGGCCGGGGTGCTCTCCGGGGGCGAGACGCAGCTGGTGGACGCGTGCTGAGTCGGCCGGGCCCGGAGGGCTGATCGAGTGCTGGCGATCGTCATCCCGCTGTCGCTGATCGCGGCGTTCTTCTACGCCCTGTCCGACTTCCTGGAGCAGCGGGCGGCGCGGCGGACGGTGACGGACGGGCCGCAGGACTACGGGCTGGGCGCATCCCGGCGGCTGGCCGCGGCCGGCCGGTCCGCCGTGGGCACGCTGCGCCGGCTGACCCACGACCGGCTCTGGTTCTTCGGCTGGGCGGTCGGCACCAGCGCCTACTTCGTACAGGCGGTGGCGCTGCACCTCGGCTCGGTGTCCGTGGTGCAGGCGCTGCAGGTCACCAGCCTGCTGTTCACGCTGCCGCTGTCCACGCTTGGCCGGCCGTGGAACCCGAAGGCCAGGGACTGGCTCGGCGGCGGGTTCATCGTCGCCGGGCTCATCCTGTTCCTCGTGGCGCGCGGCGCGGTGCACGGGGCCGACTCCGCGCACCGCGACCGGTTCCTGTTCATCTTGCTGCTGCTGCTGTCGGCCGTGGTCGGGCTGAGCGTGCTGGCCGGCCTGCGCAACGGGCCGGTGCGGGCGACGCTGCTGGCCTGCGCGGCCGGGGCGTCGTTCGCCGCCAGCGCCTCGCTGGTCAAGCTGACCTCGGACGACCTGGTCTCCCGCGGCGTGGCCGCGACCGCGACCGACTGGCCCGGGTACGCGCTGGCCGTCGTCAGCGTGCTCGGCGTGCTGCTGCAGCAGGTGGCGTTCGCGTCCGGCCGGCTGCCGGTCGCGGCGACCGCGATGATCGTCGCCAACCCGGTGGTCGGCACCGCGATCGCGATCGTCGCCTTCGCCGAACCGCTGCCCGGCGACCCGGTCCGGCTGGGCGGGCTGGCGATCGGGGCCGCGCTGGTCGTCGCGGGCGTGACCGTGCTGTCCCACTCCCCGCTGCTGACCGGCCACCGGCCAGCCGAACCAGCACCCGGCCCGCCGGTCCGGTCCGGGGCGCGCTGAGGCCCGTACGGGCGGGCCGAGCGTTTCGCCCGGTCCGGCCGGAGCACAGCGCCCGTGATGACCTGGCTCCGGCCCGCCACGGACGGCCTGGCCGGGACCCGGCGCCGGACGGCACACCCTGACCGGTCCGGCCGCGGACCGCCGGAAGCCGGCTCAGTCGGCCTGGGGCGGCGGCTTCTGCTGACCGTTCCGGGACGCGTGCCGCCACCAGACCTCCGTCCGGTTGTCGGCCGGCTTGTGTACGTGCATGTGCTCGTGTTCGTTGCGCAGGTGCCAGTCCCGCTCGTTCCGGGACGGGAACCGCAGCTCGCACATCGGGCAGTTCACAGCGCTCATCGCCGCCACCTCCTCCTGTCTCGGCGGCGCCACCTCCAGCCTGCTCCTGCCGCGGGCCGGATCACCAGCGCGGATCTTGCGGTTAGCTTCCGGCAAGGTCAAGGTTCTCGTCCGCCAACCCAACGGCGTCCACACGGCTCACGCCGCGTGCGCGCCCTTGTCGAGGTGTCACGACCGCGCGGGCGGCCCGCCGTGCCATCCTCCGCGGCGTGACGGCGTACGACGCGGAGCAGTGGCACGACCTGTTCGTGGCCAGCGCCGGCGCGGCGGCGGCGCTGGCCGGTCTGGTGTTCGTCGCCGTCTCCATCAACATCCGGCAGATCCTCGAGCACCGCGGGATGCCAGAACGCGCGCTGCAGGCCGTGCTGCTGCTGCTCGGCGCGGTCGTGGTGAGCTTGTTCGGGCTCGCGCCACAGAGCAGCACCGCGCTCGGCATCGAGCTGCTGGTCTGCGGGCTGGCACTGACCGCGTTCTTCGCCGCCTCCGCCCGCACCACGCTGCGGGACACTCGCGGTCACCCCAGCTGGCTGCTGTCCCGGCTGATCGCGACGATGCCCGGCTACCTGCCGTACGTGGTCGCGGGTATCAGCCTGATCGCCGGTGCCGGCGGCGGCCTGCGCTGGCTGCTCGCCGGCATCGTCGGCGCGCTGATCGGCGCCGTGGTCAACGCCTGGGTGCTGCTGGTGGAGATCCTGCGCTGAGGCGGCCGCGAGCGGTCAGCCGGCGATCGAGACGACGATCTTGCCGCGGGCCTCGCCCTTGGCCAGCTGGCGCAGGCCGTCGGTGGCCCGGTCCAGCGGCAGCACCGAGGTCACGTCGACGGCGAGCGTGCCGGCGGCGGCCTGGTCGGCGAGCCGGGCGATCAGTGCGGCGGTGACGTTCGCGCGGACGTTGCCGCCGGTCAGGCCGGCCGCGGCCAGCACCTCGTCGTCGGCGGCGCCGAGCCCGCTGGCCACCACGCCGCCGGTGGCCACGGCGGCCAGCGGCAGCGTCCTGGCCGTGTACGCGACCAGGTCGATCAGCGCATCGACGCCGTCCGGGTACGCGGCGCGGACCTGCTCGGCGACCGGCGCCGCGGTGTAGTCGACGACCGTGGCCGCACCGAGCCGGCGCAGCCGCTCGGCGTCGCCGGCCGCGCCGGTGGCGACCACGTCGGCGCCGCGGGCGGCGGCCAGCTGGATCGCGTACGACCCGACCCCGCCACTGGCCCCGTTGACGAGCACGGACTGCCCCGGCCGCGGCCGCACGGCGTCGACCGCCGCGCTGGCCAGGGCGCCGGCGAACGGGAGCGCGGCGGCGCTGACGAAGTCGAGCCCGGCCGGCTTGACCGCCACGGCCTCGGCCGGCAGCAGCGCGTACTCGGCAAGGGTGCCGGCCTGGATCGGCGGTGCCAGCGGCACGGTGCCGACCACCTCGTCGCCGACCCGGACGTCGGTCACTCCCGGGCCGACGGCCGCGACCACCCCGGCGGCGTCCCGGCCGAGGACGACCGGGAACGCGCGCGGCCAGCGCCGGCCGAGCATGCCGATGGCGACGAAGTTGTCGACCGCGTTGAGGCCGGCGGCAGTGACCCTGACCAGCACGGTGCCGGCGGTGACGCTGGGCACGGGCAGGTCGGACAGCCGCTCGTGCTCGCCGACGGCAGGCACGTTCAGTGCTCGCATGGATGCGCTCCCCGCAAGGCGTGGACAGGGCCTGGTGATGTGGAGAGGGTTGTGCAGTTCGATGGAACCATGCCGGAGATCAAGTGGACAAGGTGCTCCAGTTAAGTGCACCCTGAGCCCGTGACCGCACGCGACAGCACTGTCGCGCCGGCCCCGGCGCTGCGGGCCGACGCGCGCCGCAACCGCGAGCGGATCGTCGAGGCGGCCCGGGTGGTGTTCGCCGAGCGGGGCCTCGGCGCGTCGATGAACGAGGTCGCCCGCCGGGCCGGGGTCGGGCTGGCCACCCTGCTGCGCCGGTTCCCGAGCCGCGACCTGCTCGTCGCCGCCGCGCTCGGCGACCGGATGGGCGAGTTCGCCGCGCTGGTCGAGCGGGCGCTGGACAACCCCGACCCGTGGAACGGCTTCTGCTGGCTGGTGCAGCGGATCTGCGCAATGCAGGCCAGCGACCGCGGCTTCACCGAGGTGCTGACCCAGGCCTTCCCGGGCGCGGGTGAGTTCGAGGAGCTGCGCGAGCAGTCGTACCGGCGCACGGTCGAGCTGTTCGACCGGGCCAAGGACGCCGGCGTGCTGCGCGCGGACTTCTCCCCGCACGACTTCCCGATGCTGCTGATGGCCAACGCCGGCGTGGTCACCGCGACCGCGGGCCTGGCGCCGACCACCTCGCCCCGGCTGATCGCCTACCTGCTGCAGGCGTTCTCCACCGCGTCCGCCCCGCTGCCGGAGCCGCCGACGTTCGCGGAGATGACCGAGGTGCTCAACCGGTACGAGCCCGCGCCCGGGTAGCGCTGGATCTTCCCCGCCGACGGCGGGACCCTTGGTCGCATCGTCGTGCCGGACCCGGGGGGTCGGGATGATTCTCGTCGTCGGAGCGAGCGGCCAGCTGGGCACGCTGGTCGTGCAGAAGCTGACCAAGCAGGGCCGCCCGGTGCGGGCGCTGGTGCGGTCCGGCCGCGGGGTGGACGCGCTGACCGGAGCCGAGCTCGTGCCCGGCGACCTGCGGGAGCCGGCCGGCCTGGACGCCGCGCTGGACGGGGTCGAGGCCGTGGTCGCCACGGCCAACGGGGTGGCGCCGACCCGTCGCGGCGAGACGACGGGCGCGCTCGCGCGCGGCTACGCCGGGCTGGTCGACCGCGCCGCCGCCCGCGGCGTCCGCCGGTTCGTGCTGGCCAGCGTGCCGCCCTCGGACCTGGACGAGACCGTGCCGGACCTGCGGCTCAAGCGGGTGGTCGAGCGGCGGCTGGCCGGCACCGGCCTGTCCCACCTGTCCGTACGGTTCGCCCCGTTCACCGAGGTCTGGCTCGCGCTGGTGGGCAGCTCGGTCCCGGACCGGGGCGAGGTCAACTCGATGCTGCACCGGCCGTACCCGTTCCTGGCCCGGTTCCGGCGGGTGACCGAGCGCAGCGTCGAGGACCGCGGCCGGCTGGTGCTGCCCGGGCCGGCCGACCGGCGGCAGGCCTTCATCTCCGTGCACGACGCCGCCGACGTCCTCGTCGCGGGGATCGACGCGCCGCTGGCCGGCGTCGTCGACGTCGGCGGCCCGGAGGTCCTGAGCTGGACCGAGGTGGCTGCCGAGTTCGAACGGGTGCTGGGCCGGCCGGTGCGGGTGGTGAGCCTGCCGGCCGGGGCGTTCCGGGCGGCGCAGGCCGCACTGGCCCCGGTCGCGCCGTCGGTCGCGAACATCATGGGCCTGAACCTGTTCATGGCCACGGCCGACACGGACTGGGACACCACGGCGACGACCGAGGCGCTCGGCGTCGGCCCGCTGCGTACGGTGCGCCAGGTGCTCGCGGAGAAGGCGGCGCTGCCGGCCGCTCAGGAGTGAGGGCGGCCGTAGAACAGGTAGAGGATGCCGTCGATCGGGATCATCAGCACGCACAGCGCGACCCAGGCCGGCCGGGTCAGCCCGCGGACGCACTCGGCGTGCAGGATGTCGTCCAGGCAGTACATCTCGAACCGCAGCACGCCGACGATCGCGGCGATCACGGCGACGATCACCAGCTCGTGCTGCAGGCGGTCGAGGTACGCCGGGTGTCCCGTCAGGGGATGCGCACGTCGTGGTGGGACGCGGCGAACAGCCGGTCCTGCACGGACAGGTCGGCGTCCCGGACCGGCGTCACCAGGCTCCAGTGCCGGCCGACCGGGCACCACTGGATCCGGGCGACGAGCAGGTCGATCGCCTTGAGCTTCACGCCCGGGATCCAGATCGTCGTGAACAGGTGGCCGCGACGACACCGCACGACGGTGTTGGCGCCGAGCCGGTAACCCAACCGGCGGGCTACCAGGGTCCAGACCACGACGGCGGCGATGCTGAGGAGGATGCGCCGGCCCCGAGTGCCCATGGCTCAAACGTTAGCCCTCCCACCCGGTGACCGAACCGGTAGCCGCCGCGGACTCCCGAACGAGCGGGTCAGCCGGCGCGGCCGGCCGCGCGCTGGAGGGCGGTCGCGCCCGGGGTCACCGCGTCGAGCGCCTCCTCGAGAACGGCCCGGGCCGGTCCGGCGCCGTTCCGGTCGGCCCACCGGTCGAGCCCGCGTACAGGCCGACGACGGGCGGGACGCCGGCGATCGTCGCGTACGCCAGCGACTCGGGGACGAGCACGGCCCAGACGGTGAGACCGGGGAGCACGTCGCCGCGCAGCCACGCCGGCCGGTACCCGCGCAGCGACCCGAGCAGCCAGCTGGGCACCTGTGTCTCCGCTCGCGAGCCGAACGGCAGCGGCGTCAGTCGGCGAAGACCCTCGACCAGTCGTCGCGGACGCTGACCACCGTCCAGCCGTGTTCGGCGGCCTCGGCGAGCGCGGCGTCCGCGCCGGCGGTGTAGTCGAACTCGCGCTCGGCGTCGTCGTGCCGGACGAGCAGGGCCAGGCCGGCCGGCTCGCCGCCGCCGGCCCAGCTCAGCATCGGCACGTCGCCGTTGGCGTTGCCGCCCGCGAGCAACGGCCGGCGGCCGGTACGGCTCCAGATCCGCACCGGCTTGGCCGGGCCGTCGTCGAAGACGTCCAGCGCCGCCGTGTGGACGATCCGGCCGTCCCGGTATTCGAGCGTGACCGAGCTGCCGATGACCCGCTCTGGCGGGACGCCGTAGATCCCCTGGCTGACCGGCCGGAGGAAGTCCCGGCCGCCACCGGTCGCGATGTAGCTGGTGAACCCGTTGGCCTCCAGGTAGCGCAGCAGCTCGACCATCGGCGCGAACGCCGTCCGGGCGTACGCCCGGCCCAGCGTCGGGTGCCTCTCGTCCCGCAGGAACGCGCCCGCGATCGCCTCGAAGTCCTCGATCGACGTGCCCTCGTACGCGCCGAGCAGGCCGGCCGCCATCGTGTTCAGCCGGGTGTCGTCGCCCTCGTAGTGCTCGGTGATCGCAGCGTCGAACCAGGCGTGGTCCCGCGCGGCCACGGCCTTCCACGGCTGTCGGTCCACAAGGGACGGATCGGCCGCGATCTGCTCGCCGAGCCGGCGCAGCAGGAAGTCGGCCTGGATCGGCATCGGCTTCTCCGGCCAGAGCGTGCCGTCGTTGTCGAAGACGGCGACGCGCTCGGCCGGCGGCACGCCGCCCGGCCCGGTCACCCGCTCGACGAAGCGGGTGATCGCGGCCAGGGTGGGCGTGTCGCGCCAGGACGGGAGCGCGGCCACGGCCTCAGTGGTGCCCGACCGCGGCATCCTGCATCTTCTCCAGCGCCTGGTCGATCGTGAAGCTGGCCGGCTTCTGCCGCGGCGGGAACTTCCGGAACGTCTCCAGGAACTGGGTCACCAGGATCTGCGCGGCGATCAGCAGGTACACGTGGTCGATCAGCCAGTCGTAGTAGGTGTTCGACGTCACGTCGGCGTGCTCGAACGGGTCCGTACGCAGGTTGTAGAGCTTCGGCACCCGCAGCGGGACGAACGGCTCCGCCCAGACGCGCAGCGTGCCCGGCGCCCGCTGCTCCATGAACACGACCTTCCAGTTGTCCCACCGCAGCGCGACCAGGTCACCGTCGTCGTCGAAGTAGATGAACCCCTTCCGCGGGCTCTTCTCGACCTGGCCGGTCAGGTACGGCACCAGGTCGTAGCCGTCGATGTGGACCTTGAACAGCTTCCCGTCGGCCTCGTGGCCGTCGAGGAGCTTGTCCATCACGTCCGGATCGCCGGCCATGGACAGGAACGTCGGCAGCCAGTCGTGGTGCTGCACGATCTCGTTCGAGACCACTCCCGGCTCGATCTTCCCCGGCCACCGGACGACCAGCGGAACCCGGAACGCGCCTTCCCAGTTGGTGTTCTTCTCGCTGCGGAACGGCGTGGTCGCGCCGTCCGGCCAGGTGTTCGCGTGCGGGCCGTTGTCGGTGCTGTACATGACGAACGTGTCGCCGGCGATGCCGAGCTCGTCGAGCAGGTCGAGCAGCTCGCCGACGTGCTTGTCGTGGTCGATCATCGTGTCGTGGTAGGTCGACTGCCACGGGCCGGCCTGCCCGACGCTGTCCGCCTTGGTGTGCGTGCGTAGGTGCATGTGGGTGGTGTTCATCCAGCAGAAGAACGGCGTACCGGAATCGTGCTGGCGGCGGATCCAGTCCTTGGCGGCCGCGACGAACTCGTCGTCACAGGTCTCCATCCGCTTCTTGGTCAGCGGCCCGGTGTCCTCGATGCGCTGCTTGCCGACCCGCCCCCAGCGCGGGTCCTCGGTGTCGTCGTCCTCCTCGGTGGCCCAGCAGTGCAGGACGCCGCGCGGCCCGAACCGCTCCCGGAAGTTCGGGTACTCCTCGTCGTTCGGGTAGTCCGGCAGCTCCGGCTCCTCCTCGGCGTTGAGGTGGTAGAGGTTGCCGAAGAACTCGTCGAACCCGTGCACGGTCGGCAGGAACTCGTTCCGGTCGCCGAGGTGGTTCTTGCCGAACTGGCCGGTCGCGTAGCCCTGGTTCTTCAGCAGGTCGGCGATCGTCGGGTCCTCGGCCCGCAGGCCGAGCGTCGCACCCGGCACGCCGACCTTGGTCAGGCCGGTGCGGTAGCCGCTCTGCCCGGTGATGAACGATGCCCGACCGGCCGTGCACGACTGCTCGCCGTACGCGTCGGTGAACCGCATGCCCTCGTCGGCGATCCGGTCGATGTTCGGCGTGCGGTAGCCCATCAGCCCGTCGCTGTAGCAGCTGAGGTTGGTGATGCCGATGTCGTCGCCCCAGATGACGAGGATGTTCGGCTTGTCGGGCATGGTGGCTCCCTTCCGTCGACCGATCCTGTGTCGTGGTTCGGGCCGCGCGCCTCACCCCTGGGGTGTGAGGCGACGCGCGCCGAGCCGGCCGATGATCGCCCGATGACCGGCGTCCTGGGCATCGTTGTCGGGCTCGTGCTGTGCTTCTTCGGCGTCGGCTCGCTGCACCTGGCGGTGCTGGGGTCCGGCTTCGCGCTCGGCTGGCTGATCTCCGGGCTGTTCAACGCCAACAACACGACGACCGTGCTGGTCGGGATCGGTTGCGCGATCGTGGCCTGGGTCCTCGTCTCGCTGGTGTTCCGGTTCGGAGCCTTCTTCGTCGGTGCGGTCGCGGGCGGGGTCATCGGCGCCCGGGTCTTCCAGTTACTGGTCACCGGCACCAACAAGGCGCTGCTCACCACCGTGTTCGTGGTCGCGTTCGCGGGCGTGAGCGGGCTGCTCGCCGCCCGCTACCGGGGCCGGTTCCTCATGTGGGCGACCGCGCTCGGCGGGGCGGGGCTGGCCCTGGCCGGGCTTGGTCGGATCGCCCCGGACGCGCTGGACTTCCTCCGCCACCCGGACACGGCGCTTGAGGGCGTGCTCTCGTTCGGGGCCTGGCTGGCGCTCGCGCTGCTCGGCCGGCAGACCCAGCTGCGCCTGTTCCCGAAGGCGGTCCGGGCGGGCGAGCGTTAGCTAGCCGGGGCGGACGATCAGCCGGAAACCGAGGTGGCTGGTCGAGGTGTCCACCGGCTGGGCCATCCGCGCCGCCGGCCGGTATCGGCGGCAGTAGTTCGGCGCGCACAGGTGCGAGCCGCCCTTCATCACCCGGCGCGGGACCCTGGCCGGGTCGCGCAGGTAGACGCTGCGGTCCCGGTCGCCGCCGCGCGGGTTGGTCACCGTGCAGCAGGCGTGCGAGGTCTCGGCGTGCGCCTGGTACCAGTCGGCGGTCCACTCCCAGACGTTGCCGATCATGTCGACCAGGCCGTAGCCGTTGGCCGGGTAGCGACCAACCGGCGCGGTCCCGACGTACCCGTCCTCCGCGGTGTTGTGCAGCGGGAAGTCTCCCTGCCAGGTGTTGGCCATCCAGCGGCCACCCGGGGTGAGCTCGTCACCCCAGGCGAACTCGGCGCCGTCCAGCCCGCCCCGGGCGGCGAACTCCCACTCGGCCTCGCTCGGCACCGCCTTGCCGGCCCAGGCCGCGTACGCCTCGACGTCGGCCCAGGCGACGTGCACCACCGGGTGGTCCGGCCTGCGCTTGATCGAGCTGCCCGGACCGTCCGGGTGCCGCCAGTCGGCGCCCGGCACGTACGTCCACCACTGGTACGGGTCGGTCAGCGGCACCGGGTGGTCGGGGCTGCGGAACACCGACGAGGCCGGCATCAGCAGCTCCGGCCGGGCATCCGGGTAGCGGGCCGGGTCGGCGGGGCGCTCGGCGACCGTGACGTGCCGGGTGGCCCGGACGAACCGGGTGAACTCGGCGTTGGTCACCGGGTGCGGGTCGATCCAGAAGCCGTCGACGGTGACCGGGTGCGCCGGCGCCTCCTCGGCGTAGTGGTGGTCTGAGCCCATCACGAACGTGCCACCCGGGATCCAGACCATGCCCTCCGGCCCGGCCCCGGGCCCGCGTGGATCCGTACTCGTCAGCCCCGTCATCCCGCCTCCGCACCCGCCGGTGTGTCGTCCGTCATCCCAGGTTGGGCCTTACCCGGAACCCCGGTCTTCACCCTCTGGGGGTGATGCGCTCAGAACCCGGCGATGCCCTTCCCGATCAGCGCGGCGCCGATGACGAGCAGCAGCACCGCCATGACCGCGGCGTTGTGCTGGGTCAGCCACGCCCGCAGCCGGTCCAGCGGCGCGGCCATCCGGTCCCGGGCCGCCAGGTAGCCGAGGACCGGGACCGCGACGGTGCTGGCGGCGACCAGGGTGAAGATCACCATCGCCACCACGACCTGGCCGGCCGGCAGGTGCGCGGCGCCGATCGTGGTGCCGGCGGCCAGGCACAGCAGCAGGTTCTTCGGGTTGAACCAGCGGAAGCAGATCTCCGATCACGGCACCCATGGCAGCCCTCCCGGCCGGAGGATCTCCCGGCCGGCGGCCGGCGCGGCTCACCCGTGGCAGGGGAGAGCCGGGCCGGCTACCAGACGTCGCCGTCGCGCCAGTCACAGGTGAGCGCGGCGGTCAGGTCGAGTGGCACGGTGACCGGGAGGACGTGCACGGTGCCGTCGTCGTCGGCCGTACGCCGGACGCCGTCCGGGGTGAGCGCGTACGTCGGGCCGGTCCACGGCAGCCAGCCGCGGGCGGTGTAGACGGCGGCGCCCGCATCCGACGCGCTCAGCGCGCCGAGGTCGTACCCGCCGCGCACGACCCGCTCCAGCGCGGCCATCATCGCGCCGGCGTGCCCCCGGCGACGCTGGCCGGTCCGGACACCGACGCCCTCGACGAACCCGGTCCGCAACGCCCGCCCGGCGTACATCAGCCGCCGCTGGACCAGTGCCGCGTGCCCGACCAGTTCGCCGTCGACCACGGCGAGCGCGTGCACGCCGCCGAGGCAGTGCTCCCAGTCCTCGTCGGCGAACCCGCCGAAGGCGGCGTCCAGCAGCGCCCTGGCCGCCCCCAGCGTCGCCGGGTCGAGATCGGCGGTCAGCGCGACCCTCAGCTCCATCGGGCGAAACTAGTTCAGGCGCCACCTGGTCGGCTCGGCCGGCGTGTAGCGGCAGGCCGTACCGGTCGACACCGAAGCGTCCAGGTGATCGGCCAGCTCGGGGTGGACGGCACGGATGCGCCGCAGCACGTCCCGGATCCGGGCGGTCACCGCCTTGCGGGCGCGCTCGTCCTCGTCGCCGAGCCGGCGCCGCCGGCCGCCGAGCCCCGTCGCGGCCGACAGCTCGGCCAGCAGCGCCGACCGCTCGGCCCGGGCCCGGTCCGATGCCGCCGGGTCACCGCGGGCGTCGGCCGCGTCCAGCAGCTCGTCCAGCTCCCCCAGCCGCCGCCGGTACGCGGCGCGGGCCGGCTCGTCCAGCACCGGGTCAGCACCCGGCGGCTCGCCCGGCCCGCCCCACAGCCGGTACGCGGTGACCTCGGCGCCGGGGTTCGCCAGCAGGGTGGCCAGGTCGTGCAGTCCCTTGGCGTCGGCGAGGTGCACCTCGCGGCCCGCGTACCCGAGCGTCCAGGTTTCGCCGTCCCGCCGGAACGCGGCCGGCGGCACGCCCGACGGCACGCCCGGCGGCGCGGCCGGCGCGGCCGGCGGCACGGCCGGCGGGACCGGTGCGCCATCCAGGGCGGCGCGGATCGCGGCGGTCCAGGCCGGCGTGCCGAGGCGCTCGCTCGCGGCCAGCGCGGCCCGCTGGTGGGCGGCGGCGTCGGCGGTGCGGCCGAGCGCGGCGGCGAGCAGGCCGAGGTGGTGGTCGACCGGACCGTAGTAGGCAGCGCAGCCGCCGACCACGACGTGCGTGCCCGCGTACGGGGCGAACCGCGCGTAGCAGTCGGCCCGCTGCTGCTCGGTGCCGGCGGCGGCGATGCCGACGGCGGCGACCACCACCCACTCCAGGTCGTGCAGCTCGGGCAGCGCCGACATCCGCCAGCCGGACAGCGCCGCGCGGGCGTCGGCGACCCGGCCGGCACCGGCGGCCGCGGCGGCTTCCCAGAGCGGGCGCAGCGGCCAGGCCGGATCGTCCGGCGGGATGGCCGGCGGCCCGTCCGGCGGCGGTGGCCCGCCGACCAGGGCGACGGCGGTGCGCAGCGTGAGGAAGACCGGCATCGCCTCCGGCGCCCCCATCGCCAGCCCGAGGGTCAGGCCGTCGCCGGCCAGCCGGACGGCGGCGTCGAGGTCGCCGGCGAGCAGCTCGGCGGTGGCGCTGCGGGTCAGCGCCGCGTGCCGGCCGCGGGCGTGCCCCAGCCGGGCGGACGCCTCCGCGTACGCCCGAAGCTCCGCCGACGCGGCCGGGTGGCCCAGCTCGACCAGGGCGGTCGCCCGCAGCAGCAGGGCCTGGGCCAGCAGTTCGGGGTCGCCGGCCGCCGCATCCGCCATCTCGTCGGCGATCGGCAGCCGGTCGGCCGCGGTGCCCGGCCGCCAGCGGGCGTTGTGGGCCGCGAGCAGCGCGGTCGCCAGCAGCGCGGGGTCGCCGACCCGGCGGGCCAGCTCGAGTGCCCGGCCGGCGACGTCGGTGGCGGAGCCGGTGTGCAGGCCGCTGTTCCAGCCCGCGTGCACCAGGTCGCTGGCCCGGGCGGCGAGCAGGACGCAGCGGTCCCGGTCGGTGCCGGCCGGCAGCGCGACCTCGGCGTCGGCCAGCAGGCCGAGCGACTCGGCGAACTCGGCCGCCGTGCGGGAGCCGAGCCGGTGCACGCCGAGCGCCGCCCGGACCAGCCCCGCCGTGTCCCCCGCGCCCGCGGCGTCGGCGGCCAGCCGCCGGAAGCTCTCCCGCGCGGGCCCGGTCTCGCCGGCCCGGTCCTGCGCCTCGGCCAGGGCTCCCAGCAACCGCCGCCCCTCCCCCGCGCCGACGGCCTGGCCGGCCTCGACCACCAGGGCGAGGGCGGCGGCGAGGTGGGTGGCGGCTTCGGCGTGCCCGAGCCGGGTGCTCGCCGCGGCCGCAGCCCGCTCGCACCAGCCGACCGCGTCGGCGACGGCGGCCGGGTCGGTCGGCCGGGCGGCGACCAGGTGCGCGGCCACCTCCCCCGGCTCGACGCCGGGCAGCGTGGCCAGCGCGGCCCCGATCCGCGCGTGCAGCTGCTGCGCCCGCGCCGCCGGCAGGTCGGCCGCGGTCTCCCGGAACAGATCGTGCGCGAACCGCGGCCCGTCCGCCGTACCGGCCAGGACCCTGGCCCGCACCGCCTCGTCGACCAGCGCACCGAGGTCGTAGCCGGCCGGCAGCACCCGGCCGAGCACCGCCGGCCGGATCCGCGGCCCGCCGACCGCCGCCGCGGTGACCAGCTCGGCACACGGGGCGGACAGCCGGGCCAGCCGCCGCTCCAGCGCGTCCCGCACGGTCCCCGGCGCCGCGGCCGCGGCGCCGAGCCGGGCCAGCTCGCGGACGAAGAACGGGTTCCCGCCGGTGCGCCGGTGCAGCCGGGCCACCAGCCCGGGGTCGGCCGGCTCGCCGGTGACTTCGGCGACGACCGCCGCCACGCCGGCCGGGTCGAGCCCGGAAAGCGGCAGCACCGTCCCGCGGTCGGTCGGCGGCGTCGCCAGCTCGGTGTCCCGGTACGCCCCGAGCAGCAGCACCCGCGCGTACCGCAGGTGGGCGGCGGCGAACTCGAGCAGCCGCAGCGACTGCTCGTCCGCCCACTGCAGGTCGTCGACGACCACGGCCAGCGGGTGGCGCGCGGCCAGCCCGGCGAGCGCCGCCACCACCGACTCGGCCAGCCGGAACCGCGCGTCCGCCGCCGTCATCGCCGGTTCCGGCGCGGCCGACCGGTCGACCAGGTCGGCCGCCGCTCCCAGCTCGACGCCCGCGGCCCGGACGGCGCGCAGCAGCTGGATCCACGGCCAGTACGCGGGCACCGCCGGCCCGTCCCAGCAGACCGCGGCCAGCACCAGCGCGCCGCGCTCGCCGGCCTCCCGGGCCAACTCGCCGAGCAGCGCGCTCTTGCCGATGCCCGGCTCGCCGGCGACGAGCACCAGCCGGCCGTCACCGGCCAGCGCGGCGTCCAGCGCGGCCCGGGCGGTACGGAGCGCGTCGGCGCGCCCCTCCAGCGTCGCCACAGCGCGATGGTGCCCTGAGTCGGCTCAGTCCCGCAGCTCGAGCATGAGGTTCATCGGGGCGTCGGTGTCGACCGGGTGGACCGTGCCGAACCCGGCCGCCCGGGCCGTCTCGGTGAGCCGGGCCGGTCCGGCCAGCGTGCCCAACGCCGAGCTGCCCTGCGACAGCGCGTTCGGGGTGCACACCAACGTCGAGACCGCGTAGAACATCCGCCCGACCGGGGTGAGGTTGCCGGCCACGCCGTCGGCCCCGGGCGGCTCGACCAGCAACACCGCACCGCCGGGAGCGAGCGCGGCGCGGGCGCGGGTCAGCGCGCCGACCGGGTCGCCGAGGTCGTGCAGCGAGTCGACGAAGGTGACCAGGTCGTACCCGCCGCCCGGCAGCTCGCTCGCGGCCGCGACCTCGAACCCGACCCGCGGCCCGACGCCGGCCTCGGCCGCCGCCTTGCGGGCCGCCGCCACCGACGCGTCGTGGTAGTCGAACCCGGTGACCTGAGCCGCCGGGAACGCCTGGGCCAGCATGATCGTCGGCGCGCCGTACCCGCAGCCGACGTCGGCGACCCGCCCGCCGGCGCGCAGCCGGTCGGCGATCCCGGGCAGCTGCTCGATCGCGCCGGCCAGCACCGCCGGCGGCAGCACGGCCCTGGTCAGCCCGTCCGTGCCCTGCCAGTACGTCGCGTCGCGCCGGTCCCAGCCGTACCCCTGCCCGGCCCGGAACGCCCGCTCGAACTCGGCGAACCCGGCACCCATCGAGGCGAACATCGACAGGCACGCGTCCGCCATCGCGCCGCCGGGCGCCTGCAGCAGCGCCACCGCGACCGGCTCCGGCAGCGTGAACCGGTCGGTCGCCGGCTCGTAGTCGAGGTAGCCACCGGCCGCCTGGGCCCGCAGCCACTCCCGCGCGTACGGCTCGACGATGCCGGCGCGCTGGCCCACCTCGGCCGCGGTCAGCGGCCCGGCACCGGCGAGCGCCTGCCACAGGCCGCAGCGGATGCCCAGACCGGTCAGCACCGTCCCCAGCGAGCCGCCCAGCTCGGCGGTCAGCTGCTCCAGCACGTCGTCCGGGCTCCTGTCGGTCGTCATGGTCCACCTCCGTCGTCGGGACACCCGATGGGCGCGCGATCCGGTCTGGCGGCCCGCCAGATCCGGTCTGGCGCCCTCCGGTCGACACCGGCGGACGGAGGACGCGATGAGCACCGCGACGATCAACGGCACCACGCTCTGGTACGACGAGGTCGGGTCCGGCCCGGTCTGCCTGGTCCTGCACGGCGGGCTCGGCCTGGACCAGTCGCTCTACCGGGAGTTCGACCGGCTCGGCGATCGGCTGCGGGTGGTCCGCTACGACCACCGCGGCAACGGCCGGTCCGGCCGGCCGCCGCTGGCCACGCTGACCATGCCGCAGCTGGCCGACGACGCGGTCGCCATGGCCGACCACCTCGGCGCCGAGCGGGTGCACGTGATCGGCCACTCGTACGGCGGGTTCATCGGGCAGGAGCTGGCCATCCGGCATCCGGACCGGGTCCGCAGCCTGGTCCTGGTCTCGACCGGGCCAGGCGGGCTCGGTGCCGGCGAGGACCCGGCCGACCTCGGCGCCCCGGTGCCGGCCGACCTGGCCGCGGCGCTCGCGTCCGCCCCGGGCTCGGTCGCCGAGGCGGCCGCCGCGATGCTGCCGGTGCTGCACTACTACGTGCACCGCTACCCGGTGGACGAGCTGACCCGGCGGATGATGGCGGTCGTCCCGGCGCCGGAGGCGACGGCCCGGTCGATGGACGAGCTGGCCGGCTGGAGCGCGGTCGACCGGCTGGCCGCGATCACCGCGCCCACCCTGGTCGTCGCCGGCTCGTACGACGTGCTGCTCCCGCCGGCGCAGGCGCGCCGGATCGCCCGCCGGGTGGCCGGTGCGCACCTGGTCGAGCTGGCCGGCAGCGCCCACTTCCCCTGGTACGACCAGCCGGCCGAGTTCTTCACCGCGCTCGACGCCTGGTATGCCGAGCAGACCGCGGGAGCGCGCCAGTGACGCCTCAGCCGACGTGGACGTGCGGGCGGCGGGTTCGGTCCGGCTCGGCGCGGCGCAGGACCTCCCGGGTGACTGGGGCGACCTCGCCCTGGCCGAGCACCAGGTAGCGGAGGAAGTTCGCGACCGGGCTGCCCTCCGTCCAGCCGAAGTAGAGATGCGGGCGCCGGCCGGTCAGGTCGCGCACGTGCAGCACCAGCGCGGCGAGCGTGTTCGGCACCGACGAGCCGGCGACCGTGAGCACCCGCTGGTCCTGGTGGATCTCCCCGCGGACGTGCAGGTCGGTCTCGAAGTCCGGGTTCTCCACCACGTGCGCGGTCGCGTCTGCCGCGGACAGCGTCATCGTGATGAGGAAGTCGGTCGCCGCGAAACCCAGCAGCACCAGCACGAACAGCTTGCCCCGCCAGAACGGCAGCAGCCGCTCCAGCATGGCGATCGAGCCTCGCCGCGCGGGCTCTCCCGGGCCACCCGCCGGTACACCGGCAGCGCGCCGGCCAGCGTGACGGCGAACCAGCACCAGCGTCGCGATCGGCGAGAGCACGCCGGCGGCCAGCGCCGCGATACCCGGCTGGTAGCCGAGGGTGGAGAAGTAGTCCACGCCGGTCAGTCACATCACCTGCCACCACTGGTGACGCCGATGCGCCGACGGCGGGCTCGCGTACGGGCCGGGCTCGCGGGTCGGCCGCTGGTCGGCGCCGGCGAGCAGCCAGGTGCGCACGCCGCGGCTGGCCGGCGTGATCGCCGTCACCGTCCACTCCGGACAGTCCGATGGTCCACACGCGACCGCCGGCCCCTCGCCAGTGACACGCCGATTCCTTTCCGTGGCCTCCGCCGAGCCCGATACCGATCACGATGCCCCGGTGCCACCCACCCGGCCGGCCGCGGTTATCACATCGCGCTCACGCCGCCGGGGACGCTTCTCACGCGCCTCTAGCACCGCCCCAGGTGGCGTTGGCGGCCTGTGAGACATGCCCGAGGCGCCGTTAGCGTGCCGTGAGAACCGTTGTCCCGCGCTCCGCGTCAGGAGCAACCTCGCCTGCGAACAGGTCCAGCAGGCGAACGAGCGAACGGTGCAGGACGGTCGGGTGCAGGGCGCCCCGCGGCGACCGGGCGGGTTCCTCGCGATTCCGGCGCTGGCCGCGCCGGTCGCGATCTGCGGCATCGCGGCCCGGCGTACCGGCCAGGCGGCCAGGATCACCGCCGCGGCCGAGGTGCTCTCCGTCGCGGCCGGCGACGTGCTGCGCGGCGAACGGGCGCTGCCGGCGATCCTCGACCGGGTCCCGGCAGACGTTCGGGATGACCTCGGCGACCCTGCTGGAGCGGGACGGCGACCAGGCCTCGCCGGACCGCACCCGGTCGGCCTCCCGCCGCTCGGGTTGGTGGTCGTCGCCACCTCCGGCACCCAGCCGTGCGCGCGGCCGGAGGAGGGCGACACTATGCGTGGTTCGACACCACGCACTGTGGTCCGCCGGCGGCCTCGGGTCTACTCGCGTCGACGGCAACCCCGGGCCAGCCCGTGCCCACACGTCGAGGGCGGACGGCACGCCGCTGCCCACCGGACTATGGCGGACCATAATCCGGTGGGCAGGGCAACGCTCCCGGACCGAAGATCGGCGGCGATGGCGGCGTGTCAGAGGCGGAAAGGGGCAGGATCGCGACGCCGGATCGGCGGGTGCGGGTGTTCGTCTCGTCGACCCTGGAAGAGCTGGCGCAGGAGCGGCGGGCAGCGCGGGCGGCGATCAGCGGATTGCGGCTGACCCCGGTGATGTTCGAGTTGGGTGCTCGTCCACACCCGCCGCGAGAGCTCTACCGGGCCTACCTGGCGCAGAGCGATGTGTTCGTCGGGATCTACTGGCAGCGGTACGGGTGGGTGGCGCCGGGAGAGTCGGTGTCGGGACTGGAGGACGAGTATCTGCTCTCCGGGGACCGGCCAAAGTTGATCTACGTGAAGGCGCCGGCGGTCGATCGGGAGCCGCGGCTGACGGAGCTGTTGCACCGCGTCCAGGCTGATGATCGCGCGTCCTACAAGGTGTTCGCCGACGCTGACGAGTTGACGAGCCTGCTTTCGGACGACCTCGCGGTCCTGCTCACCGAGCGCTTCACCGCCCGCGGTCCGGAGACGCCGGCGGGGTTGCGTCCGGCCAGGCTGCCGGTGCCGCCGACGGCGATGATCGGGCGCGACGGCGACCGGGAGGAGCTGGTCGCTCGGCTCCGCGGGGACGCACGGCTGGTCACCGTGACCGGGCCGGGCGGCGTCGGGAAGACGCGGCTGGCCCTCGATGTGGCCGCTGCACTCGCGAAGGGCACGGCCGAGGCGGTGTGGTTCGTCGATCTCGCCCCGGTGCCGGAGCCTGCTCGGATGCTGGGCGCCATCGCGGCGCAGTTGGGAGTCCAGACGCCTGGCCGCGGCCGGGAGCTCGACGTGCTGGCCGACCGGCTCGCCGGCCGCCGGGTACTGCTGGTCCTGGACAACCTGGAACACCTGCTTCCGGCCGCCGCCCGTGATGTCGCCCGACTGCTGGCGATGGTCTCCGACCTGAAGGTGCTGGCCACGAGCCGGACGGTGCTGCGCGTGCGGGGCGAGCAGGAGTGGTCGCTCCGACCGCTGGCGGTGCCGGAACAGGACGGTGAGATCAAGCCGGAGGAGGCAACGGTCTCGCCGGCCGTGCAGCTGTTCCTCGCGCGGGCCGCCGAGTCGCGACCGGGTTTCTCGCTGACGGGCGAGAACGCCGCGGCTGTGGCCGAGATCTGCCGCCGCCTCGACGGCGTCCCGCTGGCGATCGAGCTGGTGGCTGCCCGGATCCGGGTGTTGCCGCCGGCGATGCTGCTGGAGCGGCTCGGCGACCGGCTCGATCTGGGTGGCGACTACGCTGACCTGCCCGAGCGGCAGCGCACCCTCCGGTCCACTGTGGACTGGAGTTACCGGCTGCTGGATGCCGGTGAACGCGCCCTCCTCGCTTGGCTGTCGGTCTTCGTCGGCGGTTGGACGGTCCAGGCCGCCGAGGTGGTCGGCGCCGGCACCGAACCCGGACGGTCGCACCCGGACGTCATGACCACGCTGTCCTCGTTGGTGGACAAGAGCCTCGTCACGGTCGAGGACGGCGGATCGGCGGGTCCCCGGTTCCGGATGCTTGGTGCCGTCGCCGAGTACGCGGCGGAGCGGCTGGACGAACGCGGCGAGCGAGAGGCGGCGGCGGATCGCCTGGTCGTGTTCGTCGGTCACCTCGTCGAGGAAGCCGCGGACGGCATGCGAACCGCCCACCGGCCGTGGGCCGCCCGCATCGACGATGAGCTGGGCAATCTGCGGGTGGCGTGGCAGCACACCATCGCCCGCGACCAAGCCGAGACCGCGTACCGGATCTTCATCCCACTGGCCTTCTACTTGTGGTCACGCAGCCTCCTCCCCGAGTCGGTGGCGTTCGCCGGCCAACTCGTCGCGCTGCCGTCCGCATCCCGGCTCGGCGAGGCGGCGCGTGGGAGGCTGCTGTGGGCTCGGGCCGTCGCGAACCTTACGGTGGGGCGGGTCGAGGGTGTGCAGCCGATGCTGGCGGAGGCCTTGCGCATCGGCGGTCGCCTCGGGGACCTGGAGCTGGTGGTCCGGGCCAGCACCGGCCTCGCCTATCTCGCCGGCGTCGACGACGCACCGGAGGCACGCCAGACGCTGGAGAAGAGCGTCAGCCAGCTCCGCGCCAGCGGCGATCTCGCCAACACGGCCTACGCCCTGGCGACGCTCGCTCAGCTGGCCAGGAGATCCGGTGACCTCTCGCGCGCGACCGCCGTGTACGAGGAGTGCCTGCGGGCTGCTGAGCAGGTGGACAACGAGCACCTGCAGACGCTCGTCCTCCACCAGCTCGGATTCACCGCGCTCCTCGCCGGGAACCCCGCCGGGGCCCGCGAATACTTCCGAGCCAGCGTCGCCGCGAACTTCAACCTCCTGGACCAGGAGGGGCTTGCATACTGCCTCGACGGGTTCGCCGCCGTCGCCCGGGCCGAGGGCAACCCGCAAGCGGCGGTACGGCTGCACGCGGCGGCGGCACACCGGCGGAACGTCGTCGGCATCACCGCCTGGCCTGAACTGCAACCACTTCTCGGCGAGTGGGTAGCCGCCGCCCGGTCCGCGCTCGAGAAGTCCAGCTTCGAGCAAGAGTGGGCCGCTGGCGCGCGGCTGCGACCAGCCGACGCACTCGCCTACGCCCAGGACACCACGGGCGCTGCCCGCTGACGAAGCGGTTCTGCGGGCGCTCGTGGAGCCGACGCCGCCGATGGCCGACCTGCATACCGCCGCCGATCCGCGGTCGGCCAGGCAAGCCGAGCCAGCGCTACGGCCGCGGCGGCGCGGCAGCGTGGGCGAGCAGGTCGAGATCGACGGACTCGGCCTCGGCTCGCGAGCCGGCTCCGTACCCGCGAGTCGACCAACAGGCGGCCCGCGCAATGGACTAGAAGCGACCGTCAGCGACTTCGGCGAAGCCGGCTTCCGGTGTTCCCCTGTTGGTCCGGGCGCGCAGCGGCGGTGCCGGCGTGTCCAGCCGCCGGCCGTTGATGGTGAGCTGGCCTGCGGTGCCGACCGTCCACCACGGGTACTTCTTGCTGGTCGAGCCGTTGGGTTCCGCTTCGCCTCCTGTGTCGATGCCGTCAGGCGGGAGCACGGTCCACAGTGCGCCGGTGCCGTGCTGGTTGGGGCTGGGCGCCTCGCCGGGCGGGCCGTTGCCATTGGGGATGGTCACCGCACAGTCGCGCCGGTTGTTCACGGATGCAGCAGCCGCTCCCAGCTGTCCCGCACATCAGCGGCCAGTTCGGCGCACGTCGCCACCTTCCTGACAGGCGCTCCGTGCGGCCATGTCCACTGTGGACATCCGGCTCGTACGCTCTGCTCGCCGGCACCGCCCGGGTCTAAGCTCAACCGACGGACGAAGGAGAAGCCAATGGCGGCTGTACACCGAACGGCGCAGGTCGAATGGACCGGAAGCATCGCACGCGGCTCCGGGGTCGCGTCCGGGGGCAGCGGTGCTATCGGCCCTCTGCCCATCACGCTCGCATCGCGGTTCGGTGAGCCTGAGGGCAAGACGAGCCCGGAGGAGCTCATCGCGGCCGCGCACGCCGGATGCTTCACGATGGCCCTCGGGTCGATCCTTGCCGGACAGGGAACGCCTCCTGAGCGCCTGCAGGTCACCGCAACTGTGACACTGGAGACGTCTGCGACGCCGGCGATCGCCTCGAGCCATCTCGACGTGCACGGCGTGGTCCCCCGGGCGGACGCCGCAACCTTCGATCGGGCCGCCCACGACGCCGAACGGGGCTGCGTGGTCTCGCGAGCCCTCCAGGGGAACGTAGAGATCAGTGTGCACGCCACCCTGGACGAGCCGTCCGCGTCCCCGCCTGGCTAGACCGTTCGCCCTTCGGCATGTCCATGGACGGCGACCCGATCCATGATTCAGCCCGCAGCACTGGCGGGTCGTGCATCCAGGTGCTGCTGGGTAAGACACAGCGCGTGGTCGCTGCACTGGCCCCGCCGGTCCTCGAGGTGCATGCGTCGTTCCTCGCAGCGATGGCCGAGTTCCGTGCCGAAGGCCGCGGGTCGCCGATGACCACACCATGATCGGTGCTGAGATCCGTGGCTTCTCCGATTCCTGGTCGACACCGGAGGGGTTCGCCCGGTACGTGCGGGAGCTGCGCGGGCAGGCATCGGAGAACTGGCCCCGACCCGACGGCTATGTGCTGTGCACGACCTTGCGGTGGGTCGACGGCGCCCGGTACCTGGGACGAATCGCGATCCGCCACCGGCTGAACGCGCGCCTTCGGATCACCGGCGGCCACCTCGGCTACGACGTCCGACCTTCGGCGCGCCGACGAGGCCACGCCACGCTGATGCTGGCCCGCGCCCTTCCTGTCGCCCAGGCGTTGGGCATCAACCCTGCGCTGCTCACGTGCGACCCTACCAACCTCGGTTCCCGCGCGGTCATCGAACGCGCGCGTGGCATTCTCGAGAACTGCGGCAACGGCCAACTCGCTTCTGGCTACCCACCGCCCCAGCGGAATCCTGACCACCCAGTCGACGCCGACCTACGGCCCAGCGGGAGCCCGGACAGGCCACAACCCCGCGCAGCCCACCGCCGCAAGAGGATCAGGACGTTGGAGCATGTCGCCGGCGAGCAGGACGCCACGGTCCGTGAGGAGGACCGCGGGTTGGTGATACTCACGGCCATGGCGGACGCGCGGCGGGTCGAGATGGACTGGCAGGCGTACCACCGGCTGGTCCGGCGGGCGTGTTTCGTCTGCGAGTTGCTGGCTGACAAGCCGAACTACGCGCACCACGTTGTCCACCGGGACGGGGTCGCGGTGGCGTTTCTCAGCCGCTTCCCGTTGTGGCCGGGCCACCTGCTCGTCGCGCCGGCGACACACGTCGAGGACGTCGTCGCAGTGGACGTGGCCCAGTATCTGGCCGTGCAGCGAGTCGTACATGCCGCCGGGCGGGCGCTGGTCGCCGAGGTGGAGACCGAACGGCTCTACGTGCTGAGTCTGGGCAGCCTGCAGGGCAACCGGCACGTCCATTGGCATCTGGTGCCGCTGCCGCCGGGTGTGCCGTACGAGCAGCAGCAGGTCACCGCTTTGGCCCCCGAGCGCGGCCACCTTGACATCCCGGACCAGGCGCAGGCCGACCTGGCGAGCCGGCTTCGCATCCGCATGAATCTGGATTCTGTGAGCGGTAGCTGAACCACGAGCTCGCACCCAGGCAACCGCCGCCGGTGCAGCGACGTGACGTCCGCCCATGCGGCTGGTGGTGGCGTCAGAGGTCTAAAGCGGCGGTGATGCCCAGCCACGCCGGGGATCTCGTCCACGCGCAGAATCTCCGGCGTGTCGAACGGCGGGCCGCCGGCTGCTAGGTCTGCGTAGAAAGCCTGCCACGACAGCAGCTCGGTCGGGCGCCGGCGGCCCATTCGCTACCGTCTCGTCACCGAGGTCATAGACCGCTCCCTCCACGCCGGCCGCCAGTGGCCGCGCCGCCGGGTATCCGACCTGGACGAAGTGCGCCAACCAGTCGGCCGCGTGGAATTGCTGAAACGTCATCGAACGAGCCTGACCCTCCGGCTGGCCGTCTACCCGCGCTCCACGCTGGCGGCAGCCACCCCGACACCCTCGTGTTCCCGCCCGTGCCCGGGATCACGGCACTGTCTGCGCGTGGCGTCCATGAGTCGGTAGCTTCGTGGCCCGATCGACCTGGAGGGTGCCATGTCCGATGAGACGCAGGTCCTGCGGCGGGTGAACCGCCAGATCCAGTGGTACGACCGGCACGCGACGACGGCGCGCATCTGGTACTGCGGGATCAAGGTCGCCCAGATCGTGCTGGCCGCCGCCGTCCCGGTCGCCGCCGGGCTCGACCTGCCCACGCTGATCACCGGCTCGCTCGGCGGGCTCATCGTCGTGCTCGAGGGCATCCAGCAGCTCTACCGTTTCCACGACAACTGGGTGCGCTACCGGTGGACGAACGCGGCGATGGAACGGGAGAAGGCCCTGTGGACCGCCGGGGCCGGCGACTACGCCGACGCCGACCGCCCGGACGCGCTGCTCGCGCTCCGTATCGAGGACCTGACCAGTCGCGAGGCGACCCAGTGGGTCGCCCTGCAGTCGAAGTCCGACGGCGGGCAGGCGTCGCCGGACGAGGCCGGCTCGACCACCGGACGAAGCTACGGCGCCGACCCGGCCGGCAGAACCGACCCTGCCCGCGGGACCGACCCTGCCCGCGGGACCGACCCTGCCGGCGGGACCGACCCTGCCGGCGGGACCGACCCGGCCGGGGCGCCGGCCGACGCAGCGGTTGCGCCGGCGCCTCCGGGCGGTCTCAGCTCGGCTGCCAGCGGAAGCTGACGAGCGAGACGATCACGCCGGCCACCGCCCAGCCGGCGAGGACGGCGAGGTCCGCGGCCGGCGGCAGCACGCCCGCGCCCGGGCGCAGCGCGCGGGTGACCGCGTCGATCATCGGCTCGACCGGCAGCCGGCTCAGCACCTCGCCGAGCCGGCCGGAGCCGCCGGCCGTACCGCCGAGGGCGCCGGACAGCAGCACCAGCGGGTAGAAGGTCAGCGACAGCACGGGCTGCGCGCTCTCCGCGGTCGGGACGACGGCGGTCGCCGCGGTGCCCAGCGCGGCCACGCACAGCGTGCCGAGGACGACCGCCACGAGCAGGCCGACCGCACCGGCCGGGTCCGGCCGGACGTGGTACGCGGCAGCGGCGACGGCCAGCGTGGTGGCCGCGCCGGCGACCGCGACCAGGGTGGTGGCGACCATCCGGCCGCCGAAGAACGCCCACGGCGGCAGCGGGCTGGCCCGCCAGCGGCGCAGCACGCCGCTCTCCCGCGCGGTGACCAGCCCGGCGGCGTGGGTGAGGTAGCCGGTGGACAGCGCGCCCAGCACGGTCAGGCCGGCGACGAGATCGACGCCGGGATGGCCGTCGCCGCGCAGCAGGAGCAGCCCGAGCGGGAGCAGCAGGCCGGCGAACGCCGCCCGCGGGGTGCGGACCAGCAGCAGCAGCTGGTAGTGCACGTGCGCGCGCAGGGCCGGTACGTCAGGCATGGCTCGGCTCACCTCGACGCTCCGTCCGCAGCGGGTCGGTCTGCCCGGTCAGCACCAGGTACGCCTCCTCCAGGCTGGGCGGGCCGACCTGCAGCCCGGACAGGTCGACGCCGGCGCGTGCGGCCCAGCCGAGCAGCCCAGCCAGGTCGACGCCGACGTCGGCCGAGCGCAGCACCAGCTCGTCGCGGTCGAGGTGGCCCCGGAACGCCGGTGGCAGGTCGGCGGCCGCGGCCGGCGGGACGGGCAGCCGGATCGTCGGCGCGGCGGCGTGCGCGCGCAGCTCGTCCGGGGTCGCGTCCGCCGCCAGCCGGCCGCCGGCCAGCACCAGCACCCGGTCGGCCAGCTGCTGGGCCTCGTCCAGGTAGTGGGTGGTGAGCACGACCGCGGTGTCGCCGGCGGTCAGGTCGCGCACGCAGGCCCACACCCGCCGCCGGGCGCGCGGGTCGAGCCCGGTCGTCGGCTCGTCCAGGAACAGCACCTCCGGCCGGCCGATCAGGCCGAGCCCGAGGTCGACCCGGCGGCGCTGGCCGCCGGACAGCGCGCCGATCCTGGTGCCGGCCTCGGCGGCGAGGTCGATCAGCGCGAGCACGTCGCCGACCGGCAGCGCCCTCGGGTACGCGGCGGCGAACGCGCGCAGCACCTCGGCCACCGTGAGCCGCAGGTCCAGGCTGGTCTCCTGCGGCACGAGCCCGATCCGGGCCCGCCAGGCCGGCCCGCCGCGGCGCGGGTCGGCGCCCAGCACCCGGACCGTCCCGCCGGTCGGCGCGCTGAACCCGGCCAGCAGCTCGACCAGCGTGGTCTTCCCGGACCCGTTCGGGCCGAGCACCGCCACCAGCTGGCCGGCGCCGATCCGGAAGCTCACCTCGTCCAGCGCGACCGTGGACCCGTACCGCTTGCCCAGCCGGTCGGCCACCAGCGCGGTCACCGCCGGTCGTCCGGCCGCTGGCGGCGCTGCACCGCACCGGTGGCGGCGACCAGCAGCATGACCACGCCGGCCAGCGTCACGCCGACCCGGCCGGTGCCGATGCCGACGGCGAGCGCAGCCAGGCCGAGCAGCAACCCGACGACCGGGTTGACCCGCACTCCGAACAGTCTCAGCATGCCGTTCCTCCTTCGTCTCCAGGCCCGTCGAGCGTGCGGCGGCGGGGGTGGTCGCGTCGTCGGCGCCCGGATCGATTTCCGCGCGTACGTCCCGGGGCGCACGGCGTCCACCGGTGGGTGGAGGCGGCGGATCCACCGCCGGGCCGAGGACCGGCCGCGGGCGCCCGGGTAGGTTGCGAGACGTGGGCGCTGTCCCGGTGCCGCCGGCGCGCAGCCGGTGGGACCTGCTCCGGACGCTGCGGCCGGCGGTGCTGGCCGTCGCGGTGCTCCTGCTCGGCGCGGACGGGCGGAACGAGCCGGACCGGGCGCCCGTCCTGCTGGCGCTCGCCGCGGTCGTCGTCGGCACGCTCGGCCTGCTCGGCGCCGGGCCGGAGCGGCTGCGCCGGCCGCCGGCGCTGCCGGTGCTTGCCTGCCTGCTGGTCGCGGGTTCGACTGTGCTGGTCTGGCTCGAGCCGGCCGGCGCCGGTTTCCTCGGCGGGTTCGTCGCGGCCAGCACTGCCGGCTCGCGGCTGCCCACCCGGGCCGGGGCGGTGCTGACCGGCGTCACCCTGGTCGCGTTCACCGTGGCGGGGGTCGCCGCGGACCGCCCGCTCACCTCGGTGCTCGTCGCGGAGACCGGGCTGGTCGCGTTCTACTCGGCCGGCCGGTACGCGCGCCGGCTGCGGGAGCGCACCGCCGAGGCCGAGCGGCTGGTGGTCGAGCTGCGCGAGTCGCGGGCCGCGCAGGCCGAGGCGGCCGCGCTGGCCGAGCGGCAGCGGCTGGCCCGCGAGGTGCACGATGTGCTCGCGCACACGCTGTCCGGGCTGCTGGTCCAGCTGGAGGGCGCCCGGCTGGTGGCCGAGCAGGAGGGCAGCCCCGAGCTGGCGGCGACCCTGGAGCACGCGCACGGACTGGCCCGGTCCGGGCTGCTGGAGACCCGGCGGGCGATCGGCATGCTGCGCGACGAACAGCTGCCCGGGCCGGAGTCGCTGCCGGCGCTGGTCCGGGACTTCGAGCGGGACACCGGCGTGCCCTGCCGGCTGGTCGTGTCCGGCAGGCCGCGCCCGTACGGTCCGCAGGCCCGGCTGGCGCTCTACCGGGTCGCCCAGGAGGCGCTGACCAACGTCCGGCGGCACGCGGCGGCGCAGCGGGTCGAGCTGGCGCTCGACCACTGCGCGGCCGGCGCCCGGCTCACCGTGGCGGACCTCGCCGACGACCCGGCGCGCGCCGGCGGACCCGCCTGCCCCGGATACGGCTTGAGCGGGATGCGGGAGCGGGCCGAGCTGCTCGGCGGCACGCTCACCGCGACGGCGACCGACCGCGGGTTCACAGTCGAGCTGTGGGTCCCGGCGTGATCCGGGTCCTGCTGGCCGACGACCAGCGGATCGTCCGGGACGGCCTGACCATGCTGCTCGGCCGGCTGCCCGACGTCGAGGTCGTCGGCGCCGCCGTGGACGGCGAGGACGCGCTGGCGCTGGCCGACCGGCTGCGCCCGGACGTGATCCTGATGGACCTGCGGATGCCGCGCTGCGACGGCGTCGAGGCGATCCGCCGGCTGCGGGACGAGCGGCACCCGGCACCGGTGATCGCGCTGACCACGTACGCGGACGACCGCTCGGTGCTGGACGCGCTGCGGGCCGGCGCCCGCGGGTTCCTCACCAAGGACGCCGGGGCGGCCGACATCGAGCGGGCGCTGCATGCCGTGCTGGCCGGCGGGGCCGCGCTCGACCCGGCCGTGCACCACCACCTCGTCGACGCGCTCAGCCCGCCGCCGCCGGACGCGGACGTCCCCATCCCGCGCGGACCGCTGCCGGACGGGCTGACGCCCCGGGAGGCCGAGGTGTTGGCGCTGATCGCGGCCGGCCTGTCCAACCAGGAGATCGCCGCGCGCATCCACGTCGCCGAGACCACGGTCAAGACGCACGTCAACCACATCCTGGCCAAGACCGGGTTGCGGGACCGGGCCCAGGCGGTCAGCTACGCCTACCGCACCGGGCTCGCCGACACGCGCTCGGGTAACGGCCACTAGCCCCGCCGCCGGTGCCGGTTGTGCAACGCTGTGCCTTCCCAATCACAGCCTAATCGGGAGGCAGGGCATGCACCGTCGCATCCTCTTCGCCGCCGTCACCGCGTGCCTGGCCGGGGCGATGACCCTGGCCACCGCGTCGACGGCGTCGGCCGCACCGCAGAAGTTCCCCAGCCAGACCGGACCGGGCGGCGTCGTCCGGGCACCGGCGGCGGTCAGCCCCAAGGTCGTCGGCGGCAGCCCGGTGTCGAACGGGCAGTTCCCGTTCCAGGCTGCGCTGCTGGCTCAGTCCTTCGGCAACAACGACTTCCAGCGCCAGTTCTGCGGCGGCAGCCTGATCACGCCGACCCAGGTCATGACCGCGGCGCACTGCGTCGACTTCTTCGGCAACGGTGCCGGCCAGGTGCCGCGCTCGGACCTGCGGGTCGTCGTCGGGCGGACCGTGCTGACCAGCACGCAGGGCCAGAAGCGGCGGGTCACGGCGATCGCCATCCACCCGCGGTGGAACCCCGACACGTTCTCCAACGACGTCGCGATCGTCACGCTGGCCTCGCCGATCAACGGCATCCGGCCGATCTCGGTGGTGACGGTGGGCACCGACGCGCTGGAGCGGCCGGGCACCCTGCTCACGGTCACCGGCTGGGGCAACACGATCGCCCAGCCGGCCGGCCCTGGTGGTGGCGGCGTGCACTTCCCCGACCGCATGCAGCAGGCCAAGGTGCCGGTGGTCAGCCCGGCCGAGTGCCGCACCGCGTACGCGACCGCGGACGTGCCGATCGACGCGACCATGATCTGCGCCGGCCGCACCAACCTGGACACCTGCCAGGGCGACAGCGGCGGCCCGATGTTCGTCAAGGCCGTCGGCTCCCCCGGCTTCATCCAGGTCGGGATCACCAGCTTCGGCATCGGCTGCGGCGCGACCGGGTTCCCCGGCGTCTACACGCACCTGAGCAACCGGTCGGTGGGCAACTTCGTGCTGAACCAGACCGGCGGGGTGCCGGTCGGGGCGGCCGCGTAACGCCCGGCGCCGGCGATCTGTCCGGTGTGGACAGATCGCCGGCGTCACAGCCCGTGCCGGCGGTCGCCGCCGGCCAGCTCGGCCAGTCGCGCCTCGGCCTGCGCCGAGAACGGGTCCCGGTACGCGGCGACCGCGGCGTCGGTCTCCTCGGTCACGAGGTCGAAGTTGATCTGCGCGGCCGCGAATGCCCCCGCCGCGGCGGCCGCGCCGACCTGCGCGCTCAGGTCGGTGACGTTGCCGGCGACCCAGACACCGGGCACCTCGGTCCGGCCGGTCGGGTCGGCCGGGACGTGCTCGCCGGCCCCGGACGGATGCTCGACGGCCCGCAGACCCAGCGACGCGAGCAGGCCGGCCCGGGCCACCATCCGCGGCGCCACCGCCACGACCTCCCGGGCGATCACCGTCCCGTCGGCCAGCCGCACGCCGGTCAGCCGCACGCCGGTCACCTCCAGCGCGGCGACCTCGCCGGGGACCACGGCGATGCCGCGGGCAGCCAGCCGCTCGGCCTGCTCGGGCTCGGGCACCGGCGACCGGTGCGTGAACAGCATGACGTCGGGGCTCCACTGTCTGAACAGCAGCGTCTGGTGCATCGACATCGATCCGGTGGCCAGCACGCCGATGGCCCGGTCGCGAACCTCCCAGCCGTGGCAGTACGGGCAGTGCACGACGTCCCGGCCCCAGCGCTCGCGCAACCCCGGCACGTCCGGAAGCTCGTCGACGAGCCCGGTGGTCACCAGCAGCCGGCGGCCCCGCAGCAGGCCGCCGCCGGCCAGCCGCACCGCGAACCGGTCGCCGTCCCGCTCGACCGTCTCCACCTCGCCCCGGACGATCTCGCCGCCGTACGACCGGACCTCCGCGCGGCCGCGGTCGAGCAGCTCGACCGGCGGCGTCCCGTCCCGGCCCAGCAGCCCGTGCACGCCGTCGGCCGGTGCGTTGCGCGGCGCGCCCGCGTCGACCACCACCACCGACCGGCGCGCCCGCGCCAGCATCAACGCGCCGCTCAACCCGGCGGCACCACCGCCGACCACCACCACGTCCGGCTCACCCATCTCGACCACCTCCGCGATGACCGTGCCCGGGCGGCGCCACTCTTGGCAAGCTCTATTGCCAATCTGGCAAGCTGGACGGCGTGGACGACGACCTGGACGACGCGCTCGCCGCGACCGGATCCCGGCTGCGGGCGCTGCGCCGACGGCGGGAGACCACGCTGGCCGAGCTGTCCGCGGCGACCGGCATCTCGGTGAGCACGCTGTCCCGGCTGGAGTCCGGCGCCCGCAGGCCCACCCTCGAGCTGCTGCTGCCGCTGGCCCGCGCGCACGGGGTGACCCTCGACGAGCTCGTCGGCGCGCCGCCCACCGGCGACCCGCGAATCCACCTCCGGCCGGTCACCCGCAACGGGATGACGATGCTGCCGCTGACCCGCCGCGCCGGTGGCATCCAGGCGTACAAGCTGGTGATCCCGGCCGGCCGGCGGCGGAAGCCGGAACCGCAGACGCACGAGGGCTACGAGTGGCTGTATGTCCTCAATGGACGGTTGCGGGTGCTGCTCGGCGAGCAGGACCTGGTGCTCTCCCCGGGCGAGGCGGCCGAGTTCGACACCAGGGTGCCGCACTGGTTCGGCGCCGCCGACGGCGAGGCGGTCGAGTTCCTCAGCCTGTTCGGCCGGCAGGGCGAGCGCGCCCACCTGCGAGCCAGGCCACGCACACCGGCCGGAGGCTGAGCTCAGCGCGCCCCGGTCGGCGTGGCCAGCAGGTCGCGCAGCGGGCCGGCCTCGCCGGAGTCGACCGCCGCGGTCACCATCTCCAGCAGGTCCAGCACCTCACCGGTCGGCGAGCGGACCACGCTGGTCAGCCAGCGGGTGGCGCGCCGCCAGCCACGGTCGAGCAGCCGCCCGGCGACGGCCATCCCGAGGCAGGCGGCCAGCACGTCCCGGGCGGCCGGGCGGCGCAGCAGCGGCGGCAGCCGGCGGACCGCCGGTTCGACGGACTCGGCCAGCCCTACCCAGCCGCCGTTCTCGACGGCGTCAAGGGCGGCGACGGCGGCGGCGTCGGTGGACCGCGTGCCGGTCGCCACCCGCAGCGCCGAGTAGGCCCCCCACACCGGCGGCAGGTAGGCGTGCGGCTCGGCGTCGCGCAGGGCGAACGGCTCCAGCCCGCCCGGCCCGGCGTCCAGCTGCGCGGCCAGGTCGCGCAGGCACCACTCCTCCAGCCCGACCGGGTCGCGGATCGACACCGGCGCCGGGTCGTACCCGGCCGGCGCGACCATCGGCAGGGCGGCCAGCCGGTCCCGCAGCGGCGGATGATCGGCGGCCGCGTACGGGTCGGCCGCCTCCTCGTCGGCGACGTGCAGCCGGGCCCGCCGCTCGACGTGCGGGTCGGCCAGCGCGGCGGCGACCGCCTCGTACAGGTCCTCGGGGAAGTGGCCGCGTCCGGCGGCCACGTCGATCCAGCCGGCCACGAGCCGCTCGAACAGCACTCCGAGCGTCGCGGTCCGGGTGAGCGCGCCACCGGCCGCGGCCGGGCCGGCCACCGCGGCGCTGGCCCGGTCGGCGGCCAGCTCCAGCGCCCACATCCGCGCCTGGCTGGCCCGCAGCAGCCGGCCGGACAGGGCGGCCGGCGGCCGCGGCCGCTGCTCCAGCCCGTCGGCCAGCCGCTGCCGGGACCGCGACAGTGCCCGGAACGTCGCCGAGCCCAGCTCGGCCCGGTGCGCGAGCTCGTGCGCGACGACGGCCTCCAGCTCGGGCCGGGCCAGCAGCCGGAGGAACGGCCAGCCCAACACCAGGACGTACGTGCGGGTGCCGGCGATCCGGGGCCGGGCCAGCGAGGCGGTCGGCTCCGGGACGACCCGCACCACCACCCGCCCGCGGCCGAAACCCACCGCCTCGGCCACGGAGTCCACCAGCTCGGCGAGGTCGGGCTCGGCCTCGGGCGGCAGCACCCGGCCGGGCAGCCCCGGCCGGCGGGCGAGCGCGGCGGCGCCGCCGACCGCGACCCAGGCCACCGGCAGCAGGACGCCTGCCGGCCCGTCCAGCACCAGGCCGACGGCGAGTGTGACCAGCGCGCCGGCCACCAGCACCGGATGCGCCAGCACCGCCGTCGCGGCGGTCAGCACCGCCGACTTGGCCCGACCCCCCACACCGCCCTCTCTCCGCGACCCGCGTCACACACGGGCATCCTCCCGCACCACGCACGCCGGGCGGCTCGGCTGATGCCCTAGAGGCGGGTGGCGGCGGTGTAGGTCCAGGAGGTCGGGGCGGCGGCGGCCCGGCCGGTCTGGCGCAGCAGCAGGTCGGCGGTGGGGCCCGGACCGGCGGCGGGGAAGACGGCGTCGAGGATGAGACGGGTCAGGTCCTCGGCCGGGATCCACGGCAGCCCGAGGGCCGCGGCGATGTCATACGTATGGACGAGCGCCTCGGCCGCGCCGACCGCGGCGAAGCCGGCCGGGCGGAGCATGCCGTGCGGGTGCCAGCCGAGGGCATCCGGGTCGGCGACCCGGACCGCGGCGGCGAGCAGGCCGCCGGCGACCTGGACCACCTCCCGCAGCTCGGCGGCCGTCCGGGCCCGGCCGGTGTCGAAGCCGAAGGCGACGTAGTGGTCCCGCGGCCGGCCGACGACCTGCCCGGCGTAGTGCGCCAGGACGCCGGCGACGTGCTCGGCCGTCCGCCAGCAGCTCCAGTCCACGTACGCGGCATGGCGGTGCCACCCGTGCGCGGGGACGGCCGCCAGCACCGCGTCCACCTCGCCGACCACCTCGGTCACCGCGTCGGCCCAGTCGCCGCTCGACGTCATGACCCCGAACCGTAGGCGACCCCGCCCGCGGCGGCTGGGGCAGAGTGGCGGGGTGGACGCGACCGGGCGCCCGACCGCGCCGGTACGGCTGGTCGAGGTGCTGGCCGCGCTCGCGCTGGCCACCGACCTCGCAATGGGCCAAGCCGCTCGGCCACGCGATCCGCTGCGCGCTGGTCGCCGACGGGCCGGCCGGGCAGCTCGGCCTCGACCCCGGCCGGCGGCGGAGGTGGTCCGGGTCGGCCTGCTGCGCTACCTCGGCGCACCGCCGACGCCGCCGAGGTCGCCGGGTACGCCGGTGACGAGATCGCGCTATCGCGTTGACCAGCGCGCGGCGTGCTGCTGTGCTGAGGGGTCGTGAGGCTGCTGGAGCGCGATGCGCACCTCGACGCTCTGCACGCCGCCCTGGAGCGGGCGCGGCGGGGCCGGGGCAGCATCGTGCTCGTCTCCGGCGAGGCCGGGATCGGCAAGTCCAGCCTGCTGGCGGAGTTCGCGGACCGGGCGGCCGGGCAGGCCCGGCTGTTCCGAGGCTCCTGCGAGGACCTGGTCACCGCCCGGACGCTCGGCCCGTTCCGGGACATGGTCCGGGAGCTGCCGGGGGTCCCGCTCGGCGGCGGCCCCGGCGAGCGGGACGCGCTGCTCGAGGCGCTGCTGGCCGAGATGGCCTTCACCCAGCGGCCCGCGGTCGTCATGGTCGAGGACGCGCACTGGGCCGACCAGGCGTCCCTTGACGTGCTGCGGGCGCTGGCCCGCCGGGTGCCGGAGCTGCCGGCGCTGCTGGTGATCTCCTACCGGGAGGAGGAGCTGGGCTCCGACCACCCGCTCTGGCGGGTGGTCGGCGGGCTGGCCGGCTCCGCGGTGGTCCGGCTGGAGCTGTCCGGGCTCTCCGACGCGGCGATCGCGGTGCTCGCGGCCGAGGCCGGCGTCGACCCGGCGCCGGTGGCCGCCGCCGCGGCCGGCAACCCGTTCCTGGTCACCGAGGTGCTCGCGGCGCCCGCCGGCGAGGTGCCCACGTCGGTCCGGCATGCGGTGCTGGCCCGGGTGTCCACGCTGCCGGCGGAGTGCCGGGAGGCCGTCGAGCGGCTGGCCGTGGTGCCGACCGAGGTCCCGGCCGCGCTGCTGCCGGAGCTGGTCGAGGACCCGGCCGCGCTGGAGCCGGCCGAGCGGCGCGGCATCCTGCTGTCCTCGTACGGGGCGGTGCGGTTCCGGCACGAGCTGGCCCGCCGCGCGGTCGAGGAGGCGCTGCCCGGCACCCGGCGGACCGCGCTGCACCGGCGGGTGCTCGACGCGCTGGTCGCGGCCGGCGCCGAGCCGTCCCGGCTGGTGCACCACGCGGTGGCGGTCGGCGACGCGGCCGCGGTGGCCCGGTACGGGACGGCCGCCGCCCGCGAGGCGGCCGCGGCGAACGGGCACCGCGAGGCGGTGGCGTACGCCGAGCTGGCCATCGGGTCCGGCCGGCTGACCGTGTCCGAGGCGGCCGAGGCGCACGGCCTCGCCGCCCGGGCCGCGTACGCGCTCAACCGGTTCCGGGACGCCGCCCGGCACGCCGAGCGGGCCGTCGAGCTGTGGGACGAGGCCGGCACGACCCCGCTCGGGCTCGGCGAGGCGCTGCTCATCTCGGCCCGGATGAGCACCCTGCTGGCCGACCCGGCGACCGCCCGGGACCGGGCCGTGCGGGCGCTCGCGGTGCTCGAACCGTTCGGGCCCACCCGGGAACTGGCCCTCGCCCACAGCACGCTCGGCTCGCAGGACGCGCTGCAGGCCCGGTTCGACGACGCGATGGCCCGGTTGGATACCGCGCTGGAGCTGGCCCGCAGCACCGGTGCCGACGACGTCGTCGCCCACGCGCTGAACTACCGCGGCGTCTCGCTGGCCTCGCTCGGCGACGAGGCCGGGCTGGCCGACCTGCGCGAGTCGGTCGAGCTGGCCCGCGCGCTCGGGCACGCCGACTACGCCACCGTCGCCGCGCACAACCTGGCCGTGGTGCTGCTGCGCTCGGCCCGGATTGTGGAGGCCGAGCCGTACCTCGAGCTCGGTGCGACGATCGCCCGCGAGCACCGGCTGGAGACCGCGGCGTACCGGATCGAGGCCCAGCAGTGCTACGTGCTGATCCTGCGCGGGCACTGGGACGAGGCCGAGCGGCGGCTGCGGGCACTGCTCGACGCCGGCGACGAGCCCGGTGCCAACGCGGTCAACCCGCTTGCCTTCCTCGGCCGGCTGCTGGCCCGCCGCGGCGACCCGGCCGGGGCCGACTACGTCGAGCGGGCGTGGCGGCTGGCCGACGCCACCGGCGAGGACCAGAAGAAGTCGGTGGCGGCCGGGGCGCGCATCGAGTGGCTCTGGCTGGCCGGCCACACCGCGCAGGTGCGGGCCGAGGGCGGCCGGCTACTCGAGGTCGCCGTCCGCGCGCAGCACCCGTTCTTGCGCGCCGAGATGCTGCGCTACCGGCGCCGGGCCGGCGAGCGGGTCGAGCCGTTCCCGGGCTGCCCGGCCCCGTTCGCGGCCGGCATCGAGGGCGACTGGGCGACCGCGGCCGAACTCTGGGAGCGCACCGGCAACCCGTACGAGCAGGCGCTGGAGCTGGCCGAGGCACCGGATCCCGAGCCGGCCCGCGCCGGGCTGGCCATGCTCGACCGGCTGGGCGCGGCGGCCGCCGCCACCGTGTGCCGGCGGCGGCTGCGGCGGGCCGGTGTCCCCGTGCCGCGCGGGCCACGGGCGGCGACGCGGTCGAACCCGGGCCGGCTGACCGACCGCCAGCTGGAGGTGCTGGCGCTGCTGGCCGAGGGCCGCACCAACGCCGAGATCGCGGCCCGGCTGGTCGTCTCGCAGCGGACGGTCGACAACCACGTCGCCGCGCTGCTGCGCCGGCTCGGCGTCCGGTCCCGGCGAGAGGTGGCCGCGGCCGCGGCCGACCTCGGCCTGCCGGTCCGGATGGCCAAACGTGAGCACATCGCTGCCCCAAAGTAGGTAGCGACCGCGCACGACGGGCGCATCCGCCCGCCGTCACCATCCCTCCAGCGGACCGGTGCGTGCCGGCCGCGAGGGGGCGGGGGACATGAGCGCAGCGATCGAGGAGGCGCCGGCGCGCGGCGCCGAAGGCCTGGTGGACCGGATCAGGGCCGGGCTGGTCGGCGAGGGCGACCTGCTGCCGGGCCCGTACGGCCCGCGCCGGCTGACGTACGCGGACTACACCGCGTCCGGGCGGGCGCTGGACTTCGTGGAGGACGCGATCCGGACCCGGGTGCTGCCCGGGTACGCCAACACCCACAGCGAGAGCTCGACCACCGGCCGGCGGACCACCCGGCTGCGCGAGCAGGCCAGGGCGCGGATCGCCCGGGCGGTCGGCGCCGGGCCGGACGACCTGGTGATCTTCTGCGGCTCCGGCTCCACCGCCGGGGTGGACAAGCTGACCCGGCTGCTCGGCATGTCCGACCCGCGGTCCGGGCCGCGGCCGGTGGTCTTCGTCGGACCGTACGAGCACCACTCCAGCGAGCTGCCCTGGCGCGAGTCGGCGGCCGAGGTGGTCGCAATCGGCGAGGACCGGCGCGGCGGGGTCGACGCCGACGAGCTGCGCGACCGGCTGCTCGCGACCCGGCACCGGCCGCTGCGGGTCGGCTGCTTCTCGGCCGCCTCCAACGTCACCGGCATCCTGTCCGACACCGCCGGGATCACCGCGCTGCTGCACCGGCACGGCGCGCTCGCGGTCTGGGACTACACGGCCGCCGCGCCGTACCGGCCGATCCGGATGCGGGAGAGCACGGCCGGCGGCGTCGACGCGAAGGACGCGGTCGTGTTCTCGCCGCACAAGTTCGCCGGCGGCCCGCAGACCCCCGGCGTGCTGGTGGTGCGCCGGGAGCTGGTGCGCCGGCCGGTGCCGACGACCCCGGGCGGCGGCACGATCGCGTTCGTCGACCCCGGCGGCGCGCTCTACCTGGACGACCCGGTGGCCAGGGAGGAGGGCGGCACCCCGGCGATCGTGGAGTCGGTGCGGGCCGGCCTGGCCGTCGCGGTCAAGGAGGCGGTCGGCGCCGACCGCATCCTCGACCTGGAGCGGCGCTGGCGGCTGCGGGTGTTCAGCCGGTGGGGCGGCAACCCGCACCTGGAGATCCTCGGGCACCCGGACGCGCCGCGGCTGCCGATCGTCTCGCTCCGGGTGCACCGCGCCGGCCGGGTGCTGCACCACGAGTTCGTCGTCGCGTTGCTCGACGACCTGTTCGGCATCCAGGCCCGGGGCGGCTGTTCCTGCGCCGGCCCGTACGGGCACCGGCTGCTGTGCATCACCCCGCGCCGGTCGGCGGCGCTGCGCAGCCAGGCCGCCCGCGGGTACCTCGGGATCAAGCCGGGCTGGGCCCGCCTCACGTTCCCCTACTTCATGTCGGGGACGGTGGTGGACTACGTGGTCGAGGCGGTCGACCTGGTGGCCGAGCTCGGGCACCGGTTGCTTCCCGACTACGTGTTCGATCCGCGCTCGGGGCACTGGCGGCACCGCGACGCCCCGGTCGGCGCCGACCCGGACCTGGCCGAGCTGCTGGCCGGACCGGCTCCGGCGCCGGCGCGGCTGGGCGAGGACGCGCTGGCCGGCCAGCTGGAGCGGGCCAGGGCGGTGCTGCAGTCCCGGCCGGACGAGCTGACCGACCGGCCCAGCGGGCTGCCGCCGGAGCTGGAGGCGCTGCGCGAGTTCCACCTCCCGTCCGGCTGCCTGCGCTGACCGGGGACCGACGATGGACACCACCTCCTGCCCCGACTGCAGCGCTCCGGCCGAGGTGCTCGAGCGGTTCGTGCTGGAGAGCACCGACGGCCCGATCGACCACGCCCGGATCCGGTGCCTGCACGGGCACTGGTTCGTACTCTCGCTCGACCTGCTGGCCCGGATACACGCCCGGCTGGCCCGGACCACCCGCTGACCGCTACCGGCCGGCGAGCAGGGCGCGGCGCGCCCGCCGGAGCGCGGCCGGCGGCGCGCCCGCGACGGTCATCGCCTCGACCACCGCACCGAACACCGGCGGCGCGTCCAGCACGGTGACCGTGGCCTTCGCGGCCACCGCGGCGATCCCGGCGGCGACCCGATCGTGCAGCACGCCGTTGCCGGTCTGCAGGGTACCGCCGCCGAGCACCACCTCGACGTCGCTGCGGGTCAGCCGCAGCCGGCGGATCAGCGCGGTGGCCATCACCGCGACCTCGTCGGCGAACGCGTCCACCAGGCCGGTGGCCACCGGGTCCCCGGCCGCCGCGGTCGCGAACAGCACCGGCGCCAGCCGGTGCAGCCCGTCGTACCGGATCGCGCCGGTGTGCACGGCCACGGCCACCTCCGCCGGCCGGCGCAGCCCGAACGCCGCCGGCACCGAGGTGGCCAACAGCGTCGCCGGCCCGCGGCCGTCCCGGGCCCGCACCGCCGCCCCGAGCGCCGCGATGCCCAACCCGATGCCGCCGCCCGAGTCGCCGGTGTAGTCGCCGAGCGCGAGGAAGCCGGCCGTCCGCCCGGACGGATGCACCCCGACCGCGTTGATGCCGGCGCCGGAGACGACCGCGACCCCCCAGTCCCGGGCGGCGCCGGCGCGCAGCACGGCCAGCGTGTCGTTGCCGACAACGGTGACCTCCGCCTGCCCGGCCCGGCCGAGCTCGCGGCGGGCGATCCGGCGCTCGATCGCCAGGTCGACGTTGGCCAGGAAGTACGCCGCGGACACCGCCGTGGTCCGCACCCCGGCCGCCCGCCGGGCCTCGGCCACCAGCGAGACGAGCCCGTCCCGCCAGCCGGCCGGATCGGCCAGCGGTGACAGCACGCCGGGCCCGCGCACCCGTGCCAGCACCCGGCCGGTGGTCGACGCGATCACCACGTCGGTCTTCGAGTTGCCCCCGTCGACGGCGACGACGTGGTCAGCCACCATGGTCAGCCACCACGGTCAGCCGTCGCGGTCAGGCATCGGCGGCGAAGAACCGCGGCAGGTGCGGGCGGTTGGCGTCCAGCAGCGCCTCCAGCAGCGGCACCGCGAGGTCCCACTGCCGCACCAGCGGGTTGGCCAGCAGCGCGCGCAGCGCGGTGCGGCGGTCCCCGCTCCGGGCCGCCTCGATGGTCAGCACCTCGTACGCGGTCACCGCCTGGACGAGGCCGAGCATCTCCGGCGGCAGCGGGTCGACCGGCACCGGGTGCGGTCCGGCCGTGTCGACCAGCGCGGGCACCTCGACCACCGCCTCGGCCGGCAGCCCGGCGAGGGTGCCGTCGTTGCGCACGTCTACGTAGTGGTGCGCGCCGTCGCCGGTCAGCAGGGAGGTGACGAGCGCCGCGGCCGCCTCGCTGTAGTAGGCGCCGCCGCGCTGTTCGAGCAGCGCCGGCTTGTGGTCAAGGGCCGGGTCGGCGTACATGTCCAGCAGGGTGCGCTCGATCGCCAGCACCTCCTCGGCCCGCTTCGGCCCGCTCGCCTGGGCCCGTACGGCCTCGTCGGTGCGGTAGAAGTAGTGCAGGTAGTACGACGGGATCGCGCGCAGCGTGCGCAGCAGGTCGGGCGGCAGGCCGGAGCCGGCCGCCACCTCCGCCAGCGCCGGCGAATCGAGCAGCTCGGGCAGCCGGTCCACCCCGTCCACCTCCACCGTGCGGATCCAGGTCAGGTGGTTGAGGCCGGCGTGGTCGAGCCGGACCCGGTCCGGCTCGACGCCGAAGTATCCGGCCAGCCGGCGCTGGAAGCCGATCGCGGAGTTGCACAGCCCGACCGCCCGGTGCCCGGCGTCGAGCAGCGCGCGGGTGACGATGCCGACCGGGTTGGTGAAGTCGACGATCCACGCGTCCGGCCGGGCCAGCTTCGCGACCGTGTCGGCGATGTCGAGCACGACCGGCACGGTCCGCAGCGCCTTCGCGAAGCCGCCCGGGCCGGTGGTCTCCTGCCCCAGCAGCCCGAACCGGCCGGGCAGCGTCTCGTCCAGCAGCCGGGCGCGCTGGCCGCCGACCCGCAGCTGCACCAGCACGGCCACGGCACCGTCCACAGCGGACTCCAGCGAGGTGGTGGTGACCAGCCGGCCGGGGAACTGCTGCGCGGCCATGATCCGCCGGGCCAGGCCGCCGACCACGTCCAGCCGGTCGGCGGACACGTCGTGCAGCACCAGCTCGTCGACGGCGAGCACGCCGGCCCGGCGGGCGAAGCCCTCGATCAGCTCCGGCGTGTAGGTGCTGCCGCCGCCGACGACCGCGATCTTCACCGGCCCGCCTCCACCCGATCGGCCTCGTGGCAGGCCGCGCTGTGCCCGGGCGCCAGCTCCCGCGGCAGCGGCGTGACCTCGATGCACTGTTCGGTCGCCAGCGGGCAGCGGCCGCGGAACCGGCAGCCCTCACCCGGCTCGATCATCAGCGGCGGCTCGCTCACCTCGGCCGCCTGCACCTCCAGCGGCGCCCGCGGGTCCGGCACCGCCGACAGCAACAGCTGCGTGTACGGGTGCTTCGGGTCGGCCAGCACGCTCTCGGTAGGCCCGGACTCGACGATGTGCCCGGCGTACATGACCAGCAGCCGGTCGGAGACGTACCGGGCGCTGGCGATGTCGTGGGTGATGTAGAGGAACGAGACGCCCTCCCGTTCGCGCAGCGAGGCCATCAGGTTGAGCAGCCCGATGCGGATCGAGACGTCCAGCATGGAGACCGGCTCGTCGGCCAGGATCAGCTTCGGCCGGTACGCCAGCGCCTGCGCGAAGCCGATCCGCTGCCGCTGCCCGCCGGACAACTCGTACGGGTAGCGGTCGAGGACGTCGGCGGCCGGGGTCAGCCCGACCGCCTCGACCACCCGCTCGGCCTCGGCCGCCCGCTCGGCCCGGCCGAGCTCCGGCCGGTGCAGGATGAGCCCGCGCAGGATCCCGTGCGAGACCCGGTAGGCCGGGTTGAGCGAGCTGAACGGGTCCTGGAAGACCATCGGCACGTCGCCCCGGTAGGCCAGGACCTGCCGGCGCGAGCGCGTCGAGGACAGCGGGCGGCCCTGGTAGAGGATCTCGCCGCTGGTCGGGCGGTGCACCTTGGCCAGCAGCCGGGCGACCGTGCTCTTGCCGCTGCCGCTCTCCCCCACCAGCGCGACGATCTCGCCGGTGCCGATGGTGAACTCGGCGTCGTCGACCGCGTGCAGCATGGTGTGCGAGAAGACGCCGCCGACCTTGAAGTGCTTGGTCAGCCCGCGCGTCTCGATCAGCGGGGTGGTCACCTGCGCACCTCCTCTTCCTGGACCACCGCGTCCTCGACAGCCGCGTCCTCGACAGCCGCGTCCTCGACGGCCGCGTCCTCGACGGCCTGCGCCCCGACGGCCGGCGCGGTCGGGACCGGCCGGTCCGGCGCGTGCAGCAGGCACCGTGCCTGGGCGTCCCCCACCCGGTAGAGCTCCGGCGCGACGTGCGAGCAGTCGTCGAACGCGACCGGGCAGCGCGGGTGGAACCGGCAGCCGGCCGGCGGGCGGGCCAGGTCGGGTGGCGCCCCGGGGATCCCGGTCAGCGGCACCCGCGGCCCGCGCACCGACGGGAACGCGTCCAGCAGCCCGCGGCTGTACGGGTGCGCCGGCCGGTCGAACACGGTCCGGGTCGGCCCGGCCTCCACCACCTGCCCGGCGTACATGACCAGCAGCTGGTCGGAGAAGTGGCTGACCAGCGACATGTCGTGGGTGACGAACACGACCGCGAACCCCAGCCGCCGCTGCAGGTCCTTGATCTGCACCATCAGCGAGCGCTGGGCGACGACGTCGAGGGCCGAGGTCGGCTCGTCCATGATCACCAGGTCCGGCGTGAACAGCAGCGCCATCGCGATCATCGCCCGCTGCCGCATCCCGCCGGACAGCTGGTGCGGGTAGCTGCGCAGGTGGATCGGGTCGATGCCGACCAGCCGGAGCACCTCGACCGAGCGTTCGGTCATCTGCCGGCCGGTCATCCGGGTGTGCGCCGCCAGCACGTCCTCGAACTGGGCGCCGATCGACATGACCGGGTTGAGCGCGTTCATCGCGCTCTGCATGACCACCGAGTAGTCCCGCCAGCGCAGCGACTGCAGCTGCCGGTCGGTCATGGTGACCAGGTCGTGGCCGCGGAACACGACGCTGCCGCCGCGCACGGTGGCCGGCGGGCTGAGCAGCTGCGCGATCGCGAACAGCAGCGTGGACTTGCCGCAGGCCGACTCGCCGACCAGGCCGACGAACTCGCCCTCGTGCACGTCGAGGTCGACGCCGTCCACGGCGGCGACGGCGCCGCGGGTGGTGACGTACTCGACCCGGAGGTCACGGACCTCCAGCACGGGCGCGGCGGGCACGCAACCTCCTCCTTCTCCTGGCCCCCCGGACCGGTCGCAGTGCCGGGTTGCTGATCTCGTCGAAGGCATAGTTGAGCAGGGCGAACGAGACGCCGAGCAGGGCGACGCAGAGGCCGGGCGCGAGCGACCACTGCGGCAGGCCGGTCTGCAGCGCCTGCTGGCTCTGCGCCCAGTAGAGCATCGTGCCCCAGCTGATCGAGTTCGGATCGCCGAGCCCGAGGAACTGCAGCCCGGCGGCGGTCAGCACCGAGTAGAGCGCGGCGCCGAGGAAGTTGGCCACGATGAGCGAGGTCATCGTGGGCAGCACTTCCTTGAAGATCACGTACGACCGGCGCTCGCCGCGGACCTTCGCCGACTCGACGAAGTCCCGGTTGCGCAGCGACAGCGTCTGCGCGCGCAGCTGGTTCGCCCCGTACGACCAGCCCGTCACGATCAGCACGACGAGCACGACCGTCAGCGTGCCCTTCCCCGCGTACGTGGCCAGGATGATGATCAGCGGGAACGTCGGCAGGACCAGGAAGACGTTGGTCAGCATGGTCAGTGCCTCGTCCGAGAGCCCGCCCAGGTACGCGGCCGAGACGCCGACCAGCACCGACAGCACGGTGGCGAAGAACCCGGCGACCAGCGCGATCACCAGCGACTGCCGGGTGCCGTAGACCAGCTGGGCGAAGATGTCCTGGCCGAGTGCGGTGGTGCCGAGCAGGTGCTCGCGGGACGAGCCGAGACCTGGCTGGAACTCCAGCGCGTTGGGGTCGCGCACCGACGTGAACAGCTGCGGCACCGCGGCCAGCACGGCGAACACACCGAAGATCGCCAGGCCGATCATCGCCTTGCGGCTGCCGCGGATCGCGCCCCACAGACCGCCGCCCCGGCGCCGGACCGGCGCGGCGGTGGACGTGCTGGAGTCGACGAGCAGCGCGGTCATCGACCGCTCCGATCCCGCTCCCGGGAGCGCGGGTCGAGGAAGGCGATCGCGATGTCACAGACCAGCACGGCGACCAGCACAGCCACCGTGAACAGCATGAACAGCGCCTGCATGAGCGGGTAGTCGGTGTTCTGGACGGAGTTGTAGAGCAGGTAGCCGAGGCCCGGGTAGTTGAAGACGTACTCGACCAGGATCGAGCCGGCGATCACGAAGCCGAGCGACATGGCGAACCCGGACAGGTTCGGCAGCATCGCGTTGCGGGCCGCGTATGCGGTCATGATCCGCCGGTCGGACAGCCCCTTCGCCCGACCCATCCGGACGTAGTCCTCGGCCAGCGTGGTGATCATGTTGTTCCGCATGGTGAGGATCCAGCCGCCGATCGAGGTGATGAGGATCGTGGCGGCCGGCAGCAGCGCGTGCGAGAACACGCTGAACACGAAGGCCGGGGTGAACGCCGGCTGCAGCCCGCTGTCGTAGTTGAAGTCGCTGGGCAGCAGGCCGCCGGTCCACACCGAGAACACCAGGATCAGCAGCAGGCCGACCCAGAAGTACGGCAGTGCCGAGGTGACCACGAACGCCGGCGGCAGCAGCGAGTCCAGCCGGCTGCCGCGCCGCCAGCCGGCGACGATGCCGATCAGCGAGCCGAGCAGGAACGCCAGCACGGTGGTCACCCCGACCAGCCCGAGCGTCCAGGGCAGGGCCTGCCGGACGATCCGGGTCACCGGCTCGCCCAGCGTGGCCCCGATGGAGATCCCCCACTGCCCGGTGACCATGTTCTTCAGGTAGTCGAGGTACTGCACGACCACGTTCTCGTTCGGCTTGAACCCGTACGAGGTGAGCATCTGCTCCAGCGCGGCCGGGGACAGCTTGTTGTGCGTACGGTCCCGCAGCGCCTGCAGCGGGCTGCCCGGCATGAACCTCGGGATGATGAAGTTCAGCGTGAGCGCCGCCCAGAGCGTGAGCAGGAAGAAGCCCAGCCGCCGCAGCAGGTAACGCACGAGGCCGCCTAGTTCTGAGCGGACTTCGAGTAGACGTGCAGCAGCACCTGCTCGACGTCCGGCACGTTGAACGCCGCCGGCTGCGCGTACGGGTCGGCCTCGGTCGGCCAGCCGGCGAGGTCCTCGGTGTTGTACTGGAACCAGTTGACCGACTCCGTGGTCGGGATGATCGGGATGTCCTTCATCATCGCGGCGCCGACCTTCTTGACGATGTCGACCTGGCCGGCGTCGTCGGCCGTCGGGTACTGGTCGAACAGCGCGTCGACGTCCTTGTTGATGTACCGCTCGTAGTTCGTGCTGGCCGGCTTGCCGATCGGCGCCGTGTTCTTCGAGTAGAGCATCTGCCGCAGCTCGTAGTACGGCGTTGGACCGCCGGCCTGGCCGTAGTAGGCGAGGTCGAAGTCGCCGGTGTAGAGCCGGTTGTCGAAGGTCTGCTGGGCCAGGTCGGAGACGCTCAGGTCGATGCCGATCGGCTTGAGCTGCTGCTTGACCACCGCCAGCGAGGCGTCCCAGTCGGTGTAGCCGGTGATCGTGATGATCGTGAGCTTGAGCGGGTTGGCCTCGGTGTAGCCGAGCCCGCTCATCAGGCTCTTGGCCTTGTCCGGGTTGGGCTTGTCGTAGCCGGCCGCCGCCACCGCGGCCTGGTCGTAGTACTTCTGGAAGGTCGGCACCACCACGCCGGTCTGGTTGCCCGGCGGCTGCTGGCCGCCCTCACCGATCAATGCGATCTTCTGCCGGTCGAGGGCCAGCGAGATCGCCTGCCGCACCTCGAGCTTGCTCGTCGCCGCGTGCGACGGGTCGAGGTTCGGCACGATCTCGACGTTGGTCACCGGCGGCGACCAGGTGTGGTTGTCCTTGGACTTGTTGAGGTAGAGCGCCTTGATGTTCGGGATGAACTGGCTGCCCCACTGGGCCTTGCCGCTGGCCAGGTCGAGGTTCGCCGGCCCGTTGTCCAGGTACGCCGGATACTGGATCTTCTGCAGGTAGGGCTTGCCGGGCTGCCAGTAGCTCGTGTTCGCCACGTACTGGATGTTGTTCGCGCTGCACGGGTCGACCTTGTACGGCCCGGTGCCGACCGGCGCCGGGTCGGCCCAGGTGTCCGGGTGCTGCGCCGCCTCACCGGTGGAGAAGATGTGCTTGGGGACGATGCCGATCTGGTTGGCGAAGTTGAAGAAGTACGGCCCCGCGGGCTGGCCGAAGCTCATCGTCACCTTGTCGCCGGCGGCGGTGACGCTGCGCAGGCCGGCCCCGGTCCACAGCGCGTAGAGGTCGGTCGCCGGCACCCGCTTCATGATGTCGAACGTGTATGCGACGTCCTCGGCGGACAGCGGCTGGCCGTCGTTCCACTTCACGTTCGGGCGGATCGTGAAGACGATGGAGGTCTTGTCCGCGTTCCACTGGTAGGAGGACGCCAGCATCGGCGTCTCCTTCTGGTCCTGCAGCAGGTTGACGTAGACCAGCGGCTCGTAGACGAAGCCGAGCGCGGTCGTGTTGACCGCCGGGTTGAACGGGTTGAACTGGCAGGTCCAGGTCTGGCCCTGCACGTTGGCGATCGTGACCGAGCCGCCCTGCTTGTGTACGGCCTTGTCGGTGCTGCTGCCCTCGCGGGCGCCGGTGCCGCCGCCACTCCCGTTGTCGGTGGAGGTGTTCGTCGCCGTTCCGCTGCAGGCGGCGGCCAGCAGGCTGACCGACAGGGCTGCGGCGGCGATCGTGATGCGGGTCGTCTTCATCGCGGCCCCCTGATTCGATGGACGCCTGATTGTTAGGAAACTAGACTTTCATTCAACCGGCGGCAAGGGGCTGTTCGCCGGCCGGTGGTAGAACTCTCCGGTGGGAGGACTCGTGGCGGTTGAGGCGGCGGGGGGCGCGCCGGCGCGGCAGCAGTTGATCCGCTCCCTCAACGAGCAGCTGCTGCTGGACTACATCCGCGGGGCCGGCAAGATCTCCCGGCCGGATCTGGCCCGGATGTCCCGGCTGTCCAAGCCGACCGTCTCGCTGGCGCTGGCCAACCTGGAGCGGGCCGGCCTGATCCGCACCTCCGGGCTGAAAACGGGTGCACCGGGCCGGGCCGCGCTGCTTTACGAGGTCCGCCCGGAAACCGGCTCGGTGCTCGCCCTCGATGCCGGCAGCGAGTTCCTGCGCGGCGCGGTCAGCGACCTGTCCGGCGCGGTCCGGGCCCGCTCGACGGTGCGGACCGCCGCCACCACCGGGCACGAGCGGGTCGCCGAGCTGCACCGGCTGGCCAAGAGCCTGTGCGCGGACGCCGGTCTCGACCTGGCCGACGTCACCCAGACGGTGCTCGGCAGCCCCGGCGTCTACGACCCGAAGCGGGACGCGCTGCGGATGGCCGGTGCGCTGCCGCAGTGGGACCAGCCGTCGGTGCTGGCCGAGCTGCGGGCGGCGTTCGGGCCGGCGCTGCGGCTGGAGAACGACGTGAACGCGGCCGCGCTGGCCGAGCAGGCGCATGGGCACGGCCGCGACGTGCCCGACTTCGCCTTCGTCTCCATCGGCACCGGCATCGGCCTCGGCCTGGTCATCGGCGGACAGCTGCACCGCGGCGCGCACGGAGCGGCCGGCGAGATCGGCTTCCTGCCGCTGCCCAGCGGCCACCCCGGCGACGCCAGGGACGCCCGGCGGCGCGGGCCGTTCGAGGCCGCCGCGTCCGCCGCCGGCATCGTCCGCTCGGCCCGCCGGGCGGGCCTGCGCGGCCGGCTGACCGCGCGGTCGGTGTTCGCGGCCGCCGAGACCGGCGACCCGCGGGCCGGCACGGTGGTCGCCACCGAAGCCCAGCTGATCGCCAGGGCGCTGTGCACGGTGGTCGCGGTCGCCGACCCGGAGCTGGTCGTGCTCGGCGGCGGCGTCGGCCAGGCCGCCGGCTTCCTCGCCGCGGTCGCCCGCGAGGTGCGGCGGATGGCGCCGGTGCTGCCCGAGCTGCGGGTGAGCGCGCTCGGCACCGATGCGGTCGTCGACGGGTGCCTGGCCGCCGGCCTCGACCGCGCCTGGCAGATCGTCACCGCCCGGCTGGCCGCGCCGGCCTAGGTGAGCACCCGCTCCAGGGTGCGCCGGCCCATCCGGCTCATCGGCGGGTTGCTGTCCACGTAGTACCAGACCGCCCCCATCGCCTGGACGAACGCCCAGGCCCGACCGCGCTCCCACGCCAGGTCGGACGGGCCGAGGTCGTCCCGCAGCACCTGCCGCGGGCCGGCCCCGAGCAGGTGCCAGGCCGCGACCAGGTCCAGCGCGGGATCGGCTGCACCCAGCCCGCCGACGTCGAGCACGCCCGCCAGCCGCCCGCGGTCGACGAGGACGTTGCCGGGGATGAGGTCGCCGTGGCTCATCACGTCCGGCGCCGGTCCCCGCGGCAGCTCCCGCAGCCGCGTCCACAGCCGGCGTAGCCGCGGCACGTCCAGCAGGCCGTCGCTGCGCTCGAAGCAGGTCGCCAGCCAGGCGTCGTGGTCGCGCAGGTCGCCGCCGCGGCCGGTGCCGGCGAACACCCGCCCGCGGGTGTCGATCGCACGCACTCCTCGGATGAACTCGGCCAGGTCGTGGGCGAACCCCGCCGACTCCCCCGGGTCGGCGTCGGTCGCGACCGTGCCGGGCAGCCAGGTCTGCACCGACCAGGGCAGCGGGTAGCCGGCGCCCGGCTCGCCCAGAGCGACCGGCTCGGGCGTCCGGAACCGGGTGCGCCCGGCCAGCTCGCGGGCCGCGTCCGCCTCGGCCGCCAGCCACGCCCGGGCCCCGGCCACGTCCCGCGGGACGAGCGGGAACCGGGCCGCGAGCCGGTCGCCGAGCCGGAAGATCGCGTTGACCGTGCCGTGCGCGGCGACCCTGGTGACCGGCAGGTCCCGCCAGGCCGGGAACTGCGCGTCCACCAGCGCGCGCACCGTGGCCGCCGGCACCGTCAGCTGGTCGGGATGCACCGTGCTAGCCGCCCGACCCCGGCTCGCGCGACACCGCCCCGCCCGGCACGCTCCCGTCCTGCGCCGCCGTACCTGACGCTTTGCCCGACGCCGCCTTGCCCGGTGCGGTCTTGCCCGGTGCCGCGTTGTCCGGCGGCATATCGCCGGGCAGCGGGAGGGGCCGCGGTGGCACCGGGGTGGACACCACGATCGAGCTGACCGTCTGCCCGTACAGCAGGAAGCGGTCCAGCACCTCCTCCAGGTCCTGGATCCGGGCCACGTGCACCTTGACCAGGAAGCAGTCCTCGCCGGTGATCCGGTGGCACTCGCTGACCTGGCCGATCTCCCGGGCCAGCGCCGCGATCCTGTCCAGCTGCCCGGCGGTCGGGCGGATCCGGGCGAAGGCGGTGACCGGCAGCCCGAGCGCGGCCGGGTCGACCTCCATCCGGAAGCCGGCGATCACCCCGGACCGCTGCAGCCGCTGCACCCGCTCGGTGACCGCAGGAGCCGACATGCCGACCCGGCGGGCCAGCGCGGACATCGTGATCCTCGGGTCGTCGTGCAGCTCCCGCAGCAACCGGGTGTTGACCGCATCCAGCAGCTCGGACCGGCTCTGAAGCTCAGACATCGATCTCACCTGCACATCCTCGGCAATCGGCCCATTCGACCGTTGATCAGCCATGGTCGTACGCCGTTCCGCCTTGGACGATAGTCCAGGTGTCCGTACCGACCGGGCGGGTGGCCGGCGCCGTCGCGGCGCTTCCGCCGAGCTCGTTCTTCCTCACCAGCGCGGTCTTCCACTACCTCGGCCCGTCGCTGGCGGTGCTGCTGTTCGCGCACGTCGAGGTGCTCGGCGTTGCCTGGCTCCGGATCGCCGCCGCGGCCGTGGTGTTCGCACTCTGGCGGCGACCGTGGCGGGTGCTGCGCGGCGCCACGCCGGAACGGCGCCGGGTGCTGCTCGCGCTCGGTGCCGTGCTCGCCGCCATGAACTCGCTGTTCTACCTGGCGGTCGACCGGCTGCCGCTGGCCACGGTCGGCGCGGTCGAGTTCCTCGGCACGATCGTGCTGGCCGCGGCCGGCGCCCGCACTCCGCGCAACCTGCTCGCGCTCGCCCTCGCCGTCGGCGGCGTCGCCGTGCTGACCGACGTCCGCCTGGCCGGCGAGCCGCTCGGCTTCGCGTTCGCGTTCGCCAACTGCGCCGGCTTCGTGCTCTACGTGGTCCTCGGTCACCGCGTCGCCCGCAGCGGGGCCGGTCCGCTCGGCGGGATCGACCAGCTCGGCGCGGCGATGCTGATCGCCGCCGTCGTCGCCACCCCGTTCGGCCTGCACCAGGCCGTGGCGGCGTTCGGGCACCCGCTGTGGCTCGCCTGGGGCGTCGGCGTCGGCGTGTGCTCGTCGGTCATCCCGTACGTGACCGACCAGCTGGCGATGGCCAGGCTGGCGCGGGCGACGTTCGCGCTGATGCTGGCGCTGCTGCCGGCGGCCGCGACCGTGATCGGCCTGCTCGTGCTGGCCCAGGTGCCGACCGGACGGGACCTGGCCGGCATCGCGCTGGTGATCGCCGGCCTCGCCGCCCACCAGACCGCCCGGGACGCAGCCGCCGACGGCGTCCAGGACACCACCGGGGACGCCGCCGCCGACGGCGTCCAGGACACCGCCCGAGACGCCGCCCCGGACGCCGCCCGGGACCTTGACCACTACCTGGTCGCCGAGCCGTCGCTCAGTCGTGGCCGAGCACCGGATGCGGCCGGTACGGCGCCTCCAGCCGGGCGACCTCGTCCTGGTCCAGCGTGACGTCGACCGAGGCGATCGCGCCGGCGACGTGCTCGATCTTCGTCGCGCCGACGATCGGCGCGGTCACACCCGGCCGGCTGGACAGCCAGGCGAGCGCGACCTGCGCCGGCGGCAGCCCGCGCGCGGCGGCCACGTCGACGAGCGCGTCGACCACGTCGAAGTCGCCCTCGCCGTACGTCGCGTCGGCCAGCGGATCGGACCGTCCGCGGACGGTCGCGGTCCGGTCGGCGCGGCTGTGGGTGCCGGCGAGCAGTCCACGGGCGAGCGGGCTGAACGGGAGCACGCCGACCCCGGTCTCCCGGCAGTACGGCAGCATCTCCCGCTCCTCCTCGCGGTAGGCGAGGTTGTAGTGGTCCTGCATCGACACGAACGGCGTCCAGCCGGCCGCCCGCGCCCGCTCCTGGGCCTGCACGAACTGCCAGGCGTACATGGCCGAGGCGCCGAGGTAGCGGGCCTTGCCGGCGCGCACCACCTCGTCGAGGGCCTGCATCGTCTCCTCGATCGGCGTCAGCGGGTCGTACCGGTGGATCTGGTAGAGGTCGACGTAGTCGACGCCGAGGCGGCGCAGCGAGTCGTCGATCGCGCTGAGCAGGTGCTTGCGGGAAAGGCCGCCGGCGTTGGTCACACCTTCCCGCAGCGGGAAGTAGACCTTGGTCGCCAGCACGTAGTCGTCCCGGTGCGCGAACAGCCGGCGCAGCAGGGTGCCGGTCGCCTCCTCGCTGGCGCCGAGGTCGTACATGTCGGCGGTGTCGAACAGCGTGACGCCGGCCTCCACGGCGTGCCGGACCAGCGGCTCGGCCTGGTCGGCCGTGAGGTGCCAGGCCCGGCGGCTGGTGTCGCCGATGCTCATCATGCCGAGGCCGATCCGCGAGACGACGAGCCCGGTCCGGCCGAGCCGTCCGTACTGCATCTGATTTATCTCCTAAACTCGAATTTAAGCCATACACTAGCCGCCGTGGTCAAGCCCTATCTCTCGCTCGTCTGGCTCTCGCCGGAGCCGGCGGACGGTCGCCGGCTCACCCGGGCCGCGGTCGTGCGGGCCGCGGTCTCGGTCGCCGACGAGACCGGGGCAGCGGGCCTGACGATGACGGCGGTCGCCGGCCGGCTAGGCGAATACAGCGCGATGGCGCTCTACCGGTACGTGGACAGCAAGGACGGGCTGGTCGACCTGATGCTCGACGACGTGGTCGCCGAGGTCCCGCTGCCCGACGCCGGTGCCGGCGACTGGCGGCCCCAGCTGCGCCGGGTCGCCCTGGACAGCTGGGCGATGGCCCGCCGGCACGTCTGGTATGCGCAGCTGGTGCACACCCGCCCGCCACTGGGACCGAACCTGCTGCGCCGCACCGAGGCACTGCTGCGGACGCTGTCCGCGACCGGCCTCGACCTGCCCGAGGCGCTGAGCTACGTGCAGCTGCTCGACCGGCACGTGTACGCGGCGGCGCTGGCCGACGCCGAGGAGCGGGCGATGCTGCGAACCTACGGCGTCGACGACGACGGCGAGCTCACCACGGCCATCCAGGACCTGCGCGAGACGGTGGCGGCCAGACATCCGCTGCTCGGCCGGTGGATGGCGGCGCCGGTCGGGCCCACGCCCGAGCAGCAGCTCACCCGCGGGTTGGACTTCCTGCTCGACGGGATCGCCGGTCGGATCCCCGCCGCCTCAAGCCGGGGAAGGTAGTTCGGTCGCGTCCGGGACGGCAGACTGGGCGGATGAGCGACGCGCCGGTGAGCTCGGTCGACCCGTTCGACGAGGCGGTGCTGGCCGACCCGTACCCGATGCACGACCAGCTGCGCGAGCTCGGACCGGTGGTCCGGCTCTCCGCGTACGGGATCTGGGCGATGGCCCGGTACGAGCAGGTGCAGGCGGCGCTGGTCGACCACGACACGTTCTGCTCGTCGGCCGGCGTCGGGCTCAGCGACTTCCGGAAGGAGACGCCGTGGCGGCCGCCGAGCCTGCTGCTCGAGGCCGACCCGCCGGCGCACGCCCGGGCCCGCCGGCCGGTCACCCGGGCGATGTCACCGGGAACCGTGCGCCGGCACGAGGATTCGCTCGTGACGGAGGCGACCTCGCTGTTCGACCGGCTCGCCGGTCGGGACGAGATCGACGGCATCGGCGACATCGCGATCCCGTACCCGCTGGCGGTCTTCCCGGACATCGTCGGCATGCCGGCGGAGGGGCGGGAGCACCTGCTGCCGTACGGGGACCTGGTGTTCAACGGGTTCGGCCCGCGCAACCGGCTGTTCGTCGAGGCGATGGCCGGCGCGCCACCGGTCCAGGAGTGGGTGGCGAAGGCCTGCCGGGCCGGGAGTCTCGCGCCGGGCGGGATGGGCGCCCGGCTGCACGAGTACGCGGCGGAGGACGGGTTCTCGCCGGACCAGTCGGCGCTGCTGATGCGCTCGCTGCTGTCCGCCGGGCTGGACACGACCGTGCACGCGATCGGCAACGCGTTGTGGTGCCTGGCCGCGAACCCCGACCAGTACGCGCTGCTGCGCTCCGATCCGTCCCGGGCCGGGGCGGCGTTCGAGGAGGCGCTGCGGTACGAGTCGGCGGTGCAGACGTTCTTCCGCACGACCACGCGCCCGGTCGTGGTCGGCGACGTCGAGATCCCGGCCGGCGAGAAGGTGCTGCTGTTCCTCGGCGCGGCCAACCGGGACCGCCGCCGCTGGCCGGACCCGCACCGGTTCGACATCGCCCGCAAGGCCAGCGGTCACGTCGCCTTCGGTGCCGGGATCCACGCCTGCGTCGGCGGTGCCCTGGCCCGGGCCGAGGGCAGCGCGGTGCTGGCCGAGCTGGCCCGCCGGTACGCGACGATCAGCCTGGCGGGGGCGCCGGAACCGCAGCTCAACAACACGCTGCGGGCGCTGCGCCGGCTTCCGCTCGCGGTGGCGCCATGACGCCGCCGGCCCGCTGGTGGTGCGGATAACCGCACCACGATCGGGCGGTCAGCCCTGCTGCCGGCGATCGTCGCCGCGACGAGGCTCGACGCCATGGATGACGTGCTGGAGCTGACCGGCGTGACCCGGCAGTTCGGACGAGCGGGCCCGGTCGCACTGCGGGGCGTCTCGCTGCGGGTGCCGGCCGGCTCGTTCGTCTCGGTAATGGGCGCGACCGGCTCGGGCAAGAGCACGTTGCTGCACTGTGCGGCCGGGCTCGACCGGCCCACCGCCGGCGCCGTCCGCCTCGCCGGCCGGGACATCTCCCGGATGCGCGAGCGCACGCTCACCCGGCTGCGCCGGGACCGGATCGGGTTCGTCTTCCAGTCCTACAACCTGCTGTCCGAGCTGACCGTCCGACAGAACGTGCTGCTCCCGTTCCGGTTGGGCGGCCCGCGCGGCCGGCCGCTGGCGGAGGTCCTGGCGCGGGTAGGCCTCACCGGGCTGGAGCGGCGCCCGGTCGGCGAGCTGTCCGGCGGTCAGCGGCAGCGGGTGGCGATCGCCCGCGCCCTGGTCACCGCACCGGCCGTGGTGTTCGCCGACGAGCCGACCGGTGCGCTCGACCCGACCACCGGCGGGCAGGTGCTGCGGCTGCTGCGGGACGCGGTCGACCGGGACGGGCTGACCGTGGTGATGGTGACCCACGACCCGCTCGCGGCGGCGGTGAGCGACCGGCTGGTGCTGCTGCGCGACGGCCGGCTCGTCGCCGACTCCCCCACCCCCGACGCCGCCGAGATCGCCGCCCGGTTGCGCGCGGTCTCCACCTCGGCCGTCACGGTGCCGGCATGAGCGCAGGGCTGACCCGGCAGGCGTTGCGCAAGCACCCGTGGTCGTTCGCGGGGCCGGTCGCGACGCTGACCCTCGGCACGGCCGTGGTCAGCGCCGGCATCGGCGCGCAGACCTCGTTCGGCGGCGCCGGTCTCGACGCGGCCGGCCGGCGGGCATTGGCCGCAACCGATGCGGCCGACTTCGCGACGGTGCTCGTCCTGCTCGGGATCTATCTGTCGATCCTCATCGTCACCGTCACGATGGCCGCGACGATCGCCCGGCAGGGCCGCGACATCGCGTTGCTGCGCACGGCCGGCGCGACCCCGGGCCGGGTCCGGCGCGCGGTCGCGATCCAGGCCGCCGTCGTGGCGATCCCGGCGACGCTCGCCGGCGTCCCGCTCGGCACGCTGGCCTGCCAGGCCTGGGTCGGCAGCCTCGCCGGGCACGGCGTGGTCCCCACCGCGGTGGCCTTCCGGTTCAGCGCCGTCGCCTGGCCGGCAGCGCTGGGCGTCGCGCTCGGCGCCGGCGTGCTCGGCGCGCTCGCCGCGGCCGTACGGCCGGCCCGGGTGCGGCCGGCGGTGGCGCTGACCGAGACGGCGGTGCCGCGCCGGACCTTCGGGCCGGTGCGGACCGGAATCGGCGTGCTGCTCGCGGTCGGTGGCACGGTGCTGGCCGTGGCGTCCTCGACGCTGCCGGCGGACCAGGCCGAGGACCTCGGCCTGCTGGTGGTGCTGGCGCTGTGCGTGGGGGCCGGGCTGCTCGGGCCGGCGCTGCTGCGGGTCGCCGCGCCGCTGGCGCGGCCGTTCGGCCGGGTCGGCGCGCTGGCCGCCGACAACGTCGCGGTGCGGGCGAGGGCGCTGTCCGCGGCGCTGGTGCCGCTGGTGCTGTCGGTCGGGTTCGCGGCGATCAAGGTCACCGCGCACACCACCGCCGCGCACGTGCGGGGCATCGCGGACCCGGCCGCCGACGTCTGGCTGGACTACTCGGGCAGCGGGGTCTTCGTGGCGTTCGCCGCAGTCGCGGCCGTCAACGCGCTGATCACCGTGGTGCTCAGCCGACGCGGAGAGCTGGCCGCGCTCCGGCTCGCCGGCGCCACCCGTGGCCGCGTGCTCGGCGTGCTGACCTGCGAAGCTGTGGTCGTGACCGGGACGGCGCTGCTCGCGGCGGCATGCGTGGCGGCGGTGACGCTGCTGCCGCTGCTGCACGGTGCGCTGGGCACCTTCCTGCCCTACCTGCCCGCGGGTTGGCTCGCGGCGTTCGTCCTCGGGGTGTTCGGGCTGGTTGCGCTGGGCATGGTGGCGCCGGCGGCAGTGCTGCTGCGCCAGCCGGCGATCGAGGCGGCCGGGGTGGAGCCGTGATCCGCCGGATCCTGCTGGCGCCGGTCGGCGGCCGCACCTGGCGGGAGTTCGGCTACGTCCTGGCGAGCCTGCTGCCGGCGGTGCCGGCGTTCGCCCTCGCCCTGCTCGGTGCGGTCGCGGCGGTGCTGTCGCTGTTCACCGTCGGGCTGCCACTGCTGGTCGGCGTGCTGCTGCTGGCCCGGGTGGCCAACCAGGCCTTCCGCTGGCCGGCGCGAATCGTCGGCTGGCACTGGCCGCTGCCGCCACCGGTGCGACGCGACCAGGGCCGGCTGCGCTGGGCCCGGGCGGTCCTGCTCGACGGCGCGGGCTGGCGTGCCCTGCTCTACTGCTTCGTCACACTGCCGGTGACCGCGCTCGCCGCCTACATCGCTGCCGTCTCGCTCGCCGTCGGGCTGGCGTTCCTCACCTCTCCGATCTGGTGGTGGCTCACCCCGACCGGCTTCGGTGAGATCGACGACCCCGGCTGGGCCGGCACCTGGCTCTACGTGCTGCAGGCGGTCGGCGTCCTGCTGGTCTGGCCGTGGTTCCTGCGCCTGCTGGTCAGCCTCGACCGCGTGCTGGTCCGCGCGCTGCTCGAGCCGAGCCCCGACCGGACCCGGATCGCCGAGCTGCAGACGAGCCGGGCCCTGCTGGCCGCCGACGCGGCCACCGTCCTGTCCCGGCTGGAGCGCGACCTGCACGACGGCACCCAGGCCCGGCTGGTCTCGCTCGGCGTGACACTCGGCCGGATCCGCCACCGAGTCACCGATCCCGAGGTGCGGGCGCTCGTCGCCGGCGCCCAGGAGACGGTGGCCGACGCGCTGGGCGAGCTGCGCGACATCGTCCGCGGCATCCACCCACCGGCGCTCGACGCCGGGCTGCCGACCGCGGTCGCGACGCTGGCCGCCCGCAGCCCGGTGCCGGTCGAGACCGCCGTCGAGCTGACCAGCGAGCCGCCCGCAGCCACCGCGAGCACGCTCTACTTCAGCCTCGCCGAGCTGCTGACCAACGTCACCCGGCACGCCGGCGCGACCAGGGCACGGCTGCGGCTGGCCGAGGCGCCGGGGTGCTTCCTGCTCGAGGTGACCGACGACGGCCGCGGCGGGGCGACGCTCGACGGCGGCGGCACCGGGCTGGCCGGCCTGGCCTGCCGCGCGGCCGCCCTCGACGGCACCCTGCGGGTGGACAGCCCGCCCGGTGGGCCGACCGCGGTGACGATGACGCTGCCGAAGGAGGGGTGAGCATGCGTGCGGTGATCGCCGAGGACAACCCGCTGCTGCGGGACGGCATCTCGCTGCTGCTCACCGACCACGGCATCGACGTCGTCGGGGCGGTCGACAACGCCGACGGCGCGGTTGCGGCCGTGTATGAGCACCGGCCGGACGTCGCGGTGCTCGACGTGCGGATGCCGCCGACGCACACCGACGAGGGCATCCGCGCCGCCATCCGGATCCGGACCGACCGGCCGGAGACCGCGGTGCTCGTCTTCTCCCAGTGGGTCGAGACCAGCTACGCGCGCCAGCTGCTGGCCGACGACACCGCCCGGGTCGGCTACCTGCTCAAGGACCGCATCGTGAGCACCGACGCGTTCATCGAGGCGCTGCATCGACTGGTCGGCGGTGGCACCGTCCTCGACCCCGAGGTGGTCCGCCAGCTGCTCTCGGCGGCGGCGATCGACGCGGGGCTCGCCCGGCTCAGCGACCGCGAGCGGGAGATCCTCGGCCTGATCGCCGAAGGCCGGTCCAACGTCGCGATCGCCGAGACGCTGCACCTGGCCGGCCGCAGCGTGGAGAAGCACGTGAGTGCGATCTTCACCAAGCTCGACCTCCCGGCCGCCGACGCCGACAACCGCCGGGTCCTCGCCGTCCTCCGCTACCTCAACACCCACCGATGAGCACCGCGCCGGGCTCAGTGCGAGTCGCGGGTCACGGCCGAGCCGCTGGACCCGCGGAGGAAGTCGAGGTCGGCTCCGGTGTCGGCCTGGCCGACGTGGTCGATGTAGAGGCGCTCCCAGCCGCGGGTCGGCCGCGCATAGCCCGCCACCGCCGCCTCGCTCGGCGTGCGTGCCGCCAGCTCCTCGTCCGGCAGCTCGACGTCGATGCGGCGGGCGGCGACGTCGAGGCTGATCACGTCTCCGGTCCGGATCCGGGCAAGCGGCCCGCCGGCGGCCGCCTCCGGCGCCACGTGCAGCACCACCGTGCCGTACGCGGTGCCGCTCATCCGCCCGTCGCAGACCCGCACCATGTCCCGCACGCCCTGCGCGAGCAGCTTGGGCGGCAGCGGCAGGTTCGATACCTCCGGCATCCCGGGATATCCCTTCGGCCCGCAGCCGCGCAGCACCAGCACCGAGTCGGCGTCGACGTCCAGGTCCGGGTCGTCGATCCGGGCGTTGAAGTCCTCGATCGAGTCGAACACCATCGCCCGACCGCGGTGCCGGAGCAGGTGCGGCGACGCCGCCGCCGGCTTGACCACCGCACCGTCCGGCGCGAGGTTGCCGCGGAGCACGGCGATCCCGCCCTCGGCCACCAGCGGCGCCGAGCGAGGACGGATCACCTCCGTGTCCCAGATCGGCGCGTCGTCCAGGTGGTCGACCAGCGGCCGCCCGGTGACCGTCAGCGCGGTCGGGTCGAGCAGGTCGCGGACCTCACGCAGCACCGCCAGCAGCCCGCCGGCCCGGTGGAAGTCCTCCATCAGGAACCGCCCGGCCGGCAACAGGTCCACCAGCACCGGCACCCGCGATCCGATCCGGTCGACGTCGTCGAGCGTGAGATCGACGCCGAGCCGGCCCGCGATCGCCAGCAGGTGCACGACCGCGTTGGTCGACCCGCCGATCGCCGCCAGCGCCACGATCGCGTTGTGGAACGACGCCCGGGTCAGGAACGAGCGGGGTCGCCGGCCGGACGCGACCAGCTCGACCGCCAGCCGCCCGGTCCCGTGCGCCGCCTCCAGCAAGCGGCTGTCCGGCGCCGGCGTGCCGGCGACACCGGGCACGACCGTGCCGAGTGCCTCGGCGACCAGGGCCATCGTCGACGCGGTGCCCATCGTGTTGCAGTGCCCGCGGCTGCGGATCATCGCCGATTCCGACTGGGCGAACGCGTCCGGCGTGAGCGTGCCCGCACGCACCTCCTCCGACAGTCGCCACACGTCCGTCCCGCAGCCGAGCGGCACCCCGCGGAACGTGCCGGTCAGCATCGGGCCGCCCGGCACCACGACCGCCGGCAGGTCGACCGACGCGGCCGCCATCAGCAGGGACGGGATCGTCTTGTCGCAGCCGCCGAGCAGCACCACGCCGTCGATCGGGTTGGCCCGCAGCATCTCCTCGGTGGCCATCGCGGCCAGGTTGCGCCAGAGCATCGCGGTCGGCCGCACCTGGGTCTCGCCCAGCGACATGACCGGCAGCTCCAGCGGCACGCCGCCGGCCGCCAGCACGCCGTCCCGCACCGAGACGGCCACCTCGGTCAGGTGCCGGTTGCACGGCGTCAGATCCGACGCGGTGTTCGCGATCGCGATCTGCGGCCGCCCGAACGCGTCGCCCGGCACGCCGCGGCGCATCCAGGCCCGATGGATGTAGGCGCTCCGTCCATCGCCGGCGTACCACTGCGCGCTGCGGAGCTCCACGGGCGCCGTCCCTTCCTGTCGTCCCCATGGATGGTCTACTCCCGCTGTCCGTGCCGCCGACACCGGGAGTCGCCTGATGCGCATCCGCGCGTACGTGCTGACCGGGCCGGGGCAGGGTGGCGTGCAACGGGTGCCGGCACCGGTCACGACCCCCGGCGAGGTGGTCGTCGACGTCGAGCGGGTCGGGGTGTGCGGCACGGACGTGGAGTTCTTCACCGGCGAGATGGCCTACCTGCACCAGGGCCACGCCCACTACCCGATGCGGCTCGGGCACGAGTGGGCCGGCACGGTGTCGGCGGTCGGCCCCGGGGTCGACCCCGGCTGGGTCGGCCGTCGGGTCACCGGCGACACCATGCTCGGCGACGGCAGCTGCCGCCGCTGCCGGCGCGGGCACCAGCACGTCTGCGAGCGCCGCCAAGAGGTCGGCATCCGCGGCGGCCGACCTGGTGCGCTGGCCGACCAGCTCGCGGTGCCGGCCGGTTCGCTGCGGCCGCTCCCGGACGACGTGGACGCCACGCTCGGCGCGCTGGTCGAGCCCGGCGGCAACGCGCTGCGCTGCGTCGAGGCGGCCGAGCTCGGGCCGGGCGACCGGGCGCTGGTGCTCGGGCCGGGCACGATCGGCCTGCTGGTCGCGCTGTTCGCGCGGGCCGCCGGCGCCGAGGTGCACCTGCTCGGCCGGTCGGACGCCGACCCCGGCTTCGCCCGGTCGCTCGGCTTCGAGCACGTGTGGACCGAGGACACCCTGCCGGCACTGCCGTTCGACGCGGTGGTCGACGCCTCGAACGCGGGCCACCTGCCGGCTCGCGCGCTCGACCTGGTCGAGCCGGCCGGCCGGGTCGTCTACATCGGACTGTCCGGCCAGCCGAGCCGGCTCGACACCCGTGCGCTCGTGCTCAAGGACGTCACCGCGGTCGGGATCCTGTCCGCGTCACCGGGTCTGGACGCCACCATCGCGGCGTACGCGGCCGGCGCCGTCAACCCGCGCCCGCTCGTGGCCGCCACCGTCGGACTCGACCGGGTCGGCGCCGTGCTGGCCGGCGAGCGGCCCGCGGGCGCCGGCCCCGGGCCCAAGATCCACGTCGACCCGCGGCTGCGCTGAGCCGCGCCGCAGCGCCCGCCCGACGATCCCGGGCGGGACGAGGAACGCCTCCGCCTCCAGCGCGGCCAGCGCGACCCGGGGCAGCTGCCGGCCGGACTCGTAGCAGACGTAGCGCGGCTGCCAGCCGGGCTGGAACTTGGCGTTGAAGCGGTGCAGCGTCTCGATCTGCCACCAGCGGGAGGCGAGCAGCAGCGTCGAACGCCACAGTCGCGCGACCGGACCGGCACCGATGCGCTCGCCGTTCTCCAGCGCCGCCCGCATGACCGCGAAGTTCAGCGAGATCCGGGTGACGCCGAGCCCGCCGCACCGGCCGGCCAGCGCGACGACCATGAACTCGTTGATCCCGTTGTCGGCGTCCCGGGCCCGGCGCATCAGGTCGAGCGACAGGCCGTGGGTCCCCCACGGCACGAAGTGCAGCAGGCCGCACAGCGACCCGTCCGGCCGCCGGGCCGTGACCAGCACGCAGTCCGGGTCGGTGGGATCGCCGAGCCGGGACAGCGCCATCGAGAAGCCGCGCTCGACCCCGCCGCCGCGCCAGGCGTCCGCCGCCGCCGCCAGCTCGGCCAGCTCGGCCGGTGGGACGTCACGGGCCCGCCGGACCGACGACGTGACGCCGGCGCGCTGCACCCGGGCGACGGCCTGCCGGATCCCCCGCATCGGCCGCCCGTCCAGGCTGAACGCCGGCACCTCGAGGACCGCCTCGTCGCCGAGCTCGTACGCGCCGAGGCCGGACCGGGTCCACACGGTCGCGCCGCGCTCACCGCAGCCGATCACCGCCGGGGTCCAGGCATACCGGCGGGCCAACCGCAGCGTCGCCTCGATCGCCCCGGGCCACGCCTCCGGGTCGCCGACCGGGTCGCCGCTGGCCAGCAGCACCCCGTGCAGCACCCGGTAGGTCACCGCCGCCTTGCCGGACGGCGAGAACACCACGCTCTTGTCCCGGCGCAGCGCGAAGTAGCCGAGCGAGTCGCGCCGGCCGTGCCGGTCGAGCAGGCCGCGCAGCCGCTGCTCGTCGCTCGGGTCCAGCAGGGCCGGCGGCTCGGCCGGGCGCAGCGCGAAGTACGCCGTGACGAACGCGGTGAGCAGGCCGAAGCCGAGCAGCGTCGACCCGACCAGGTCCGCCGCCCGGTCCGAGGCGAACCCGATCGGGCCGGTGACGCCGACCAGCCCGACCAGCACCTCGCTCAGCTGCGCCCGCAACGAGGGCCGGCCGACGAGCTGGCCGGAGTACGCCCGCAGCAGCAGCATCCCGAGCGCCACGCCCAAGCCCGCCAGCTGCACGAACCGCCGCACCGCCAGTCGCCGCCCGACCGGGTCGGCCTCGGCACCGAACTCGCGCCGGCAGCCCAGCAGCAGCGCGAGCACCAGCGCCGAGGCGGTGGCCTCCTCGACGTCGAGCCCCTTCGCCAGGTGGGACAGCGCCACCACCGCGGTCACCACGACCGCAGCCACCCAGGCCCGGTGCTTGCGCCGGCGCAGCCCGCCGGCCAGGTAGAGCAGCAGCACCCCGAGCGCGGCGGCGACCGCCGCCGCCGCGTCGGCGACCTGGTACGGCAGCAGCTCGGTGAGCAGCCGCAGCCGGGCTCCGTCCGGCGGCACCAACGCGCTCGCCACCGTGATGATCCCCAGCACCCACGTCGCGCCCGCCACCACCGACGCCCCCCGCGACGCCGCCCCCGACCACCACGCCAGCAGCCACCGGGCCGACGGCCGGGGGTGGCGGGTCGGGTCGCGGGTCACGGTCGACCGGGTCACGTCGTGGTCCTCCTGCGGTGCGGGGTCGCCGGGGCGACCCGGCCCGGCGTCGGACGGCCCGACTGTACGAAGGACCCGGCCAACGGCGGGGCAGTCCTCGGTCAACGGACGGTCAACGGCGGCGCCGACCTGCGCAACCCGTGCCACCGTGGACGGCGTGAGCGTGAACGACACCCTGCTCGCCGTCGAGGAGCCCGAGCCCGAGCCGGGGCCCGACCAGACCCGACCGCCCGCCCCGGCGCGCGGGAGGACGGTGCCGGTCCGCCGCGCGGTCGGCTCGGCGATCATGCTGGTCGCGATCGTCGCGGTCACCCTGTTCGCCGTCCCGCTCGCGGTCGCCGCCGCCCGGCTGTACGAGGACGAGGCGTTCGGCCGGTTGTCGGCCGAGGCCAGCCGCGGCGCCGGCTACCTGTCCGGCGACGCGCTGCGCCCCGGCCGGCCACCCGGCGCCGGGTACGCCCTCCCGCCGGTGCGGCACGCCGGCATCCGGCTGGCCGCGTACCGGGCCGACGGCACCCGGCTGGTCGGCTCGGGCCCGGAGCGCAGCGGCCTGGCCGTGCGGGTGGCCGCCGACCGGGACGAGGAACAGGACCTGGCCGGCGGCGACCTCGAGGTCGCGGTTCCGGTCCGGGCCGACGGCCAGGACGTCGTCGTCCGCGCCGCCCTGCCGTACTCGAACGTGCTCGATCGCACCTGGCTCACCTTCGCGGTGATGGCCGGCCTCGCCGTCGCCGTGCTCGCGTTCTCGTGGGCACTGGCCCGCCGGCGGGCGGCCCGGATCGCGGCCCCGCTGGAGGAGATGACCCGGGCCGCGCATGCGCTCGGAGCCGGTGACTTCGCGATCGAGCCCCGCCCGGCCGCGATCTACGAGGCGGCCGAGGCCGGCCGCGCGCTGCAGGCGACCGCCCGCCGCCTCGGCGCGCTGCTGGAGCAGGCCCGCTCGGCTGCCGCGGACGCCTCGCACCAGGTGCGGACCCCGCTCACGGCGCTGCGCCTCGGCCTGGAGCGGGTGCTCCTCACGCCGGACGCGGACCGGGACACGGCCATCCGGGAGGCGCTCCGGCGGGCCGAGCGGGTCGAGGCGACCGTCACCGAGGTGCTCACCCGGTCCCGGGACCCGCTCGCCCCGGTCGAGCCGATCGACGTCGGCGCGGTCATGGTCGCCGCCCGCGCAGGCCGCTGGGGCGAGCTGGCCCGGGACCGCCGGCGCACCCTCGACCTGGTGATCGAGCCGGGCCTGCCGGCCGCCGCCGCGACCACGGCCGTGCTCGACCAGGTGCTCGACGTGCTGGTCAGCAACGCCCTGGAGCACGGCGCCGGCACGGTCACCGTCGCCGCCCGCACGGCCGGCGGCGGGGTGGCGGTCGACGTCCGCGACGAGGGCGGCGGGTTCGACCCGGCCGTGCTCGCCGGCGCGTTCCGGCGCCGCAACCCGCGCGCCCGCGGCCACGGGATCGGCCTCGCCCTGGCCCGGGACCTGGCCGAGTCGATCGGCGCCCGGCTGACCGTCGCGGACCCCGGCCCGCACCCGACAGTCACGTTGCTGCTGCCGCAGTGGTCGCCGGCGGGATACTCCTCCGGTGGCTGAGCTGCTCCTGGTCGAGGACGACCCGGACATCGGCGACCAGCTCGCCGCGGCGCTGGCCGGCCAGGGTCACCAGGTGCGCTGGGCCCGCACCGGACGGGCCGCGCTGGACCACGTCGGCCGGGGCCAGCGGATCGACCTGGTGCTGCTCGACCTCGGCCTGCCGGACATCGACGGCACCGCGCTGTGCCGGCGGCTGCGGGCCCGGCTGGCCGACACGATCATCGTCATGCTCACCGCCCGCACCGACGAGATCGACGTGGTGCTCGGCCTCGACGCCGGCGCCGATGACTACCTGACCAAGCCGTTCCGGCTGCTGGAGCTGCTGTCCCGGGTCCGCGCGCACCTGCGCCGAGGCGGCGGGTCCGGGTCCGAGCCGCCGACCGCGGTCGGCCCGCTGCGGCTCGACCCGCGCAGCCGGCGGGTGACCGTCGACGGCGCCGAGGTGGCGCTGCGGCCAAAGGAGTTCGACCTGCTGGCGATGCTCGTCCGCAACGCCGGCGAGGCACTGACCCGGGACCGGCTGATGGCCGAGGTCTGGGACGAGAACTGGTCCGGCTCGACCAAGACGCTGGACATGCACGTGCTCGCGCTGCGCCGCAAGCTCGCCGCCGCGGGCCTGCCCGGCGACCCGATCCACACCCTGCGCGGGTACGGCTACCGGTACGAGTCCGCCGTCGCCCAGCCGCCACACAGCCGACCCGGCTAGCGTCCGTCGGGTGACGCGACGGTGGCCGGCAGCCGCGGCGATGCTGTCCGCGCTGGTGCTGGCCGCGTGCACGTCGTCGGCAGCCGCACCGGCCGCACCCTCGCCCTCCCCTGACGGCATCGGCCGGGTCGCGTCGGAGAAGGCCGCCCGGCACGCCGGGACGCTGTTCCGGGCCGGCACCGGCGGCCACTTCTGCTCCGGCACGGTCGTCTCCGGTGGCGACGCCGACCTGGTCGTCACCGCCGCGCACTGCGTCACCTCCGGCCCCGGCCTGGCCGCGTACGCCGACCTGGAGTACGCGCCGGCGTACCGGAACGGGACCGCGCCGTACGGGGTGTGGAAGGCGGCCAGGGTCACCGTCGACCCGCGCTGGACCGACGGCGCCGACCCCGACCTCGACGTCGCGTTCATCGAGCTGGCGCCCCGCAACGGGCAGCGGGTGACCGACGTGGTCGGCGCCGAGCGGATCGCGTTCGGCGCGCCGGGCAGCGGCACCGTGCGGCTGACGGGCTACCCGGACGGCGCCGACGACCCGCTCACCTGCCTCGGCACCATGACCCGGCGCGCCGACGGCCAGCTGCGCGTCGCCTGCACCGGCTACGCCCCCGGCACCAGCGGGACGCCGTGGCTCACCGACTTCGACCGGGACACCCACACCTGGGCGGTGGTCGGCGTGATCGGCGGCTACCAGCAGGGCGGCGACACCGACGACGTGAGCTACAGCCCGTACTTCGGCGCCGACGTGCAGCACCTCTACCAGCAGGCGCTCCAGGCCGCCTGACCGGGCTACGCCGCGCCGGTCAGCGCGGCGACCTCGGCCCGGGTCAGCTCGATCGCCGCGGCCGCGACGTTCTCCTCGAGGTGCGCGACCGAGCCGGTGCCGGGGATCGGCAGCGCCGCCGGCGACCGGGCGAGCAGCCAGGCCAGCACGACCTGCCGCGGGGTGGCGCCGTGCCGGTCGGCGACCTCCTGCAGAAGCGGGTTGGCCCCGAGGTCCCGGATCGGCGCCCACGGCAGGAACGCCAGCGCCTCCTGCTCGCACAGGTCGACCAGCGACTCGGACTGGCGGTCGTCGAGGTTGTAGCGGTTCTGGACGGACACCACCGGCGTCAGCTTCTGCGCCCGGCGCAGCTGTTCCTCGCTGACGTTGGACACCCCGATGTGCCGGATCTTGCCCTGCTCCTTGAGACCGACCAGCGCGCCGATGGAGTCCTCCAGCGGCACCTCAGGGTCGGGCCGGTGGAACTGGTAGAGCGGGATCTGCTCCAGCCGGAGCCGGCGCAGGCTGCCCTCGCAGGCCTCGACCAGGTGCTCCGGCCGGCCGTTGGCCGGCCACTTCCCGGGCCCGGTGCGCTCCAGTCCGCCCTTGGTCGCGATGACCAGATCCTCCGGGTACGGGTGCAGCGCCTCGGCGAGGATCTCCTCGCTCACCTGCGGCCCGTACGAGTCGGCGGTGTCGATGAAGTTCACGCCGAGCTCGACCGCCCGCCGGACGACCGCCTTCGCCTCGTCGCGGTCCGGCGGCGGACCCCAGATGCCGCGCCCGGTGATCCGCATCGCCCCGAAGCCGAGGCGGTTGACCGTGAGGTCGCCGCCGACGTCGATGGTGCCGGCCTGCCCGGCGTGCAGAGGTCGCGACTCGGACATGATCCCGACCCTACCCGCGCCGTCCGCCCCCGGCCGTCGCCGTCCGTACCATCGGTCGATGGCCAAGGCGTACTGGATCAACATGTTCACCGCCATCCACGACGAGGAGCGGCTGGCCTCGTACGCGCGGCTGGCCGGGCCGGCGATGGAGGCGGCCGGCGGGCGGTTCCTGGCCCGCGGCGTGCCGGCAGCCGCGTTCGAGCACGGCATCACCCTGCGCACGTCGCTGATCGAGTACCCCAGCGTCGAGGCGGCCGTCGCGGCGTACGAGAGCCCGGCCTACCAGCAGGCGCTGACCGTGCTCGGCGACGCCGCCGAGCGCGACATCCGCATCGTCGAAGCCGTCGACTGACCCGGCTCTGCCGCGGTCGCGCGGGTGCGGGACGCTGGGACGCCAGCAGACCCGGCCCAGTGGAGACCTCATGCGTCCCGACATCGTCCCCGGCGGCGTCTTCCCGGACTACGCGCTGCCCGACCACACCGGCACCGTGCGCACGCTCAGCGAGCTGCAAGGCCGCGACCCGCTGATCCTCACGCTCGCCCGCGGGCACTACTGCCCGAAGGAACACCAGCAGCACCTTGAGCTCGCCGCGTTCCAGCCGAAGCTGGCGGTCGCGTACACGCAGATCGTCACGATCGCGACGGACGAGCACCACACGCTGCAGGAGTTCCGGGCGTCGGTGGGTGCCTTCTGGACCTTCCTCGCCGACCCGGGCCGGATCGTGCAGAAGGACCTCGACATCCAGGAATACACCGACCCCGAGAACGACCCGATGATCCCGCACACGCTCGTGCTGAAGCCGGGGTTGGTCGTGCACAGCGTCTACAACGGCTACTGGTTCTGGGGTCGCCCGACGATCGACGACCTCTGGCGGGACCTACGGGTGGCGAGCAGCGAGGTCCGGCCGGACTGGGATCTGAGCCGGGCGGGACTGCGCGAGGCGTGGGACTCCGGCGACCGCTCCCTCTTCCACGGCTGGGACCGCCGCCCCGACCAGGCTGCCACAGCCTGACCGCCGCCCCAGCCAGGCTGCCACAGCCTGACCGCCGCCCCAGCCAGGCTGCCACAGCCTGACCGCCGCCCCAGCCAGGCTGTCACAGCCTGACCGCCGGCCCGGCCAGCGCGCCACGGCCTGACCAGGCCGCCCGGCGCGGGCAGGGCGCCACGGCCAGGCCGCCGCGACGGTGCCGGTCAGCCGGGGACCAGTTGCTGGCCGCCGTCGACGTCGAACGTGGCGCCGGTGAGCGCGGTGTTGACCATGACGTGCACGGACAGCGCGGCGACGTCCGCCGGCCCGACCACCCGCCGGATCGGCAGCGTCGAGCGCAGCTGCGCCCGCCGCTCCTCCAGCTGGTCGCCGAGCAGCGACGCGGACAGCGGCGTGTCCACGAACCCGGGCGCGATGAGGTTGACCCTGATCGGGGCGACCTCCAGCGCCAGGCTCTTCGTCAGCGCCGGCAGCCCGGCAGTCAGGGTGGACACCAGCGACAACCCCACGGCGGTACGCCGGCCGCCGGTGCCGCTGAACAACAGCAGCGACCCGCCCGCCCGGACCCGGCCGATCGCGAGCTTGGCGACGTAGACCGGCAGCCACAGGTGCGTGTCGGTGTCCCGGCGCGCCTGGGCGACGTCCATCTCGGCCAGCGGCGCGTAGTACGGACTGCCGGCCGTGACCACCACGTGGTCGACCGGCCCCGGCAGGTCGGCGAAGAACCGCCCCAGCCGGTCGAAGTCGGTCGCGTCGAACGCCTCGGTCCGCACCGCCCCGACCTCGGCCGCCGCGCGCTCCAGCCGGTCCGCGTCGCGGCCGGTGAGCACGACCTCGGCGCCTTCCGCCCGGGCCAGCCTGGCCGTCTCCAGCCCGATGCCGGAGCTGCCGCCGATCACGACGACGGTCTGGCCGGCCAGCGTCGGCTCGCCGCTCACCCCGCTTCCCCGCCGGCCGCCGCGACCGTCGCGTGCAGCGCCTTCAGCGCGGCGACGTAGATCTCGGAGAACGTCGGGAACGGCTGGATCGTGTCCCGCAGCACGCCGATCGGGACGCGGGCGCGGATGGCCAGCGTGGCCTGCTGCAGCCACTCCCCCGCCGCCGGCCCCAGCGCGTACGCACCGGTGAGCCGCTCGCCGTCGCTGAGCAGGGTGAGGAACCCGGTCGACTCCGCGTACGCCCGGGTGTACGTCGCGGTCCTGGCCACCTCCGAGATCGGCACGGTCGCCGTGAACCGGCCCTCGCCGGACCCGACCGCGGCCGCCTCCGGGTCGGTGTAGACCACCCGCGGCACCGCCTCGTAGTTGGCCTCCCGCGACGCGCCGAGGATGTTGGCCGCGACCACCTCGCCCTGGTACTTGCCGACGTGGGTGAGCTGGAAGATGCCGGTGGCGTCGCCGATCGCCCACAGCCGCTCGCCCGCCCGCAGCTGCGCATCCACCGGGATGCCGCGCGGCCCGGCCTCGACGCCGACCGTCTCCAGGCCGAGCCCGGTTGTCCGGGGCCGGCGGCCGGTCGCCACCAGCAGCCGGTCGCCGCGGAGCTCCCGCCCGTCGTCCAGGACCAGCACGTAGTCCTCGCCGTCGCGGCGGGCGGCGGTGGCCTTCGCGCCGAAGGCGAGCTCGACCCCGTCCCGGCGCAGCACCTCGCCGAGCGCCTCACCGAGCGGCGCCGGCTCGCGCGGCAGCACCCGGTCGCCGCCGGCCACCAGCGCCACCTCGCCGCCGAGCCGGCGGACGGCCTGCGCCATCTCGGTGCCGACCGGGCCGCCGCCGAGCACCAGCAGCCGGCGCGGGACCGCCTTCATCCCGGTCACCTCGCGGTTGGTCCACACCCCGGCCAGCTCCCGCAGCCCCGGGACGGGCGGGATGACCGCGTCGGCGCCGGTGGCGAGGACGACGTGCCGGGCGGTGTGCCGCTCGCCGGCGACCTCGACGACGCCGGTGCCGGCCAGCCGGCCGGTGCCGCGCAGCAGCCGGATGCCCTTGGTCTTCAGCCAACCCTCGGCGCCGGTGTCGGAGTAGTCCGAGACCATGAAGTCCCGCCAGGCCAGCGCCGCCGGGACGTTCACCTCCGCCGTGGCGGCCGCCTCGCGGGCGTCGTACACGGCCTCGCCGGGGCGCAGCAGGGTCTTGGACGGGATGCAGGCGTAGTAGGAGCACTCGCCGCCGACCAGCTCGCGCTCGACCACCGCGACCCGCAGGCCGCCGTCGACCAGCTCGCCGGCGCAGTGCTCGCCCGGTGCGCCGGCGCCCATCACGATGACGTCGAAGTCGCTCACGTCGGCAGCTCCTGCCCGGCCTGCTCGCGCACCATGTAGTCGGCGTACCAGTCCGGCCAGTCCGGGTCGGCCCTGCCGATCCGCTCCTCGTGCTTGCCGTGCGCCTGGGATGCCCGCCGCATCGCGTCGGCCAGCTCGGCCGCCGACTGGTACGTGGTGGGCGTGGTCACCCGGCCGGGCAGCCTGGTCGTGATCTCCTGCAGCACCCAGCCGTTGCCGTCCGGGTCGCTGAACGACACGAACGAGGAATAGCTGCGCCGGTCGGGGTCGGGGCCGGGCGCGCGGTCGGTGGTCCCGGCGTGGTGGAACACCCCGCCGGTGTCGTGGAAGACCTCGCCGGCGTCCGTGCCGTGCGCGACCAGGTCGGCCCTGGCCGTCTCGATGTCGGTGACCACCAGGTGCAGCCCGTCGGCGGAGCCCGGCGCGGCGGTGGTGAGCCCGGTGCCGAAGATGACCGAGCAGTCGGAGCCGGGCGGGGTCACCTGCACGACCCGGAAATCGGGTCCGCCGACCACGTCGGCGTCCTGCCGCCAGCCGAGCCCCGTGTAGAAGGCCTTCGCCCGGTCGACGTCGGACACCGGTACGACGACGACCTCGAGTTTCATGTCCACCCCGTGCACGTCCTCTCGTCTGCCGGAGATCGGCCCGCTCACCGTGTCGTGCTGAATCGATACGGAACAACACCGATCAAGCGCGCCGGCGACCGCGCGGGCCGCCGGCGCGCTGGAGCCGTCAGCCGAACGAGCCGGTCTCGATCTCGCCGGCCGGTTCGTACGTGCCGATCATGACGCCGGTCGTCGACACGACGCCGTCGACCAGCCGCAGCTTGCCCGGGATCGTCCCGCCGGCGAACAGCCGCTTGCCCGAGCCGACCACGACCGGGAACACCCACAGCCGGTAGCGGTCGACCAGGTTGTGCCGGATCAGCGTCTGCAGCAGGTCGCCGCTGCCGTGCACCTGCAGCTCCGGCCCGTCGGTCCGCTTCAGCGCGGCCACGCCCTCGGCCGCGTCGCCCTCGATCTGGACCGAGGTCGCCCAGTCCAGCGCCGGGCGGCCGCGGGACGCGACGTACTTGGTCGCGTCGTTGAGCGGCTTGGCCCCCTCCTCGGTCGACGTCGGCCAGTAGCCGGCGAAGATGTCGTACGTCTTGCGGCCGAGCAGCAGGTCGAACGGCCGGCTCATCGCCTCGCCCATGACCTCGCCCATCCGGTCGTCCCAGTAGTTCGCCGACCAGCCGCCGTAGGCGAAGCCGCCCTCCCCGTCCTCCTCCGGCCCACCCGGGGCCTGCATGACCCCGTCGAGGGTGAGGAAGGTGTTCACGATCACCGTGCGCATCTCGGTGTCCTCCGTCCGGGGCCGCCCAGTGCCGCCCCACACCGACACCACGAACGCCGGCCGACCGGATCGACACCTTGCCGGCTCAGTCGGTCGCCGCCCACTCGGTGATCATCCGGTCGTTCACGTGGATGCAGGTCATCCGCAGCGGACCGTCGCCGGACGCGGTGAACCCGTGCAGCTCGCCGGGCGGCACGACCACCACCGAGCCGCCGGTCGCCTCGATCGTCCGGTCGCCGGCCAGGAACGAGCCCGAGCCCTCGTGCAGCACGAACACCTCGGCGTACGGGTGGGTGTGCGGTCCGGGACCGTGGCCCGGCGGGCTGGCCTGGATGAAGAACGACACCGGCACGCCACCGTGGTCGCGCCCCAGGAACGTCCGCGAGACGTCGCTCCCCGGCAGGTCCGTGTTCCGGATGTGCAGGCCCACGCCACTCCTCCTCACGCTGCTCGCTCGATCCGACCCGCTCACCCTCCCAGGGCCCGGGCGAGCAGGTCACGGCGGGACCGGGTCCCGGTCTTCACGAAGACCGACTTCAGGTGGTCCTGGACCGTGTGCTCGGACAGCCCCATCCGCCGGGCCAGCCCGCGGGTGTCGCTGCCGGTGGCCAGGTGCCGCAGCAGCTCGGCCTCCCGCCGCGTCAGCCCGCAGGCGCGGGCGAACAGGCCCAGCCGCTCGGCCGGCGACGCGGGCTCGATCGTCACCGCGATGGTGCCGCGCGCCGTCGCCGGCGCCTCGTCCATCCGCGCCGCCCGCACGCCGAGCCACTGCCCGCCGGACAGGTGCACCCGCGCCACCGGAGGGTTGCCGTCCACCCCCTCCTCCACGGCGAGCAGCTGCGCGCCGACGTTGTAGGCGGCGGCCGGGACCGGCCGGGCATCGCCCTCCGGCGGCACCAGCGCCCGCAGGTACGCGTCCGTCTGCGGCGTCTGGGCCAGCGGCGTCAGCTCGGGCGAGAGCAGCAGCACGACCGGGCCCTCGGCGCCGCTACCGGGCGAGGCGGCGAAGGTCGCGGCCTGCGCCCGCCGCAGCCCGCCGGTGACGGCCGGAGCGAGCTCGGCCAGCAGCCCGGTCTCGTCCGGGGTGAACGCCCGCGCGCCCGGCCCGACCCGCCACAGGTCGAGGAAGCCCCAGCAGCCGTAGGCATCCCGGAACACCGCCGACGCCAGGTCCACCACCCCGTACGCGGCCAGCAGCTCGCGCCAGAGCCGGCTGCGGGCCGGTTCGCCGCCGGTGGCCGCCAGCAGCGTGGTCACACCGACCGCCGGCAGCGCCGTCCACCGGGCCACCGGCGTCAGGTACTTCAGCCGGATCAGCCGCGGCAGCTCCGGCAGGCACGGCACGTCCGCGAGCGGGTCCGACCCGACGGACGTCTCCGGGTCGGTGAGCAGCCAGGCGTACGCGTCGAAGCCGACCGCGCGGCGGATCTCGGTGAGCAGCTCCAGCCGGAGCGTGCGGGCGTCGGCTCCGGGCGAGCAGAGCCGGACCACCCGGTCCTGCACCGCTGCCGCACGCCCCATCGGCGAAGCATCCCAGCAAGTTGGGATACCGGCCGGCAGCGGGCGATCCCTAGCCTCGACCAGCGACGCAGCCGGCCGAGCAGACCAGGAGGACGCCGTGCCCACCCTGCACATCGAGCACCCGATCACCGACCTCGACACCTGGCTCGCCGCGTTCGACCGGTTCGCCGACCGGCGCGCGGCGGCCGGCGTGACCGCGCAGCGCATCTGGCAGCCGGCCGGCAACCGGCACTACGTCGTGCTGGACCTCGACTTCGACACGGCCGGTCAGGCCGAGTCGTTCCTGCACTTCCTGCAGACCCAGGTGTGGACGGCGCCCGGCAGCGCCCCCGCGCTCGCCGGTGCCCCGCGGACCAGCATCCTCGACCCGGTGCCGCATCCGGCCGCGGGCTGACCCGGCGGGTCAGCCCATCTCGCGGACGGCGTCGCGGACCGCGTCGTCGATGTGCTTGGGGTCGACGCCCAGCTGCTTGTAGACGTGGCGGGCGGCGTTCAGCCGGCCGTGGTCGAGGACGTCGGCCAGCTTGCTGTGGCCCACCACGATGAGCGCGGCCTCGCCGAGCGCGAGCAGGTCGCCCAGCTCGTCGGCGTCCTTGCGGGACAGGCCGCGGCGCAGGTGCCCGCCGACGGCACCGGCGGCCGCCCCGACAGCAGCCGCGCCCAGGATTGCCGGCGGGAAGATCAGCCCGACCACCGCGCCGGCGGCCGCGCCGCCCCAGCCTCCGCGGCGGAACGCGGTCTCGTCCTTGTTGACGTGGATCTTGCCCTGGACGTCCCGGAGGACGACGACGGCGTCGTACGACCCGACCGCCTTCGCTGCGTGCAGCTCCTTGACCAGCTGGTAGTCGTTCTGAGCCGTTGCCTCGTCGCCGTAGGTACCGACGTAGAGGAAGACGGTCTCCTCCTGGTCTGCCATGTCGCGCTCCTTCGCACCTGGGCGGGCCGGCTCCAGCACAGCCCGGATCGGCACGCGATGTCCTCAGCCCGCCCGGATGAGATCGCCAGACCGCGGCGGTCCGGGGCGTTCTGCGCCGTCGACACGCCGGCCTCGAGCGCACTCACCCGGCGGCGGCTGGACTGGAGGCCGACCCACCCCGGCCTCGTCGACGACCTGGACGCGGCTCCTACCTCCGCACCTGACCGCCAGCGGCAGCGTCCGGTTGACCGGCGTGCCGGTTTTGACGTCTGATGTCTGGTGTGGCAGCTGCCGAGGAGTACCTGACCGCGAACCGGGCGTTCTGGGAGGGGCTCGCGCCGGACGTCGGAGCCTACGGCGACCAGCTCGCGCACGGCCGGCAGCGGTGGGCCGAGCCGGCGCCGGTCTGGGGTGACTGGAGCGTCCCCGAGGCGCAGCTGAGGCTGCTGCCGGACGACGTCACCGGCCTGGACGTGCTGGAGCTCGGCTGCGGCACCGGGTATGTGTCGGCCTGGCTGGCCCGGCTCGGCGCCCGTCCGGTCGGGGTCGACCTGGCCGCCCGGCAGCTGCAGATCGCCCGGGCCCTGCAGCGCGAGCACGGCCTGCCGTTCCCGCTGCTGCAGGCGAACGCCGAGCACCCGCCGCTGGCCGACCGCCGGTTCGACCTGGTGGTCTCCGAGTACGGGCTGATCGCGTGCGATCCGCGCCGCTGGGTCCCGGAAGCGGCCCGGTTGCTGCGCCCCGGCGGCCGGCTGCTGGTGCTCGCCAGCACGCCGCTGTCGTCGATGTGCACCCCGACCGGCGGCACGGCCGGCGACCGGCTGCTGCGCGACTACTTCGGCATGGGCGCCCTGCACCTGCTCGACGACCGGACCCTGGAGTTCCAGCTGCCGCACGGCGAGTGGATCCGGTTGCTGCACGACAACGGGTTCGAGATCGACGACCTGGTCGAGATCCAGGCGCCGGAGGGCAGCCGGTCGGACTGGCCGTACGTCCCGCTGGACTGGGCCCGCCGGTGGCCTTCCGAGGAGGTCTGGAAGGCCACCCGGCGCGGTTAGGGCATGTCTCCCGACTGGTGGTGCGCCGCCGGCGCCGCCAGGCGGTTGGGAGACACGCCCCAACGGCTCACGACTGCAGGAAGGCCAGCAGGTCGGCGTTGATCGTGTCGGCCTGCGTCGTCGGCATGCCGTGCGGGAATCCCGCGTACGTCTTGAGCGTGCCGTTCGGCAGCAACGCCGCCGACAGCGGGCCGGCGTCCGCGTACGGGACGATCTGGTCGTCGTCGCCGTGCATCACCAGCACCGGCACCGAGATCTTCTTCAGGTCGTCGGTGAAGTCGGTCTGCGAGAACGCGACGATGCCGTCGTAGTGCGCCTTCGCGCCGCCCATCATCCCCTGCCGCCACCAGTTCTGGATGATCGCCTCGGACGGCGTCGCGCCCGGCCGGTTGAAGCCGTAGAAGGGCCCGGAGGCCAGGTTCCGGTAGAACTCGGACCGGTTCGCGGCCAGCTGGGCCTGCAGGTCGTCGAACACGCTCTTGGGCAGGCCGCCCGGGTTGGCCTCGGTCTGCACCATCAGCGGCGGCACCGCGCTGATGATCGCCGCCTTCGCGACCCGGCTCTCGCCGTGCCGGGCGATGTAGTGCACGACCTCGCCGCCGCCGGTGGAGTGCCCGACGTGGACCGCGTCGTGGAGGTCGAGGTGGGCGGTCACCGCGGCGAGGTCGTCCGCGTAGTGGTCCATGTCGTGGCCGTCGCCGGTCTGGGTGGACCGGCCGTGCCCGCGGCGGTCGTGGGCTATCACCCGGTAGCCGTGCCGCAGGAAGAACAGCATCTGGGTGTCCCAGTCGTCGCCGGACAGCGGCCAACCGTGGCTGAACACGATCGGCTGGCCCGAGCCCCAGTCCTTGTAGAAGATCTCCGTGCCGTCGCTCGTCGTGACCGTTCCCATGCCGTGCCTCCCGTCGCCCGCGCGATGACGCCTGACCTCGCTCCTCGGACACTAATCACGCCGCCCGCCCCGACCAGCCCCGCCAGCACCCATCCCGGTCTTCCGGTCGACCCCCATCCCTGCCGAACGGGCCCGACGGAGTGCGCTCGGACGGCGATCACGGGGCATCCTGGTGGCGTGGAAGATCCGGGCTGGGACCTCGGGCACGCCGCGTTCGTCACCGCGCTGGCGTTGGTCGCCGCCGGGATCGTCATCCTCGTGGTCCACCTGCTGGCCCGGCGGGTGGGCCGGTGGGACCCGGTGCTGGCCTCGCTCGCCGGCCGGGCGCGCCACCCGTTCCGGGCGCTGACCGTCATCGTCGCGGTGCTGATCGCGCGGCCGGAGGAGGGCGCGTCGCCGGAGACCGCGGACCGGTTCCGGCACACCATGGTCCTGCTGCTGATCGCGGTCGGCGCGTGGCTGCTGGCCCGGCTGGCGCTGGTCGCGCAGGAGGCGGCGCTGCGCAACCAGGACCTGTCGGTGCCGGACAACCTCCGGGTCCGCCGCCTGCACACGCAGGTCATCCTGGTCCGCCGCATCACAGTCGCGGTCATCGCGGTCACCGCGGTCGCGGCGATGTTGCTGACGTTCGCCCCGGTACGGGCGATCGGTGCCAGTCTGCTCGCCTCGGCGGGAGTCGTCGGCATCATCGTCGGGCTGGCCGCGCAGACCACGCTGTCGAACGTGTTCGCCGGGCTGCAGCTGGCGTTCAGCGACGAGCTGCGCCTCGACGACGTCGTGGTCGTCGAGCAGGAGTGGGGCCGGATCGAGGAGCTCACCCTCACGTACGTGGTGATCCGGCTGTGGGACGAGCGGCGGCTGGTGCTGCCCGCGACGTACTTCACCCAGACGCCGTTCCAGAACTGGACCAGGCACGAGTCGCGGGTGATCGGCAGCGTCATCCTCTACGCGGACTACTCGCTGCCGGTCGCCCCGCTGCGGCAGGAGCTGCAGCGGGTGCTGGAGGAGTCCCCACTGTGGGACCGGCGCGAGTGGGTGCTGCAGGTCGTCGACACGACGCCGACGACGATGGTGCTGCGGGCGCTGATGAGCTCGGCCGACGCGCCAAGCAACTGGGACCTGCGCTGCGACGTCCGGGAGCGGTTGCTCGCCTTCCTGGCCGAGCACTACCCGGACCAGCTCCCCCGGATCCGCGCCGACATCCCGGCCGCGGTCCTGGCCTCCCCCGACGGCGTCGCCCACGACCAGCCCCAGCAGCGCACCCAGGACGCGCCCAGGCCCGACCCCGGCCGACCCTAGGGCACCATCAGCCACCGGCGGCCGCCGCGACGGCACGACGACCGTCGATCCGAGGGCGGAGCCTTACCAATCGTTGACAGGAGCGGTAACGCAGTACCACCGTCTGGTACGCGGCGACGGAGCGGGGGTCCTCGTGATGCTGCCAGACCAGCCCGGCGGGGCGGCCGCGGTGAGCGCCCCCGGCCACGTGCCGACCAGCGACATCCTCCCCAGCACCGCCAAGGTCAGCGGACTGCGGCGGCGACCCACCGGCGCGCCGCCGCCGCTGCCCCGCAAGCTCGGCTGGAGCGGCAAGCTCTGGCTCGCGCTCGCCGTCCTGCTCGCGGTCGCGCTCGTCTGGCTGTCCCCGCAGGATCAGCCGCAGGCGGCAACGGACGCCGAGACCGCGATCCTGCGCTGGTTCGCGTCGCTCCGCACGGCCTGGCTCACCCCGCCGATGCGGGCCGTCGCCACGCTGGGCACCGCCTGGTCGGTGACGATCCTCGGCGGCGCGCTGGTGCTGGCGCTGATCGTGTTCAAGCGGTGGCGGCACCTGGCGACGTTCCTGCTCTACCTGACCTTCCTGGGGCTCGTCGGCACCGGGGTCTCGTTCCTCACCAAGCGCCCGCGCCCGTACGGCGTCACGATCATCGGCGACTGGATCGGCTTCTCCCTGCCGTCGTTCCCGGTGGCGATCCTGGCCGCCTGTCTGATGGGCATCGCGTACTCGCTGGTCGTGCCGGGCCGGCCCCGCACGCTGGCCAAGCTCGTCATCGCGGTGGTGCTGGTCGTGGTCGCGTTCGCCCGGCTCTACCTCGCCGTCGACCATCCGACCGACGTCGTCTGGGCCATCGTGGCCGGGGTGGCGGTGCCGCTCGGCGCGTTCCGCTGGTTCACCCCGAACGAGGCGTTCCCGGTCACCTACCGGCGGGGCAAGACCGCCCACCTCGACGTCACCGGGGCCAGGGGCGAGGCGATCCGGCAGGCGGTCCAGGAGCAGCTCGGACTCACCGTGCTGGAGATCAAGCCGATCGGGCTGGCCGCGTCCGGAGGCTCGACCCCGCTGCGGCTGCGGGTCGCCGGCGAGCCGGACAGCTACGTCTTCGCCAAGCTGTACGCGAAGAGCCACGTGCGGGCCGACCGCTGGTACAAGCTCGGCCGGATGATCCTCTACGGGTCGCTGGAGGACGAGACCTCGTTCCAGAACGTCCGCCGGTTCGTCCAGTACGAGGACTACACGCTGCGGCTGATGCAGGACGCCAAGCTCCCGGTGCCGGCGCCGTACGGGATCGTCGAGATCACTCCGGAGCGCGAATACCTGATCGCGATGGAGTTCTTCGACGGCGCGGTCGAGATCAGCGACGCCGAGGTGGACGACCGGATCATCGACGAGGGCCTGCTGCTGGTCCGGAAGATGTGGAACGCCGGGCTGGCGCACCGGGACATCAAGCCCGGCAACCTCATGGTCCGCGACGACCGGGTGCTGCTGGTCGACGCGTTCTTCGTGCAGGTCCGGCCGTCGCCGTGGCGGCAGGCGGTCGACCTCGGCAACATGATGCTCGTCCTGGCCGTCGGCTCCACCCCGGAGCGCGTCTACCAGCACGCGCTGCAGTACTTCACGCCGGAGGAGATCGCCGAGGCGTTCGCCGCGACCCGCGGCGTCGCCAGCCCGAGCCAGCTGCGGCTGATGATCAAGCAGGATCCCCGGGACCTGCTGGGCCAGTTCCGCCGGCTCGCGCCGGCGCGCCGCCTGATCCCGATCCAGCGCTGGAGTGTGAAGCGGGTCGCGCTGGCCCTCGGGGTCCTGGTCACCGGGCTGGCGCTGGCCGGCTTCACGTACGGGTTGCTGACCCCGTTCCGAGGGGTCGACGTGCCCGACTCGCCGACCTGCAACCCGCAGTCGACCACCGTGCTGGTGGCCCAGGCCGTCCCGGACGCGACCACGATCCCGTGCGTGCTCGGCCTGCCGTCCGGGTGGAACTCCGAGGGCGGGACGGTGCAGAGCGGCGAGGCGGAGTTCACCCTGAGCTCCGGTGCGGAGGGCAGCCAGGTCGTGGCCGTGACCCTCGCTCGGACCTGCGACGTCGCGGCGGCGCAGGCGGTGGACTCCGACCAGCCCGGGGTCGAGCGGTTCGACGCCGGCCCGCGCCGGATCTACCGCTTCCCCGGCGGGTGCGTGACGTACGAGTTCTCCGGGTCGGCGCGGGACGACCGGCAGCTGCAGGCGCTCGCCGACGCGACGCTCGACTTCGTCCCGCGGGACCGGGTCGCCGCGTACGTCCGGGACCAGACCGGGCTAGCCCTCTGCGGCGCCGGCGTCCGCTGCCCGGGCGGGTGAGCGGCGCCGGGGCACGGCCTCGTCCACCGCGGGGACGGCGACGTCCGGGTCGACCGCGTCCCCGTCGGCCGCGGGGACCGCGGGGACCGCGTCCGGGTCCACCCACTCGGCGACCAGCTCGGTCCGCGGCGCGCCGCCGGGCGGCCGGCGCCAGGACTTGTTCCGCCGCCAGAAGACGTACGCGACCGCGCCGAGCGGGATCGGCAGCACGTAGGTGAGGGCGCGGAAGACCAGCACCGCCGCGGCCACGTCCGCCCGCGCGCCGCCGGCGGCCGACAGCCCGGTGATGAGCGCCAGCTCGATCACACCGAGGCCGCCGGGGGTGAACGGGAGCGCGGTGAGCAGCCGGGCGAACGCGAAGACCGCCAGCACCTCGGCCCAGCCGACCTGTGCGTCGGAGACGCCGAGGAACCGCAGCGAGACCAGCAGCACGAGGTAGAGGGACAGGTGACTGAGCAGCGTGGCCGCGGTGATCCACGGCCACCTGGCCTTGACCAGCGTGATCGTCCGGAACCGGAACTTCACCGTGGCCCGGTCCCAGCCCGTCGCCGGCGGCCGGCGGAAGATCCGCAGCAGCGCGCTCGCCACCGCGGCCGCGCCCCGGCCCAGCCGGGCGGCGGCCTGCTCGCTGGACAGCAGCATCCCCAGCAGCACGACCGCGACGACGAGCGCGACCAGGCCGATCACGCCGGCGAACACCCTGCCGCCGCTGGGGCTGCCCTGCAGGACCACCAGCACCAGCGCGACCACCGGCAGTGCCAGCTTGGCGAAGTTGTTCCACAGCCCGGAGACCAGCAGCGACACGGTGATCCGGGACGCGGAGAACCCCCACGAACCGAACATCGCGAAGTTCATGGCGATGCCGATCGCCCCGCCGCCCGGCACGGTGTTGGACACGGCCGTGCTCGATTCGGTCGCCACCGCCGCCTGCGGGTAGGTGAGGCCGGGCATCGTGCTGACGTTCACGATGAAGTAGGTGATCTGGTTCCACAGCGCGAGCAGGGCGAGGGTGATGATCTGCAACGCGGTCATCGACCGGATCGACACCCAGACGGCCGAAATACTCGTGAACTGGGGCAGGAAATACCAGAAGACGGCCACCACGATGGCGACCGAGAACAGCGGCGGCAGCACCCTCCGGGCCACCCTCCGCCAGGCCGGTCGGCCGGCCTCAGTCGGCACCGGCGTGCCGGCAGTCACGCGCTCGTCCCCGTCCATGTGCGCCTCCCGCCGTGCGGGTGTCCCGCAGTATGGCGGGGATGAGCTCCGGCCGACAGACGGTTACCTGGTCAGTGTCGGCCGCTTGGACCCGCCCACCGCCGGCGGCCGCCCGGTCCGGGGCCGTCCAGCAGTTCCCGGCGGTAGACCGCGGCGGCCAGCCCGGTTGCCGGTGGTCCAGGCGACCCGCCCGGACGCGCGCAGGTCGAGCGCGGTGGCGTCGTTGTCCCGCTCGGCGACGGTGAGGAACCAGCGGTCGGGCGACCGCTGTTGCTGGTCAGTCGGCACCCTTGCTCCGGCGGTGCTCCAGAGCGGTGCCGACGGCGCAGGCGAGGAAGCAGGCGGCGCCGGCCGAGGTCATGCCGTTGGCGGCGGCCTGGTCGAGCTCGGACGTGCTCGAGCCGACGACGTAGCCGGCCACGGCGGAGATGCCGAAGAAGATGCAGCCGAGCAGGTTGACGCCCGGCTGCCACCAACCCGGCCCGGTCCGCCGCGGTCGCCAGCCGCGCCGGGCCGAGGCCTGGTAGGCGATCGCGCCGGAGACGAGGAAGCAGATCGACCCGTACGCGTCCGGCCGCCAGACCAGCCGGTCGTAGTGCGGGTCGGAGAGCGTGACCTGCAGCGCCCGGAACGTCGTGACGTTGAAGAACAGGGTGCCGAGGGACTGGATGATCGCCGTCCACCAGGCCGCCCGACCGGCCGGGTCGGCCGCCCGGCGCGGCGCCGCGAGCCAGCTCTGCAGGGCGCCGCCCGCGGTGAACAGGATCGACCCGACGAAGAACGTGATCGCGTCCGCGCGCGCGCCGACCAGCGTCGCGTACGCCGGGATCGGCCCGACCAGGAAGCAGGCCGACCCGAGACCGAAGGCCCAGGCCATCCACAGCTCGGCCGGGGGACGCACCCGCTCGCGCTCTGCCACCACGCTGCCATTCCGACAGACCGCGGCTCCCTCGTCATGGTCCACAGCGGGTGAGACGTGCAGTCCGGCGCGGGTCGGTCGCCGGCGGCTGGTTGGCCGGCGGTGGGTGGGGAATGCTTGACCTATGGACGACCGGCAGCGGGAACGGATCGGCTCGGGGCGGGGGTTCTTCGCGGCGCTCGACCAGAGCGGCGGCAGCACCCCCAAGGCGCTGGCCGAGTACGGCATCGACGAGAGCCGCTACGACACCGAGGCCGAGATGTTCGACCTCGTGCACGAGATGCGCACGCGCGTGATCACGAACCCGGCCTTCGACGGCACCCGCATCCTCGGCGCGATCCTGTTCGAGCAGACCATGGAGCGGGACATGCTCGGCATCCCGACGCCGCGCTACCTGTGGGAGCAGAAGCAGGTCGTGCCGTTCCTCAAGGTCGACAAGGGACTCGCGGACGAGCGCGACGGCGTCCAGCTGATGAAGCCGATCGACACCCTCGACCGGCTGCTGGAGCGGGCCACCCACCACCGCGTCTTCGGCACCAAGATGCGGTCGGTGATCAAGGACGCCGACAAGGACGGGGTGGCCGCGATCGCCGACCAGCAGGTCGAGTTCGGCCGGCGGATCGCCGCGGCCGGGCTCGTACCGATCCTCGAGCCCGAGGTCAGCATCGACAGCCCGCACAAGGAAGAGGCCGAGGCGCTGCTCCGGGACGCGCTGCAGTCCCGTATCGAGGCGCTGCCGGACGACACGACGATCATGCTGAAGCTGACCATCCCGACCCGGCCCGGCCTGTACGCCGGCCTGGCCGCCGACCCGCGCGTGCTGCGGGTGCTCGCGCTGTCCGGCGGCTACAGCCGCGACGTTGCCTGCGACCTGCTGGCCAAGGACCCGGCGATGATCGCGAGCTTCTCCCGGGCGCTGCTGGAGGGGCTGACCGCCGACCAGACCGACGAGCAGTTCACCGCCCGGCTGGACGCCTCGACCGCCCAGATCTTCGCCGCCTCGGTCGACAAGACCGCCTGACCCACTGCCGGGGCCGCACGATCGACCACGCCGATCCGCCTACCCGTCGGCGTCCGGGAGGGTGGGGGCGTCGGTCGGGTAGAGCCCGGCGACGAAGCCGTAGACCTGGTTGCCGGACCGCGGGATCTGGGCGAACTTCCGGCCGACCGCCTGGACCTCGGCCCAGAAGTTGCGCACCTCCTCGATCGGGATGCGGGCGTGGATGAGCAGGCAGCGCAGGTCGTCGGCCGCATGCGCGGGCGCCGCCTCGGCCGCCGCCTCGGCCAGCCCGTTCATCGACGCGACGACCTGCTTGTCCTCGGAGCGGCTGAGTACGCCGACGTAGAGCGTGCGGGCGACCCGGCCGTAGTACCGCTCCTCGATCGCCCGCACCCGACGGGTCCGGACGACCTTGAACAGGCCGGCGTCGACCAGGAAGTTCACGTGGTAGCCGACCGTGCTCTTGGGCCGGCCGACCGCCAGCGCCAGTTCGGTGATCGTCGC
>DATBFW010000136.1:0-19242 GCA_036558285.1 Mycobacteriales bacterium | reverse complement strand
GGCCGGCGGCCGACCCGGTCGGACAGCGCGCCGGTGGTCAGCAGCGCGGCGATCAGCGCGAACGCGTACACGGCAAAGATCCCGGTGAGGGTGACCGGGGAGAAGCCGAAGCGGTGCTCGTACACGGGGTAGAGCGGGGAGGGCGTGCTGGCGGCGAACAGCACCAGCCCGAGGGTCACGCCCATCAGGACGAACGCGGCGGACGGCGCCAGCCGCAGCCCCTGGGCCACCGGGCGGCGCGCTGCGGTCACGTCCACGACGGCGGCAACCCGGCGCGCCGACGCGGATGTTCCGGATCGGGCGCGCGGGTTTCGGTCATCGTCCCCCCGGATCCCTCAGGCGTGGGCCGAGAAGACCTCCTGACCGATCACCGGCCGCAGCCGCCGCTCGTTCTGCCCGTACGAGCTGAACGCCCGGTGCAGGTCGCCGGTCAGCACGTTGCCGAGCTGCGCCATGACCATCGACTGGTCCAGGGACAGGTACGTCGCCGCGACCCGCCCGGACCTCACCGCGACCGCGTCGTAGAAGCCGCCGTCCCCGTAGACCGGGAAGTTCGCCCTGAGCTTGGCCAGGTTGGCCAGCGCTGCGTCCTTCGCGTACGGCAGGGCGAGGAAGACCGCGTGCGGCGTGACCACGCCGTCCCCGTACGTCGGGTCAGGGTTGGTGGCCGGGCGGCAGTCGCCGAAGCCTCGGTCGAGGTTCGTCGACTCCTCGTCCGAGTAGTAGCCCTCCGGGTTCATCCCGACCGCATCGACGCCCCAGGTCGAGTAGCCGCCGGCCGGGTTGCTGGCCGGGGAGAAGCCCCAGTAGCCGTAGCCGGCCTCGGCCAGCCCGTGCTCGATCTGGGCCCGGACGGTCAGCGGGTGGTTGACCCGCCAGCTGTGCGGACCCCAGGCCGACTCGGGCACGAACAGGTCGGGCATGAGCGCCTCGAACATGTCCCCGCCCCAGCTCGGGACCAGCTGGAAGCCGCGGTAGCGGTACGCGCCCTCGTAGACGGGGATGCCGTCGTAGGTGCGCGTCACGCCGACCGGTTGCTGCTCCTGCCAGGACCAGTCGCAGGTGTCCGGGAACGTCCGCCAGGTCGCGTAGTAGGCCTTGGCCGGGATCTGGCCGCGGGCGATGCCGACGTAGAGGGCGATCCTGGCCTCGGTGATCGCGGTGTCGTACGAGTTGCAGGTGTACCAGACGTCCGGACCGCGGTGCCGGTAGTTGTCGACCACCGTGCAGCCGCCCGGGTCGGCGTCCCAGAAGCCGCCGCGGTTGAAGCCCGCGTCGACTCCCTCGCGCGCCGGCGCCGGGTTGTAGAAGAAGCCGAAGTCCATCGGGCCGAGCAGCGCGTTCGCCTGCGTGGCCAGCCGCGGCTCGGCCCTGGCCACCACCATCAGCGCGGTCGCCAGCCAGCCGTTGTCCACAGTGGACAGGAACGGGTGGACGACGCTGCCGTCCGGCGGCCAGACGGTCAGCTTCGCGCCGGTGGACGGCGAATACCAGTTGTAGAACATGCCGCTCGGGCCGTGCCGGTCCAGAGTGGACAGCGTCTGCAGGGTCCGGCTCATGCGCGCGTACGCCTCGGTGCGGCCGATGACGCCGGTGTCGCGGGCGACGACGGTGGACCAGAGGTAGCCGCCGATGTTCGTCGGGCTGGTGTAGGCGGCCCGGACCGGCGCGGTCACCGGCCCGGTCATGTTGTCCGACGGCAGGCCGGTGGCCGGGTCGGTGAGCGCGACCATCGACCGCCAGGTGTCCCGGGCGTAGCCGAGCAGCACCTGGCGGTCGCTCGGTGGCGGTGCCTGAGCCTGGGCCTGGGTCGTGCCGGCTACCAGCGGGGCCAGCAGCAGGCAGAGCAGCAGCACGATGCGCGTCCGTCGTTGCACGCTCATGCCCGTCACACTCCTCCGTTCGGCTTATCCGGGCAAGCGGCCGATTGCCACACTCAGCCGGCGGCGTACCGGATGCCGGCCGCGAGCAGCGTCCGGAACACCGGGTCGGCGTAGATCGCGTCCGGGTGCCCGAGGCCGGTGTAGAAGGAGCGCCCCCGGCCGACCTCCGCGGTCCAGGCGATCGGGTGGTCGGCGCCCATCGTGCCGCCGGAGTACGTCGACTCGTCGAGGGTGGCGAGCACCCGCACGCCCTGCGGCCGGGTGCGGAAGTTGTACGGCTCGTCGGTGACCCGCCAGGTCGCCGGCAGCCCGGCGGTCAGCGGGCCCGGCCGCAACCGGACCGTCACCGGCTGCACGGCCGGGTGGCCGGCGAACCGGGCGCCGACCAGCTCGCCGTAGAACGGCCAGCCGTACTCGGTGTCGCTCGCGGAATGCACGCCGACGAACCCGCCGCCGCCGCGCACGTACGCCTCCAGCGCGGATCGGCCGGCCGGATCGAGCACGTCGCCGGTGGTGGACAGGAACACCACCGCCCGGTAGCCGGCCAGGCCGGAGGGCGTGAACGCGGCCGGGTCCTCGGTCGCGGTGACCGCGAACCCGTCCGCGGCGCCGAGCGCGCGGACCGCGGCGATGCCGGTCGGGATCGACGCGTGCCGGAAGCCGGTGGTCCTGGTGAAGACCAGCACCCGGTACGGCCCGGCACCGGCCGCCGGTCCGGACCCGGCCGGTGCCGGGTCCGAGCCGCAGGCCGCCAGCCCGGCGCAGAGCAGCACCGCGACGACCGGCGCGAGCAGCCTCACCGGCGCATCGTCCCGCGCTCAGGCCGGCCGGACCCAGGGGGCGGTGACGTCCTCGGCGTGCGCCTCCCCGCCGCAGTCGGCGCACACCGTCACCGCCCGCAGGTCCGATCCGCAGGTGTGATGCATCAGCTTCGGCTCCCGGACGAGGTGGTCGTTGCCCCACGCCATCAGCGCCAGCACGACCGGCAGCAGGGTCTTGCCGGCCTCTGTCAGGTGGTACTCGTACCGGGCCGGAGCCTCCTGGTAGCGCCGGCGCTCGAGCACGCCCTCGTCCTCGAGATGCCGCAGCCGGGTGGACAGGATGTTCCGCGGCGCGCCGGTGCGCTCGACGATCCGGTCGAAGCGGTGCACGCCGTAGAACAGCTCGCGCAGCGCGAGCAGCGACCAGCGTTCGCCGATCACCTCGAGCGCGGCCGCCGCCGGGCAGCCCTCCCGGTCTGATCTCACCGCCTGCCTCCTCAGTTGCATTTTGAAACCCACTCACCATACGCTCTGCGCCGTGACCGCACCCGTGCAGGCCCCGCTCGCCACGCGTCGCCGGCGCGGTCCGCACCCGGCCTGGATCGTCGCCGCGGTCACGTTCGTCACGCTGCTCGGAGCGTCCGGGTTCCGGTCCACGCCGGGCGTGCTCATCGTCCCGCTGCAGGACGAGTTCGGCTGGAGCCGAACGGTCATCTCCGCGGCCGTCTCGGTCAACCTGATCCTGTTCGGACTGGCCGGTCCGTTCGCCGCCGCGGCGATGAACCGGTTCGGGATCCGGCGGGTGGTGCTGTGCGCGCTGCTGTTCGTCGCCGCCGGGTCGCTGGCCACCGTGTGGATGACCGCGGCCTGGCAGCTGGTGCTGCTGTGGGGCGTGGTCGTCGGGCTCGGCACCGGCGCGATGACCAACGTGCTCGCGGCCACGGTGGCGACCCGGTGGTTCGTCCGCCGCCGCGGCCTGGTCGTCGGCGTGCTCACCGCGGCCGCCGCGACCGGCCAGCTGGTGTTCCTGCCGCTGCTGGCTGCGCTGGCCGAGGGGCCGGGCTGGCGCTGGTCGTCGGTCGCGGTCGCCGCCGGCGCACTGCTGGTCGTGCCGCTGGTGCTGGTGTTCCTGCGCAACTCGCCCGCCGACGTCGGCCTCCGCGCGTACGGGGCGCCCGCGGACAGCCCGATCGCCCCGCCGCCCGCGCCGCCCAACCCGGTCCGGACCGCGCTGCGGGTTCTCGGCGAGGCCTCCCGGGTCCCGGCGTTCTGGCTGCTCGCCGGCTCGTTCGCGATCTGCGGCGCGACCACCAACGGGCTGATCGGCACCCACCTCATCCCGGCCGCGCACGACCACGGCCTGTCCGAGACGACCGCGGCCGGGCTGCTGGCGCTGGTCGGGATCTTCGACATCGCCGGCACGCTCGGCTCCGGCTGGCTGACCGACCGGATGGACCCGCGCCGGCTGCTGCTCTGGTACTACGGGCTGCGCGGGGTGTCGCTGCTCGTGCTGGCCCCGGCGCTGGCCGGCGGCGGCCTCGGCCTGGCCGGCTTCGTCGTCGTGTACGGGCTCGACTGGGTGGCCACCGTCCCGCCGACCGTGGCGCTCAGCAACGAGGTGTTCGGCCGGGAGAAGGGCACCGTGGTCTTCGGCTGGGTGTTCGCCGCGCACCAGCTGGGCGCGGCAGCCGCCGCCTCCGCGGCCGGCGCGATCCGGACCGAGCTCGGCGACTACCTGGTCGCGTTCCTCTCCGGCGCCGCGCTCTGCCTTGTCGCCGCGCTGATCACGCAGGCCATCCGCCGCCCGGCGCCGGCCGTCGCCACCGCCTGACCAGGCGGGCGACCGCTTGACCGGGCGGCCGCGGTCGCCTAGCCGGGTGGCCGGGAACGCTTGGCGGCGAGCAGGCTCTGGTCAGCCGCCCAGAACAGCGTGCTGGCCGTGTCCGTCGGCCCCAGCTCGGCCAGCCCGGCGGTGATCGTGACGGCCAGCTCGTCGTCGACGCGCTCCCAGTCGTGCTCGGCGACGGCCCGGACGATCCGGGCCACCGCCGCGGCCGCCTCCCGCCGCCCGGCCGGCAGGCAGAGCACGAACTCGTCCCCGCCGTAGCGCGCGCACCGGTCGGCGGTGCGGGTGTGCTCCCGCAGCAGCTGGGCCACGGTCCGCAGCACCTCGTCGCCGACCAGATGCCCGTGCGTGTCGTTGACCCGCTTGAACCGGTCGACGTCGAGGATGGCCAGCGACAGCGGCGCGCCGGCGGCCTGGGCGTCGCCGACCAGCCTCGGCAGGTTCGCGTCGAACGCCCGCCGGTTGGGCACCTCGGTCAGCGGGTCGGACAGCGAGTCGTACTCCAGCTGCCGGGCCCGGCGCAGCAGCGCCTCCTGGTCGACCCGCAGCCGGGCCGCCGCCGCCCGGCTCACCCACACCGCGTACTGGGCCCGGCCGTAGCGCTCGTGCACCTCCCGGTACCAGCGCAGCGCGTCCGCGGACCGGCCCTCGGCCTCGGCCAGCCGGGCCAGCAGGAACGCGCCGTCCTCGGCGAACGGGGGCAGCTTCTGCGCCGCGGCCTCCTGCCAGTACGCGGTGAGCAGGTGGCGGGCGTCCTCCCGCCTGCCCTCGGCCAGCAGCACCACGCACTCCGCGTGCAGCCGGCGCCGGCGCAGCAGCGGGGTGACCGGCCGGGCCGGGATGTCCCGGGACTCCTCCAGTGACCGGCGCGCCGCGACGGCGTCGCCGAGGCGGGCCAGCACCAGCGCCCGGTTGGCCCGCACCAGCGCGCCGGGCAGCACGCCGATCTCCGGGTCGGTCAGCGCCAGCGAGAGCTGCACCTCCGCGTCCAGCCAGCGGGCCCTCGCCTCCTCGTCCTGGCCGAGGTGCTCCAGCCGCATCGCCCAGCAGAGCTTCGCGTAGCCGACCGCCTGCTGCCAGGTGCCCGGCGACAGCCCGGCCGCCGCAGCGACCGCGACCGCCCGCTGGGTGGTCTCCACCGCCAGCGCGAACAGCTGCTCCATCGCCAGCCGCATGCCGCAGTTGCGCAGCACCAGCGCCAGCTCGCGGCTCGCCTCGCTCACCGACTCCACCGAGGCCAGGGCGAGCACGATGCTGGCGACCGCCTCGTCGCCGTCGCCCTCCGCGGAGATCCCGACCGAGGTGTGGAAGCTGGCCGCGGACAGCGCCGAGACCCTGGGCAGCAGCGGGCGGACCCGTTCCAGCTCCATCCGGGCGCCGGGCAGGTCCTCGGCGTTGGTCAGGCAGACCGCCAGCGCGATGCCGAGCTCGAGGTCCTCGTCGGGGGTCAGCTCGGGGTCGGCCCGCAACTCGGCCACGGCGGCGCGGAGGTCCTCGACCCGGCTTTCCCGGGCGAGTGCCCGGGCGGCGGCGACCCGCTCCGGCCGGAGGTCGCGGCGTGCCTGAAGCAAACCCACTCCCTCCCTGCTGGCTGTCTGGACTATAGGTCCACGACGGCCGGAACCGGAGTGAGGTGCCGGCGGCCCCGCTTCGCTGCGAGCAGCTCGCGGTCCGCGGCGGCGAACAGGCTGGTAGGGGTGTCGCCGGGGCCCAGCTCCGCGATGCCCCAGCCGATCGTGACCCGCAGCCCGGGGGAGATCTGCGACCAGCCGTGACCGGCGACCGAGGCGACGACGGCGGCGACCGCGGCCCGGGCCTGATCGAGCGGGGCCGCCAGGCACAGCACGAACTCGTCGCCGCCGTACCGGGCGAACCGGTCGCACTCCTCGCACCGGTCCCGCAGCACCCGGCCGATCACCCGGAGCACCTCGTCGCCGACCGGGTGGCCGTGCCCGTCGTTGATGACCTTGAACCGGTCGACGTCGAGCACCGCGAGGCTCAGCGGCTCGCCCGCCGCCTGCACGGCCGGCACCAGCATGGCCAGCTCGGTGTCGAGCGCGCGCCGGTTGGGCAGCCCGGTGAGCGGGTCGGTCAGCGTGTCGGCCTCCAACTCCCGGCTGCGCCGCAGCAGCGCCTCCTGCTCGACCCGCAGCCGGGCGGCGGTCTCCCGGGCCTGCCAGCTCTCCTGCTGGGTCCGCCCGTACCGGCCGAAGACCACCCGATACCACCGCAGCGCGTCGGCGTTCCGGCCGGCGGCCTCGTCGACCCGAGCGAGAAGCAGCGGGACGTCGTCGGTGCGGGTCGGGACCGGGCCGCTGATCGAGTGCCAGAGCCCGAGCAGGACCTGCCGCGCCTCGTCGAACCGGCCCTCGGCGAACAGCGCGGCGCCCTCGGCGTGCGCGAGCAGCCGCCGCAGCGACGGGGACTCGGCCCCGACCGGCACCGCGAGGGCCGCCCGCAGCTTGTCCCGGGCCGTCTCGGCGTCGCCGAGCCGGCCGGCCAGCAGCGAGCGCTCCGCGCAGGACAGCGCGCGCATCACGTCCGGCAGCCCGTCCGGCGCGGCCAGCACCGCCTCGTGGTGCCGGATGACCGCTTCCCAGCGCCGGTCGCGCTGCTCGGCCAGGCCGAGGTGGTCGAGGCTCATCCCCCAGGTGAGCTGCACGTACTGGGCCTGGGCGTGCAGCCGGGCCAGCGGCATGTCCACCTCGGCGCCGACGTCGAGCGCCTGCCCGAGCACCTCGGCGGCCAGCGGGAAAAGCCGGCAGTACGCCAGCGTGAGGCCGCAGGAGGCGGTGGCCATGGCCCGCTCCACCGACGGCGGCGCGTCGGCCAGCACGGCCAGCGCCAGCACGGACTCGTCGATCGCCGTGTCGGTGTCGTCGAAGAAGTGCGCGGCCGTGCCGGACATCGAGTGGAAGCGACCCTGCACGGCGAGCGAGGCATCGTCGAGCCTGCCCCGCACGACCTGCAGCCTGTCCCAGGCCTCGGCCGGCCGCTCCAGGTTGATCAGCGCCGAGGCCCGGATCACCGCAAGCTCGACCTCGAGATCGGCCGGCACGCCGCCGTCGGTGACCGCGTCGGCGCGCAACCCGGCGAGCGCCTCGTCCAGCCGGTCGAGTCGGGCCTCGCTGGCCAGCCGACGGGCCTGGGCGAGCCGCTCGGCGAGCCGATCCTCGGGCATGTGCGCGAGTTTAGGGTCATTCGTTGAAGACGAAGGGATCCGGCGGGACGAAACCGCCCGGATCACCAGAGTCCGGCCGGCTCCGGACTGCGCTCGCCCAGCACCGCCCGCTCGTGGTCGAGCAGCCAGCGTTTGCGCGGCAACCCGCCGCCGAAGCCGGTCAGCGTGCCGTTGGCCCCGATCACCCGGTGGCAGGGCACGATCACCGCGATCGGGTTGCGGCCGTTGGCCAGGCCCACCGCCCTGGACGCGGTCGGCTGACCCAGGTCGGTGGCGATCTGCCCGTACGTCGTGGTGCCGCCGTACGGGATCTCGCGAAGCGCCAGCCACACCTTCTGCTGGAACGCCGTGCCGTGCGGCGACAGCGGCAGCTCGAACCGGGTCCTGGCACCGGCGAAGTATTCGCGCAGCTGAGCCGCGACCGGAGCCAGCGGGTCGTCGTCGCGGACCGCGTCGACCGGCGGCTCGTGCGGCTCCATCTGCAGCTCGCGCAACCCGGTCTCGTCGCCGATCAGCAGCAGCGGGTCGATCGGGGAGTCGACCGTGGTCCAGAACATCAGACGTCCTTCCGATCCAGGGAGTGCCACAGCTGGAGCAGGCCGTACGACCGCCAGGGCCGCCAGCTCTCGGCCACCGCCGCGGCCGAGGCCGGGTCGCTCGGCACGCCGAGCCGGTCGAGCGCGTGCCGCACGCCGACGTCGGTCGGCAGGAACACGTCCGGGTCGCGCAGCGCCCGCAGTGCGAGGTAGGACGCGGTCCACGGGCCGATCCCGGGCAGCTCCAGCAGCCGCCGCTCCGCCTCGACCCGGTCGGCGCCCGGGTCCAGGTCGAGCCGGCCGTCGGCGAGGCCGGCGGCCACCGCGCGCAGTGCCCGCAGCCGCGGCGCCGGCATCCCGACGTGCGCCTCCCGCAGCGCCTCTGGGGTCGGGAACAGCCTGGTCACGGTGCCGTGCGGGCGCGGCAGCGGCTCGCCGTAGGCCTCCGTCAGCCGGGTCGCGAGCCGGGTGCCGGCCGGCACCGAGACCTGCTGGCCGACCACCGCGCGGGTCGCCATCTCCGCCCCGTCGACGTGGCCCGGCACCCGCAGCCCCGGCGCCTTGCGGACCAGCGGGCCGAGCAGCGGGTCGGCGCCGAGCGCGGCCTGCACCGCGGTCGGGTCGGCGTCCAGGTCGAGCAGCCGCCTGCTGCGCTGCACCGCGGCAGCCAGGTCACGCAGGTCGGTCAGCCGCAGCTCGCAGCGTACGAAGCCGGCGCCGGCCGACAGCGCGACCACGCCCGGTCCGTGCGGCAGCCGCAGCGAGCGGGTGTAGACCTCGCCGGACCAGTCTTCGACGCCGGGCACCACGCGGGCGCCGAGGAACCGCAGCAGCGCGTCGAGCTCGATCGGCGCCCGGTAAGGCAGCCGCAGCACGATCGCGCCGGTGACCCGCTCGGCCGGCCCGCGCCGGGACCTGCGCAGCTGGGTCGGGGTCACCGCGAACACGGTCCGGATCGTGTCGTTGAACTGGCGGACGCTGGCGAACCCGGCCGCGAACGCCACGTCGGTGATCCGCAGGCCGGTGGTCTCCAGCAGCAGGCGCGCGGTCTGCGCACGCTGGGCCCTGGCCACCGCGACGGGGCCGGCGCCGACCTCGGCGACCAGCTGCCGGTGCAGGTGCCGCTCGCTGTAGCCGAGCCGGTTGGCGAGGCCGGTCACGCCCTCCCGGTCGATCACGCCGTCGCCGATCAGCCGCATCGCCCGGCCGACCAGGTCGGCGCGCAGGTCCCACTCCGGCGAGCCCGGCGTGGCGTCGGGTCGGCATCGTTTGCAGGCGCGGAAGCCGGCCTGCTGGGCGGCGGCCGCGCTGGGGAAGAACCGGACGTGCTCCCGGCGTGGGGTCATCGCCGGGCAGCTCGGCCGGCAGTAGATGCCGGTCGAGGTCACGGCGGTGACGAACCATCCGTCGAACCGATCGTCCCGGCTCTGCACGGCCCGGAAGCGGGTGTCGTCGTCAGCCAGCACCTCCTCACCGTGCCATCGGGGTACGACAATTCCTGGCGGCGATCGGACCTGACCGTTCTGTCCGGTATGGGCGTCGGGAAACCCGAGCCACGATACGGTGCGCCTCATGACCGAGGGCGGCGGCGACGAGTACCGCGACGACTACGGCGACCGGCCCTACCCGGCCGCGCCGGTGCCGGACGACAGCCAGGAGGACGCCGCCGCCGCACCCACCCGGTCGTTCTCGGACGCAACCCCCGCAGGCGAGCAGCCGACGCAGAGTGCCTACCCCCCGGCCCCGCCACCCCCCGCTCAACCGCCCGCCCAGGACAACCACGGCCAGCAGCAATACGGCCAGCAGTCGTCCGGCCAGCAGTCGTCCGGCCAGCAGCCGTCCGGCCAGCAGCGGGGTTACGGGCAGCCGGGCTTCGGGCAGCCGGGATACGGCGAGCCGGCATCCGGCCGGGCAGGGTCCGGTCAACCGGGCTCCGGCCAGCCGGCAGGTTACGGCCCGCCGGGGTACGGGCAGCCGGGATACGGCGAGCAGCCGTCCGGGCAGCCGGGCGGCTACGGGCAGCCGGGCGGCTACGGGCAGCCGGGCGTCGCGCAGCCGGGATACGGGCAGCAGGGATACGGGCAGCCGGGCTTCGGGCAGCCGGGATACGGCGAGCAGCCGTCCGGGCAGCCGGCTGGATACGGGCAGCCGGGCGCCGGGCAGCGGCCGCACGGGGCGCAGCCGGCCGGGCAGCCGGGGTACGCGGCGCCGGGGCAGCAGGGATACGGGCAGCCGCCGGGGCAGCCGGGGTACGCGCCGCCGCCGGGACAGCAGGGGTACGGGCAGCCGGGATACGGGCAGGCGCCGCACGGCCAGGCGCCGTACGGGCAGGGGCAGTATCCGCAGACCGCGTACCAGCAGAACCCGTACGGGCAACCTCCGTGGGCCCCGCCCGGCTACGGCGCCCCGCCGGCGAACCTCGCCTCCTGGGGGATCCGGGCCGGCGCCCTGCTGCTGGACGGCCTGTTCGCGTTCGTCGTCGCGCTGCCCGGTCTCATCGTGCTCATCGCCACCCTCGCCTCCGCCGACACCGAGACCGACTCGGCCGGCACGACGACCATCACCAGCGTGAACGGCGGCCTCATCGCGCTCGCCGCCGTGCTCTTCCTGCTCGCGATCGTCTTCCAGTTCTGGAACTACGGCTGGCGCAACGGCTCCCAGGGCTGCTCGCTCGGCAAGCAGGTGGTCGGCATCCGGCTGGTCAGCGAGGCGACCCGGCAGTGGCCCGGTGGCTGGGTCGGGCTCGGCCGGTTCCTGGTCCGCAACCTGCTCGGTGTTCTGACCGGCGGCATCTACACGGTCCTCACCTACCTCTGGCCGCTGTGGGACGAGAAGAACCAGACCCTCGACGACAAGATCTTCGCCACCCTCGTCGTCCGGGTCTGAGGTCTCAGCCGGTCAACTGGAGCAGCGCGTACGCGGCCAGCCAGTGTTCGACCATGTAGTCGCCACCGGTCGCGTGCGGCATCCCGGCCTCGGCATGCCGGCGGGCGGCGTCCCGGGCGACCGGCACCCGCGGGTCCTCGGCCGGCAGCGCGGCGGCGAGCCGGCGCCAGGCCCAGGCCCGGCTGAGGTTGAGCCCGTGCAGGTGGGCGAGCTGCCCGTCGCTGTCGTCGGTGACGGTGACCGGCCGCAGCAGCGTCTCCGGGAGCTCCGGCAGGAACGCCGCCAGCCAGTCCGGGCCGGCGAGGTCGACCATCACCTCGGCCTCGCACAGCGCCGGCGACAGGAAGTCCGCGCCGGACGGCTCCCACCCCGCCGGGTAGTCGCGGTCGGCGAGGAACCACCGTTCGGCCGCCCGGAGGATCTCGGCCAGCAGCGCGCCGTTACCGCCGGCGGCCCGCCGCTGCGCCCACGGCAGCGCCAGCCGCAGTCCGAACGCGCTGTTGAAATGCCCGCCGGACCGGATCGGGTAGGTCGCGTTCGGCAGCCAGGCCAGCAGGTTCGCCGCGACCTGCGCGGCCAGGGGGCGCAGCGCGGCGGCCCAGCCCTGGGCGCGCTCGCCGGCCAGCGCCGTTTCCTCGGCCAGCATCAGCGCCCAGCCGAGCCCGTACGGCCGGGAGAAGCCGGGGTTGGCCGCGAGGAACGCGGTCTCCACCCGCAGCGGCTCCGGCGCCAGGTGCGCGTCGAGCACGGCCAGCGCCTCGGTCGGGATCGACGCCAGCCGGTGCAGTCGGACCAGCACCCAGTGCATCTCGACGCAGGAGTGCCAGTCGAAGCTGCCGAAGAAGGCCGGGTGCAGCTCCCGCGGCATCGGCACCGGCTCCGGACCGCGCAGCACGTACCGCAGGTCGTTGGGGAACTCGCGCAGCACGTTCTCCACCGCGGTGGCCGCGTACGCCGGGGCGAGCTCGGCGACCAGCGCCAACGCGCCGGCGTCCGGCTGCGGTGGTCCCGGCCGGCCGTGCCAGGCGATCCCGGCGCCCGGCTCGCTCACCGCGCCCGCACCAGCAGGGCCTGCGCGCCGCGGCCGACCTCGCCGGCGACGTCGGACAGCGTGGTGATCGCGTAGCCGCCGCCGGTCGGGCCGATCGTGGCGGCCGAGTCGAGGCAGAACAGCTCGCCCTCCGGCGGCCGGAGCAGGTGGACGGTCAGCTCGGTGTTGACGTAGATCCAGTCCTCCAGCGACAGCGCCGAGCCGACCCCGTTGCCGGAGTCGGCGCTGGCCGTCAGCCGCTGGGTCGGCGACGGCTGCTCGCCCTCGACCAGCGGGATCCGCATCCGCGACCAGATCACCGCCGGGCCGGGCTCGGCGAAGTCGCCCTTGACCCGGCGCCACTCCATCGCCTGCAGGTAGCCGCCCGGCCAGCGGTCGTCGACCGGGTCGGGCTGGTCCGGCAGCGGCGGCGGCGCGGCGAGCGTGGCGACCGCGGCCGTGTCGCCGATCCGGTGCCACCAGCCGGTGGCGCGGGCCACGTCCCGCCCGCCGGCGGTCAGCGTGGCCACCGCGAGCTGCACGGACCGGCCGGGCCGGACCACGCTCGCCGCCACGGTCAGGTCGGCGACCGGGACCGCGCCGAGCAGGTCGACCGAGATCCGGGCCAGCCAGCCGTCGGCCGGCAGCACCTGCTCGAGTGCCCGGACCAGCAGCGCGGCCGGCGGCCCGGCGTGCTGGTCGGTCGCGGCCCACGGCCCCACGGTGTGCGGCGTCGACCGGAACACCCCGTCCCCCACCGGGACGTAGAAAGCCGTCACGCACCGACCGTACGGGCGAGCCGGAGCCAGCGGTAACCGGACCCGTCGAGCTGCACCGCGGTCAGGTCGCCGGCGTCGGGGTAGGTCCGGTCGGACAGCACGTCCACCGGGAACCCGTCGGTCACGCCGTCCTGCGGGGCCAGGTCGACCGTGACCTTCTGCGTCGACAGGTTGAGCACCGCGATCATCGAGCCGGTCGGGCAGTCGTAGCGCAGCGCCAGCACCCGGTCGTTCCTGGTGTCGAGCACCGTGTACGTCCCGGTCCCGAACTCCGGCGACTCCCGCAGCACCGGCAGCACCCGCTGGAACCAGCGCAGCAGCGAGTCCCGGTCCTGCTCCTGGTCGCGCACGTTCACCGTCGGGTAGCCGTAGTCGCCCTTGGCGATCATCGGTCGCACCGTCTGCTCGGCGGTGGAGAAACCGCCCTGCGGCGCGTCGGCCCACTGCATCGGCGTCCGGATCGCGTCCCGCTGCTGCAGGGACAGGTCCTCACCCATCCCGATCTCCTCGCCGTACCGGATCACGGGGGTGCCGGGCAGTGAGAGCTGCAGCACGTACGCGAGCCGGATCCGGCGCTGGTCGCCGTCGAGCATGGTGGCCAGCCGGCGCCGGATGCCCCGGTCGTAGAGCTGCATGTCCTTGTCCGGGCCGAACTTCGCGAACACGTCGGCCCGCTCCGAGTCCCGCAGCCCGGACAGGTCGATCTCGTCGTGGTTGCGCAGGAATGTCGCCCAGCTGCAGGCCGGCGGGATCTCCGGCGAGGACTCGATCGCGGTCTTCACCGGGACCGCGGTCTGCCGGGCCAGCGCCAGGAACACCTGCTGGTTCTCGGCGAAGTTGAACATCATCGGCAGCCGGTCACCGCGCGGCCCGAAGAACTCCAGGATCTGGTCCCTCGGCACGTTCGCCTCGGCCAGCACGACCGCGTCGCCGCGCCGCCAGGTCATGTGGTCGCGCAGGTCGTTGAGCCACTCGTAGTGCATGATCCGGTCAGAGGTGTCCGGGTGCACCTCCTCGATGACGAACGGCGCGCCGTCCATCCGGAACCCACTGACGCCGATCTCGATCCAGAACGCGACGACCCGGCCGATCTCGTCTCGGACCTCGGGGTTGTTGAAGTTCAGGTCGGGCTGGAAGTCGTAGAAGCGGTGGTGGTACCAGAGCTTGGCCACCTTGTCGTACGACCAGGTGCCGCGCTGGTAGCCGGGGAACACGACTCCCTCGTCCGCGTGCGGCGGCTCGGTCGGCGACCAGACGTACCAGTCCCGGTACGGCGAGTCCTCGCTCTGCCGGGCCGACTGGAACCACGGGTGCTGGTCGGAGGTGTGGTTGACGACCAGGTCGATCATCACCCGGATCCCGCGGTTGCTGCACTGGTGGACCAGCTCGACGAAGTCGCCGAGCGAGCCCAGCCGGGGGTCGACGCCGTAGTAGTCGGCCACGTCGTAGCCGTCGTCCCGGTTGGGCGACGGGTGGATCGGGTTCAGCCAGATGACGTTGATCCCGAGCCGGGCCAGGTAGTCCAGCCGGCTGGTCAGCCCGCGTAGATCACCCACCCCGTCCCCGTTGGAGTCCTGGAACGTTTCGACGTCGGCGCAGTAGATGACGGACTGCTGGTACCAGCGTTCGGGCATGCGCGTCATGTACCCAGCCGGAGCGGGTAGTGGAAACCTGTGACGGTGTTCGCCCGGGCAGATCGGCGGTTGGTGCTGCGCCTCGGGCTCGGGCTGACGGCGGCCATCGCGCTCGGGGTGCCGTTCCTGCTGCTCGCCCTGCTCGTCCGGGACAACTGGAGCCCGCTGATCGACCTGGACACCACGGTCGCCAGCCGGATGCACGTCATCGCCCTGGCCCACCACTGGCTGGTCACCCTGCTCAAGGGCATCAGCGACGTGTTCGACCCGATCACGTTCCGGGTCGTCACGACCGTCCTGGCCGTGCTGCTGTTCTGGCGCGGGCGCCGGCGGCTGGCGATCTGGACGTTGGTCACGATCTGGAGCGCCGCGCTGCTCGGCGTGCTGCTCAAGGTCCTGGTCGACCGGGCCCGGCCGGACCTCGTCGACGCCGTCGCCACCGCGCCGGGCCGGTCGTTCCCGTCCGGGCACGCGCTCACTTCCATGGTCGGCTGCGCGGTGCTGCTGCTCCTGGTCACCCCGCTGCTGGCGCGCCGCTGGCGGGCCGTGGCGATCGCGGTGGCGATCCTCATCCCGCTGGTCGTCGCGTTCGCCCGGGTCGGGCTCGGCGTGCACTACCTTTCCGACGTGGTCGCCGGCCTGCTGCTCGGGCTGGGCTGGGTCGTGCTCACCGCGGCCGCGTTCGAGGCCTGGCGCCGCGATGTCGGCCTGCCGCCGTCGCCGCCGACCGAGGCCGAGCCGGAGCTCGGGAAGGCCGTGCCCGAGCCGGAGCCCGGCGACGTGCGCGAGCCGTCCGGCGGATGAGCTGGGACGTCATCGTCGTCGGCACCGGCGGGATGGGCAGCGCCGCGGTGCTGGGGCTGGCCCGCCGCGGCCGGCGGGTGCTCGGTCTCGACCGGTACGGCCCGGCGCACGCGCTCGGTTCGAGCCACGGCGGCTCGCGCATCTACCGGCAGTCCTACCTGGAGGACCCGGCGTACGTGCCGCTGCTGCTGCGGGCCTGGGACAGCTGGCAGCGGTTGGCCGCGGACAGTGGCACGGACGTGTTCGTGCCGACCGGCGGCCTGTATGCCGGACCGGCGGACGGGCCGACCTTCGCTGGCTCGCTGCGCTCGGCCGAGCAGTGGGACCTGCCGCACGAGGTGCTCGACGCCGCCGGCGTGGCCCGCCGGTTCCCGACGTTCCGGCTGGCGGACGGCGAGCTGGCGCTGGTCGAGCAGCGGGCCGGGTACGCCCGGCCGGAGGCGACCGTCGCCGCGCAGCTCCGGCTGGCCGCGGCCGCCGGCGCCGAGCTGCGGTTCGACGAACCGGTGGAGTCCTGGCAGGCGGGCCCGCCGGCCCGGGTACGCACCGCGGCCGGCACGTACGAGGCCGACGCGCTGGTGCTGACCCCGGGTGCCTGGGCGCCCGGGCTGGCCGGGCTGGACCTGCCGATGGTGGTCGAGCGGCAGGTCATGCACTGGGTCGCGCCGGCCGGCCCGATCGCCCCGTACGAGCGGAACCCGGTCTTCATCTGCGGCGACGGGCCGGACCAGGTCTACGGCTTCCCGGCCATCGACGGGCCGGCCGGCGGGGTGAAGGTGTCGTTCTTCCGGGCCGGCGAGCCGACGACGCCGCAGACCGTCGACCGGACCGTGCGGCCGGCCGAGGTGGCCGAGCTGCGCCGGCGGGCAGCCGAGGTGTTCCCCGGGCTGACCGGGCCCGCGGTGGCCGCGAGGGTCTGCCTCTACACGACCACCCCGGACGCGCACTTCGTCGTCGGACCGCACCCGGCGCACGGGAACGTCGTGGTCGCCTGCGGCTTCTCCGGGCACGGCTTCAAGTTCGTCCCGGTGGTCGGGGAGATCCTCGCCGACCTGGTCCTCGACGGGCGTACCGACCACCCGATCGGGCTGTTCGACCCGCTTCGGTTCCGGTCACACTGATGCCATGCGGCACCGCAGCTCGGTCATCGCGCTGGTCGCCGCCGCCGTGCTGCTGTTCGGATACGTCGCCACCCACCGCGACCCGGTGCACCGGCCCGACCCGCCACGGACCGCCGCCACTCCGTCCGGGCTGCCCCGGATCATCGGCGACCGCGAGTTCGGCCCGCCGGGGCTGAAGCTCCTGGTCACCGGCGAGCACCCGCAGATCATCGACACGTCGACCGGCCAGGTGTCGCCGGTGCCCGGGGTGCAGCTGTCCGACGGCGAGCGCGCCGCGGTGGAGATCGTGCCGGCCGGGACCGTCGTCACCGAGATCGCCCCGAGCGCCAGCCGCACCAGGACCACGCTCGTGCCGACCCGCGGCGGCCGGCCGGTCCTGCTCGGCTACAGCGTCGTGGTGATCCCGGCCTGGCACGGCACCGACCTGTACGTGTCCAGCCATGACTCGGGCCGTACCAAGGTCACGATCACCACGCCGACCGGCGCCGCCCGCTCGTCCTGGACCATCGGCGGGACCGCGACGCCGCTCCGGGACACCGCGGCCGGGCTGGTCGTGCAGCAGATCGGTGACCGCGGCGTCGCCGAGCTGCGGGTGCTCGACCCGCGCTCCGGCGCCACCCGCCGGGTCCTCTCGGTCGGCGGCATCCTCGTCTCGGTCGGCCCCGGCTCGGTGGCCTACGTGCCGCCGGACTGCCGCGGCGACTGCCCGCTGTCGGTGACCGGGCTGGCCGACGGCCACACCCGCAGCTACCGGCTGCCGGTGAACACCGGCAACCCCGGCGTCGGAGCGTTCGCCCCGGACGGGCATCGGCTGGCGCTCGGCGTGCCGGGGCAGTACCGGGACGGCCGGCTGATCATCGTGCCCGGCTTCGCCGAGGTGCTCGACCTGCGCACCGGCGAGATGGTCCGGATCCCCGGGCTGGACACCGCGGCCGAGCGGGCGCCCGACCTGAGCTGGTCGGGCGGCACGCTGGTGCTCGGGGTCTGGTCCGGCACCGGCGGCCAGGTGGCCAGCTGGTCGGCCGACCGGAAGGACACGCTGCGGGTGCTGCCGGCCGAGCCGCCCGGGGACGCGTCGTTCTCGTCGGTGACGGTGCTGCCGCCGTGACGGTATGACTGGAGCATGGCCAGCACGCACGACGTGACCAACCAGCCGCCCCCGCTCGTCGACCACGACGTGTACACCGGTGACCTCGCGCTGGCCGAGACCGTGCGCCGGCTCGGCGCCGAGACTGCCGGGGTCCGCGAGCTCGGCCGGCTGGCCGGCACCGCCGAGGCGCAGCGCTGGGGCACCGACGCCAACGCGTACCCGCCGGTGCTGCGTACGCACGACCGCTACGGCCACCGGATCGATGAGGTGGACTTCCACCCCGCCTACCACCGGCTGCTCACCGAGGCGGTCGGGCACGGGCTGGCCGGCGCGCCCTGGACCGCGGCGGCGGCCACCCCGCACACCTCCCGGGCCGCCGGCTTCTACGTCTGGTCGCAGGTCGAAGCCGGGCACGGCTGCCCGGTCTCGATGACGTACGCGGTGGTGCCGGCGTTGCGGCACGAGCCGGCGCTGGCCGCGGCGTACGAGGCGGGTCTCACCTCGACGTCGTACTCGCCGGAGCTTGGCCGGCCGGGGTTCCTCGCCGGGATGGGGATGACCGAGAAGCAGGGCGGCTCGGACGTGCGGGCCAACCGGACCGCCGCGGTCGACGCCGGCGACGGCAGCTGGCGGCTGACCGGGCACAAGTGGTTCTGCTCGGCGCCGATGTGCGACCTGTTCCTGGTCCTCGCGCAGGTGCCGGGGGCGGGGCTGACCTGCTTCCTGGTGCCGCGGGTGCTGCCGTCCGGCGAGCGGAACGTGTTCCGGCTGCAGCGGCTGAAGGACAAGCTCGGCAACCGGTCGAACGCCTCGTCCGAGGTCGAGTTCGAGGACACGGTCGGCTGGGCGGTCGGGCCGGTCGGCCGCGGGCTGCAGACGATCCTGGAGATGGTCCGGGTGACCCGGCTCGACTGTGTCCTGGGTAGCGCGGCGCTGATGCGGGCAGCGGTGGCGCAGGCAGTTCACCACGCGACGCACCGGTCGGCGTTCGGCGGTCCGTTGCGGGACAAGCCGTTGATGGCCGCGGTGCTGGCCGACCTCGCGGTCGAGTCGGAGGCGGCCACCGTGCTCGGGATACGGCTGGCCGCCGCGGTCGACGCCGGCGAGGACGACTTCGGTCGGCTGGCCACCGCGGTCGCCAAGTTCTGGGTCTGCAAGCGGGCCCCCGCCGTGGCCGGCGAGGCGCTGGAGTGCCTGGGCGGCAACGGGTACGTCGAGGAGTCCGGGATGCCGCGGCTGTTCCGGGAGTCGCCGCTCAACTCGATCTGGGAGGGCTCGGGCAACGTCATCGCGCTGGACGTGCTGCGGGCGCTGGCCCGGGAGCCGGCGGCCGGCGAGGCCGCGCTCGCCGAGATCGACGCGGCGGCCGGTGTCGACACCCGGCTGGACGCGGCGGCCAAGCAGCTGCGCGCCGACCTGGCCGCGGGGCCGGCCGAAGCCGACGGGCGGGCGGTCGCGAGCAGGCTGGCGCTCGCCCTGCAGGGTTCGTTGCTGGTCCGGCACGCGCCGGCACCCGTCGCGGACGCGTTCTGCGCCACCCGGCTCGGTCCGGGCGGGCCGGCCGGCGTGTTCGGGCACGGTGTCCCGAGTGCAGCCGCGCTGGTGGACCGGGCCGCGCCGACCCGCTAGGAAATCTCCCGCCGGCCGTGTCGAGACGGCCGGCACCGCTCCGACCCACTGCTGTCCAGGAC